>PMBV01000400.1 GCA_003153055.1 Myxococcales bacterium
ACAACGCGGCCCAGGTGTGGAACCACGACTTCTACTGGAAGTCGATGAAGCCCGCTGGAGGCGGCGAGCCCCATGGCACCTTGGCTGACGCCATCAAGCGCGACTTCGGGAGCCTGGCCGACTTCAAGACCCAGTTTCAGACTGCCGCGTTGGGCCAATTCGGGTCGGGCTGGGCCTGGCTGGTCAAGGAGGGCGAGAAGCTGAAGATCGTCACCACGCCCAACGCCGAGACCCCGGCCAGCAAGGGGCTCACGTGCCTGGTCACCTGCGACGTCTGGGAGCACGCGTATTACATCGACTACCGCAACGTGCGCGCCAAGTACGTCGAGACCTGGCTCGAGAAGTTGGTCAACTGGGACTTCGCCCTGGCGAACTTCAAGTAGAAGGCTGAGCGACCGCCACGGCGACGCGTCGGCTCGACTGGTGACGGTCGAGCCACGCGCCCAGGGCGAACCCGAGGTTGATGGGCAGGAAAAGGGCGATGAGGTTCCAGTTGGCCTGATCGAACGCGGGGAGCACCTTGAGCACCACCCCCACGAGCGAGAGCGCCGCCAGAGCTGTCCACGTCGCCCACAGGAGCCGCGGCGCCTTCTTGGAGCCCAGCGCCAGCATCACGCCCAGCGGGAGCAGCGCGAGCGTCATGGGGTTGGCGAGGAAGAGGTTCTCGTTGCGGTGGGTGACGCTGTGGTCGGTGAAGAGCCCCATGACGAAGAGCCCGGTGCCGAGAATACCCGGCACCAGCCCGTAGACGGCCGTGAGGAGCCCCAGGAGCACTCGCGGCACCAACGCCCCCTCACGGCCCCAGTGACCCAACCCCAGCGCGGCGAGCGCCAAGCCCAACCCGAGGGCCACCAACGCGCCCACCCAGTTGGGCGCCCGTTCCGGTGGCGAAGGCCGCTTCGCCTTGAACAGGTCGCGCTGGCTCCTCACCAGGGGCCCCCGGGTGCCGTCGGGCCGTGACACCACCAGCGATTGCACCTGCTGCTCGAGCTCGTCTGGCAGGTAGGCCTCCGCCTGCTGGGTGATGGGCTGGTCGAGCTCGTCGTTCTGGAGAAAGTCGAGCACCAGCGCAACCGGAGGGTCGACCTGCGAATAGCGCAGCGTATGGGCTCGGAGCGTCATGCGCGAGGGCCCGCTGGTCGCGGCCTTGAGCTGCCCGCCGACGGCTCGGTCAATGAGGTCTCTGGGGCGGGTGGAGCAGTTGTCGCGGTAGTGGTGGTACAGGTAGACGCGGTTCTGCGGCAGCACGTTCTCGCCCAGCGCCCGGGCGATCTCCGCGGCCTGGCCTGGCGAGAGGTCGAGCTCCTGGAGTCGCACGTCGCGGTTTTCCCGCTGGTAGTAGCGGTAGGTGAGGCCGATGGGGTCCTGGTCAGACACCCAGAACTCCAGGCGCCCCTTGAAGAAGCGGCCGAAGAAGCCCTCGTCGAAGCCGAACATGCCGTAGTTGTAGAGCCGGCCCTGCCCCAGGCGGCGATCCTCCACCACCAGGGCGCTGTGCCCCCACCACGAGATGAGCTCGTCGCCGGGCCCGAACGTCACCAGAGTGACCGCGAGATTTTCCGGCTGGCTCTCGCCGGTCATCCAAGGAGGCAACGACTGTGGGCCCGCGAGCGCCACCACGACCGAGAGAAGAGAGAGCATGAGCATCGAGCCTACTGCTTGAACCAGCGGTGCTCGCTGGAGGCCGCCTCGGCGGACGCGGCGCTGGGGGCCTTGAGCTCGTTGGGCGGCTCGGCCACGACGCCGGCGGCGCGCAGGGCACCGGGGCCAGCGATGACGAGCGGAGGCTGATCGATGACGACCTTGGGCAGATCCTCCTGGGTCGAGCTGGTCGGCACCCGGGGTTCGATCACCGCCTCGTGGGGCGCCACGACGGCGCGGGCGGGCGTCTCGAGCAGCACGGGACCAGGGGTGTGCACCGGAGCCGAGTTGGCGTCGGTGACGTACTGGGTCGCGGCCTCGCGGACCAGCGCCCCCACCGACTGGCCGAGCCTGGCCGCCAGGTGCCCCAGGGCTTCGGCGAGCTCGGGCGTGCAGCGAAACGCCAGCGTCCGAATGCCCTGCATCGTCTGAGTGAGCTCCTGCAGAGCCAACGACGGCGTGGCCACGTTGAAGTCGCCCTCGTCGAGCATCGCCTTGATCCGCCGCGAGAGGTCCTCCCGGGTGTACCAAGCCCCGTCAAGGAACACCGCCTCGGCGTCGACGTCGATCGTGAATTGGCTCATGCGCGGCGGTTCTTAGCTCATGTCTCCCAGGTCAGGGAGACCCCTCGGTCAGTGCACCGTCAATTCCACGGACGCGCCCCCTGGGAAACGCGGCGGAAGTTCCCATCATCGAGCGCGTTTTGTGGGAAGAACGTGGACCCCGTGGTGCGTCTTCCTCTTCTCTTCATGACCCTGGTTGCGACCGGCAGCTCGGCCGCCTTCGACGGAGGGGCAGTGCCCCCTCTCAAGCTCGAGGCACGCGTCGTGCCCGAGAAGGTCAAGGTCGGCCAGCCCTTCGAGTTGGAGCTCGTCGTCACCCATGTTCCCTCGCAGCGCTACGAGCTGGCGACGCCCGGCGAGCTGGGCGACTTCGAGTACCTGGGGCAAGAACGGTCGCGGGTCGACGGGGCCGACTCGTCCACCACGACGGTGAAGGTGTCGCTGATGGCCTTCAGCCTGGGCAAGCTCCCGACACCACCGTTGACCTTCGAGGTCACCGACGAGGCAGAAGTGACTCACGTGCCGGCCCCCCGCGCCGACGTGTGGGTCGTCTCTTCGCTCCCCGCCGACGCCCAGACCAGCGGAGCCGACCTCTACGACGTGCGGCCTCCCGAGCAAGTGCCGGTGCGAACCTGGCGTCTCGTCTACGGGCTGCTCGGGGCGCTGGCCCTGGTGGCGCTGGGCGTGCTCCTCTTTCGCTGGCTGGCTCGGAGGCGGCACACGACACCCCCGCCTCCTCCGCCCGAGCCGCTCCACGTGCGCACCACCCGCGCCCTCGACGAGCTGGCCGAACGAGACCTGCTCGGTCAATCAAGGTTCAAGGAGTTCTACTTCCGACTGTCGGAGATCCTCCGCGGCTACCTCGGCGAGCGCTTCGGCTTCGAGGCCCTCGAGCGCACCACACCCGAGCTCCTCGAGGCGCTCCAGGAGCGCCCCACCCCGGGCCTCGACTTCGAGAACGTCTCGACCTTCGCCCACCAATCGGACTTCGCCCGCTACGCCAAGGCCGAGCCGACGGTGACCGAATGCCAGGCGCACCTCGAGCTGGCGTATCGTTTGGTGCGCGATACCACCCGAGCCGCGACGCCGTCGGCCGAGCCCAATGGGAGCGCCCATGGTGCTCACTGACTTCGACAGCCCCAGGGTCCTGTGGCTCTTGGCCCTCATCCCCCTCTTGATCGTCTGGGCGCTGGTCGAGCACCGAAAACGGGCGGTGCTGCGGTTCTCCGCCGCCTCGCAGCTCTTCCACCAGGGGCGCGGGGCACGGCCGTACCTGTTGTGGGTGGTCCCGGCGCTCCGCATCGCGGCCTTTGCCCTGGCGGTCATCGCCCTCGCCCGGCCCCAGGAGCGCGACAGCCGCATCAGGGACCTCTCGGTAGAGGGCATCGACATCATGATCGCCCTCGACCTCTCGACCTCGATGGAAGCGGCCGACTTCCGACCCAACAACCGCATCTTCGTCGCCCGCGAGGTGCTGACCGACTTCATCTCGAGCCGGGCCAACGATCGCATCGGCCTGGTCGTCTTCTCGGGCCAGGCCTACACCCAGGCGCCATTGACGCTCGACTACGGGGTGCTCAAAGAAGTCATCAAGCAACTGAGGACGCGAGTGCTGGAAGACGGGACCGCCATCGGCGACGCGGTGGCCACCGCGCTCAACCGCCTTCGAGACTCGGAGGCCAAGAGCCGCGTGGTGGTGCTCATCACCGACGGAGACAACAACGCGGGCAAGGTGTCTCCCCTCGACGCGGCCGACGCGGCCAAGGCCCTGGGAGTTCCCGTCTACACCATTCTCGTGGGCAAGGGCGGCAAGGTGCCCTTCCCCATGGGGCAAGACATCTTCGGCCAGACCGCCTGGCGCGAGGTCGACATTCCCATCAACCCCGAGCTGCTCCAGAAGATGGCCGCTCGGACCGGAGGCGAGTTCTACCGCGCCACCGACAAAGACTCCCTCAAGGACGGGCTCGAGAAGGTGCTCGACTCCATGGAGCGCTCCAAGCTGCTCGAGGGCGGGGCCACCACCACCTACCGAGAGCTGTACCACCCCTACTTGTCATGGGCCGTGCTGTTCCTGGTGCTCGAGGTGCTCCTGCGAGCCACGATCCTCCGGGTGTTCCCATGACACCTTGGCGCTTCACCTTGTTGGGGTACCGGCTGGGCTTCGCCGAGCCTTCGTTCCTCTTTGGCGTGGGGTTGGCCTTGGCGCTCGGCGTCGCGGTCGTGCTGGTGGCCCTCAACCGGCGAAAGCGGGTGGCCCGGGCGGTCCCGGCGCGACTCGTCGAGGCCCTGGCCCCCGGCGTTTCGGTGGTGCTGCCGGCGGTAGGAGGCACGGCCACCAGCCTGGCTCTGGTCGCCTTCGCGCTGGCGCTGGCCCAGCCGCAGTGCGGTGAGCGGGCCGAGGTCACCAAGCGAAAGGGCATCGACGTGGTGGTGGCGCTGGACGCCTCGAAGTCGATGGACGCCCGCGACGTCTCGCCCTCGCGCATCGACCGGGCCCGCCTCGAGCTGACCTCGCTGCTCGACGTGCTCAAGGGCGATCGCGTCGCCATCATCGCCTTCGCGGGAGACGCCTTCGTGCAGTGCCCGCTCACCAGCGACTACGCGGCGGCCAAGATGTTCCTCAGGGCCATCGACCCCGAGACGATGCCCCAGGGTGGCACCAACATCGGCGCCGCGCTCCTGCTCGCCCGGCAGGTGTTCGACGCCGCCGACCGGGGCGCCAAGGACCGGGTGGTGGTGCTCCTGTCAGATGGAGAGGATCTCACCGGAGAGATCGACCAGGGCATCGCCGCGCTCAAGGAGGACGGCGCCCGGGTGCTCGCCGTTGGCCTGGGCAGCGAGGAGGGCGAGCCCATTCCCGTCCTCAACCGCGACGGCGCGGTGGTGGGCTACAAGAAAGACGAAGACGGCCGCACCGTCATCACCCGCCTCGACCGCGCTGGCCTCACCCGGGTGGCCTCGGAGACCGGCGGCCAGTTCTTTCACCAGCCCCGGGGCGTGGCGGTGGGCGAGGTGCTCAAGGTGATCGACTCGCTGCAGAAGAGCGAGCTCGAGAGCCGCCTCACCATGAAATACGGAGAGGCCTTTCAGCCCTTCGTGGCGGCCGGGGTGGTGTTGCTGCTCCTCGGCGTGCTCATCCTCCCCTCGTGGAGGCGATCATGAGGCGCGCGTTGGTGAGCCTGCTCGGGCTCCTGGCCGCCACCGCCACCGCCATGGGGCCGCTCGAGAAGAACCACCCCCTCGTCGAGGCCGGGACGCAGGCCTTCGACCAGGGTGACTTCGCCCGGGCCCTCGAGCAGTTCGACCTGGCGGTCGCCGAGCGCCCCCAGGACGCGCGGGTGCACTACGACCGCGGGCTCTCGCTGTACAAGCTCGGCCGCCACGATGAGGCCAAGGCGGCGCTCCAGCGAGCCATGGAGCTCGACCGTGAGGGCACGCTCCAGGGCCGGGTTCATTACAACCTTGGCAACGTCGCCTACGCCCAGGGCAAGAAGCCCGAGGCCCTCGCCGAGTACCGCAAGGCGCTGATGAAAGATCCGTCAGATGAGCAGGCCCGCCACAACCTCGAGATCGTTCTCAAAGACCTGCCTCCCAAGAGCCCGCCGAGCCCCGATGGCGGGGCCGACGGAGGCGGCGGCGACGGCGGCGCCCGCCCCGATGGTGGAGCGCCCGACGGAGGGCTGGATGGTGGCCGACCCGACGGGGGGCCGTCTGACGGAGGGAGCGACGGAGGCTCCGATGGTGGCCCACCGGCGCCTGGTGACGGTGGCCAGGGCGATGGGGGCCAGGGCGACGGCGGAGCAGGCCAGAAGGAGCGATCGGGCGATGGTGGGAAGGACGACGAGCCCGACCGGGTTTCAGCCGATGGCGGCGCCGCTCAGCAGGGCGACGGCGGGGCGGAGGAGCGTGAGGCACGCTGGCTGCCCGACGGAGGCGTGGACGTCTCGAAGCAAGAGGCCGAGCGGCTGCTCGACTCGCTCAAGAGCGCGGAGAAGAACATGCAGTTGTGGCGATTCAGGCAGAAGACCACCAAGAGCGATCCCCATGCGAAGGATTGGTAGCGCACTCCTGATGCTGCTGGCCCTCCCGGCGCTCGCGGAGGACGTGCAGTTCTACATGTCGGTCGACCGGCAGAAGGTCGGCACCGAAGACACCTTCGTCCTCGAGATCGTCGTGGGCGGAGCCCCACAAGGCGCGGTGGTGCAGTTCCCCACGCCGCCGCACTTCGAGCTGCTGGGGCGGGCTGTGTCGGATCAGATGAGCTTCTCGGCGGGGGCTGGCGGCGCCGGCATCATCACCACCATGAAGAAGCACAGCCTCACCATGCGGGCCCTGAAGACGGGCAAGCTGACGATTCCTCCCGCCGTGCTCTCGGTCGCGGGCCACGAGTACCGCACCAACCCCATCACCCTCGAGGTGCAGGAAGGGCGCATGGGGGGCGAACGTCCCCGGCGGAGCGGCTCGCCCTTCGGCCTCCCGCCTGGCTTTGGGTTCCCCGACGACGATATGGAGGCGCTCGTGGAGCCCGAGATCCCCACCTCGGACTCGGACCTCTTCCTGCGGGCGACGCTCGACAAGGCCGAGGCGGTGGTGGGCGAGCAGCTCACGTACACCTTGCACATCTACGCCCGGCTCGACCTCTCCTCGGTGGACAACGTCAAGCCTCCCAAGCTCGACGGCTTCTACTCGGCCGACGTGAAGGTGCCCACGACGCTGATGCCCGAGCAGCGCTTGCTCAACGGAGTGCCCTACCGCCAGTACCTCCTGCGCTCCCGGGCCATCTTCCCGCTCAAACCCGGCACCATCACCATCGAGCCAGCCGAGGCCGACATCACCACGGGCAACCTCTTCGCCAGCCGAAGAGTGAACCGCAAGTCGAACGCGGTCACCGTCAAAGTGAGCCCGCTGCCGCCGGGGGGCAAGTCGGGGCTGGTTGGCCAGTGGAGGCTCAGCCGCGAGCTCAGCCAGAGCAAGGTCACCCTGGGCGAACCGCTCCAGGTGAAGGTGCGAGTCCAGGGCAAGGGCAATGTCCAGACGGTGCAGCTGCCAGCCTTGAACGCTCCGGCCGCGTTCCGCACCTATGACCCGGAGGCCAAGGACACCACCGAAGCCAAGGGCAACGCGCTCATGGGTCAACGGACCTTGGAGTACACGCTCCTGCCCCAGCAGACCGGCACCTTCGTGCTGCCCGCCCTGCGCCTGGAGTACTTCGACCCCTCGAGCAAGTCGTGGGAGACGACCTCGGTGGAGCCCGTCCCCATTACCGTCGAGCCGGGCACCGTCGGGGCGGCGGTCGGAGTCTCGAGCCCGACGGCGGCCGTCGACGGGCCAAAGAATCAACTCATCGGAGGGGGCCTCAGGCCGCTGCGCCACACGGCCTCCTTCATCGCTCCAGGCGGGCCGCTCTGGGGACGGCCCTGGTTCCTCCCTCTGGCCTTCGTGCCGCTCCTCTTCGCCCTCGTGACCCTGGGCTTCGCGCTGGTGCAAAAGGCCACCGGGAAGAAGAGCCCCGAAGCGCTCCAGCGACTCCAGGCCAAGGCAGCCCAGCAGCGGTTGGTCGAGGCCCAGCGACTCGCCACCGGGGGCTCGACGGCCGAGTTCTACGCCGAGGTCGAGCACGCGCTGGTCAGCTTCCTCGAGGCGAAGCTGGGCGCGTCGCTCAAGGGCCTCACCCGCCCTGAGCTCGCCCAACGCCTCGAGCCCTCTGGCGTCGCACCCGGCGACCGAGATCGCATCATCGCCGTCTTCGAGCTCTGCGACCTCGGCCGCTACGCCCCCGGCATGGGTGAGGCGTCGGCCCGGCGACGTGCCATCGAGGAAGCCGCCCGCGCCATGGAGGGCTGGCCCACATGATCTCCCTCGTCCTCGCGCTCACCCTGGGGCAGTACACCGCGGCCGAGGCCCAGGCCCTCTTCACCGAAGCCAACGAAGCCTACTTCCGGGGTGACTACGCCACTGCCGAGGCCAAGTACGACAAGCTCCTCATGGCGGGGCTGGGCAGCCCGACGGTGCTCTTCAACCTGGGGACGACGGAGCTCGCCGCGGGTCACCTGGGCGCCGCCGTTCTCTCCCTCGAGCGCGCCAAGCGCCTCTCCAACGAGGAGGACATCGAGGCGAACCTGGCCGTCGCCCGGCAGCGGCAAGTCGATCAGGTGGTCGGCGATGAGAAGGCCGTGCCCTTCACCACACGGCTGGCCGACGCCCTCGATGAGCACCTGGCCTCGCTGAGCTTCCTCGGCACCTGGTGGCTGGGCTTCGGCCTCGCGTTCCTCGCCTGGCGGCGAACGCCCGGCACCCGCCTCGTCTTCGCGCTGACCGCGGGGGCCGTGCTCCTCGTCGCGTCGGCCCTCGGCGGCGCGGTGGCGATCCATTCCTACGTGCGCCGGAACGTCGTCGAAGCGGTGGTGGTGACGCCCTCTGCCCGGGTGCTGGAGTTCCCCGGAGGCACGGCCAAGACGGCCTTCGAGGTGCACGCGGGGCTCAAGGTGCGACTGCTCGAGACCTCGGGCACGTTCGTCCGCATCAGGCTCCCCAATGCCCTCGAGGGGTGGACCTCGAGCGACGCGGTGGTCGAGCTCTGAGGGCGCCCCAGCCAGAGGGCCCTCGATGAGGAGCGCCCAGCGGCAGTGGCTCACGGCTGGCGGGTGGGTGCTCGTCATCGTCGCCTCGAGAGTGCTGGGCCTCGTGCCCTTGCCCCTGGTCCTCGGGGCGCTGGGCCTCTGGGCGTTCATCACCTTCGGGCGGCGGCTTTTTGCGCGTGGCGGGCGAGCGAGGCCTCCCCCCACCTCGGTGGTCCGCGGCACCGTGGAGCCCCCCTCGGCGCGCCACGCCTACAAGCCCCCGACGACGCTCCTCGCCCTCACTCGGCGCCTCGAAGATGCCGACCTGGGCCCGGTCACGAGCACCGCCGACAGCGTGCGGGTGGAGCTCACCGAGGGCGCCTGGGCGATGGTGCAGACCCCCAACCCGGCGCGCGTCACCCAGACGGAGCTGCGCCTCGAGGGCAGCAGCGTGGAGGCGTTGGCGCTCACCTGCGACGCGCTCGCCAGCGAGCTGGGGGCGATGTGCCTCCGGGTCGAGGGCGTCGAGCTGGTCATCGACGGCACGCGCCCCCGGGGGCTGTTGCGCAACGACGTGGCCGACGCGGTCGACACGCACCTGCGCCGGCTGCGGGCCGAGCGACGGCGCCTCGAGCGCCCGCCCACGGGCACGACCCTGCACTGACACACTCTGGCTTACGAGTGAGCGAAGGTGCGCTTCGAGGAACCACATGGTCCCGGGCCCCACAAGGAGGATAGAGTCGTCTCCTTCGAATGGAGCAGCCCTTCCGCATCCTCGTCGTGGAGGACGAGCCTGTCATCCGAGAGCTGGTACGGAGCCTCCTCTCCGAGTCGGCGTGCGAGGTGGAGACGGCCGCGACAGGCCTTGAAGGCCTTCGGCTCGCCAAGAGCCAATCGTTCGACCTCGTGCTCCTCGACGTGGTGCTGCCCTCCACTGACTCGGTTCAGCTCGACGGCGTGGCCCTCTGCCGCATGCTTCGGGCCGACACCCGATTGGCCGAGGTCCCCATCTACATGTTGACCGCCAAGGCCAAGCGCGCCGACGTGGCCGCCGCGGCCGAGGCGGGCGCCAATGGCTACATTCACAAGCCTTTCCGAAGCGTCGAGCTCATCGACCTGGTGACCCGGCTCAGGCCCCGGTGCTGAGGCTGGTCTCGTCTAGCTCGGGAGCCGCGGGTGGACGAAGCGGGCCAGGGCCAAGAGATCATCCCAGTCCAACTCGTCGAGCTTCAAGGCCGCCCACTCGTCTTGGTGTCGAACGATGGTGGCGATGGTCGCGATCTCTCGATCAGCCGGTAGGGGGATTCGCAGCGAGAGGCGCTCCCCGAGCGCGCCCAGCGGCCCCTTGAGCAACAGGCCATCCATCGAGAGGTCGGCTGCCTTGGTCAGCACCTGCCGCCCTTGAAGCCCAACGGTCACCATGAAACCCGCTCGAACCCGTGGGTGGTACCGCGACGGAGTGCACCGCTTTGAAGTTGCCTGCATCATCGACTCCTTACACTTAACTACAAGGTGCGACATGATGAGATCGGCGAGGTGCGGCGGCAAGTTTCCTGTCGTTCGATGGAGACCCCGTCTCGTTCTTCGGACCCGCCCCAGCAGGCATTTGCGCCTCGTTTTAGATACTTACCAACGGCATGCTGTCTGAAAGGGACCCAGTCATACCCAGGAGGCGGCCGTGGAAAATAATCGAATCTCCCTGACTCCCACCGTGGCTCGGCAGACCCCGTCGAGCTCGTTCGGCAGTGTGTTGAAAGACGCGGTCAAGACAGGTGGTCAGGTGAGCGGCACTTTGCTCAACGCCATACCTGGGGCCAGCATCGTCAGCGCCGCCATCAACAGCGTGACGAGCCTGGCGAACCAAGGAACGGTGGCTCGGGCGGCGGCGACCGGCGCCATCACGGGCAACTTGGGCTCGGTGAGTAACCCGGTGAGCACGGGAACGGCTGACGTGCCCGCGAGCCTGAGCGGAATGGTCGACACCATGAGGGAAGAGGCCAATCGCTCGATGGTGATGCAGATGAACATGCAGCAGGAGAGCCGCGAGTACAACGCGCTGTCCAATGTGCTCAAGGTGCGCCACGACTCTGCCAAGGCAGCCATCAACAATCTCCGATGAAAGGTGGCGGCTCATCATGTCCATCAACCCGCTCAGCAGCGCAGGGCCGGTGAGCATCACCGGTGCCGGAACGAGCCCGAGGGTCTCCCTGGGCTTCCATCAGGCGATGAAGGCCGGAGCGAGCGGCTCGACTCGACCTGAGCTGGTCGGCCCCTTGTCGCGGAGGAGCCACGTGGAGAGCCCCATGAGCCCAGGGCACACCCACGCCCAGACGGCCGGCATCACGATGCTCGCTCGCGTCTCCCAGGCCCAGCGTCGCATGGAGGAGATCCTGAAGGTGGCCGAGTCTGGAAGGTCCTTCTCTCCCGCCGAGCTCCTGTCACTGCAGGCGCAGGTCTATCGAGCCTCCCAGGAGCTCGACCTCGCGGGGAAGGTGGTCGAGAAGGCCACCGGCGGCGTCAAGCAGGTCCTCCAGACGCAGGTATGACGATGAAGCTCTCCTTTCCTCGCCTCCTCGGTGCGTTCGCCGTGCTCCTCCTGGGCTGCGGGTCACAGCTGCAGCACGGCCTCGAGGAGCGAGATGCCAACGAGATGCTCTCGGTATTGCTCGAGCGGGGGTTCAGGGCCCAGAAGGTGCCGGAGAAGGGCAAGAAGCTCACCTGGGCCATCGAGGTGGAGACAGCCGAGGCCAGCGAGGCGCTGAAGGTCTTGACCCAACTGAAACTCCCCAGGGTCTCCCGCGCGACGACCAAGAGCATCATGCAGAGCCCCGGGCTCATCGAGACCGCCAGCGCCGAGCGCCTTCGACAGCTCGAGGCGCAGGAGGGTGACCTCGAAGAGACGCTCGAGACGATGGACGGAGTGGCAGGCGCCTCGGTCGAGCTGGTCGTTCCAGCGGCGCCACGGCCGGGGCAGCCGCTGGTGCCTTCGAAGGCCTCGGTGCTCCTGCGGGCCCACTCGACCGCCATCGAGCGGCTGACCCAGCAGAGAGCAGACCTCCGTGCACTGGTCGCCGGCGCGGTGGAGGGGCTCAAACCCGAAGATGTGGTGCTGGTCATCGACCCGGTGACCCTGGTTGCCACGCCCCCGCGTGGAGAGAAGGCGGGTGGGGCGTTGAGGCCTTTGGTCATCGGCCTGGCCGCGGCCCTCACCCTCGTCGCGGCGCTGCTGGTAGTGCTCGCCCTCCGACTCAGACGCACCTGTTGGCCCGAGGCGCTCAAGGCCCCAGAGCCCGAACGCGCCGCGGCCAGGGAGAGCCCACAACCCCAGCGAGCTCGGCCGGTCGTCAGCCCCTCGGTGCAGCGCAAGGTCGCCTGACCATGATGAGCCCGCCGGCGGAGCGAGGCGGTGACGGCCCCCGGGCGCTCTCGTTCGCGGAGCGGGTGACGCTCTTCGTCTGTGTGATGCGGAGGGAGCACGCCACGCGCCTGCTCGACTGCTTCGCCGACCGCCCCAGGGCTCGCGCGCTGGCCTTCGCCAAGCAGGTGCGCGAGTGGGAGTCGTCGACCCGGCAGGCCAGAGTCTCCCGAGAGCTCGGGGTGCGCCATGACGGGGTCCAGCGGCTCCATCAGCTCATCGTCGAGGCCCCTCCGCTGCTCCGTTCCGCCATCGCCGAACAGCTCTCGGCCAACCAGCGATGGGCCTTCCCTCACCTCACCCCGTCGGGGCCCGTCGCGCCTGCGATGAGAGCGCTGGCCAAGCGCCTCGTGCGCGAGGCGACGTAGGCCCGCGGGTCGAGCCTTCGGCCCGCGCCGTCTCGGAGGGACCCCTACCCGTCTCGGTTGGTGGATGGGCCTTGAGCGCACCGCCCAAGCAGTCTGCCGGGTTACGCCTGGCGCGAGATCTGTAACGGCCATGGACATGCACGAGGACCCGACAGTCGTGGGGAATCCGGCCAAGTCCTCACGGGCCCTGGCGCGAGTGCCACCGAGGCGAGCGACCCACCAGCGCCTTCGCCTGACACCGTTGAGGAAGCTGACGAGGGCTCACCTCGCCATCGCCCGGCGAGCTGAGGTCCGAAGCGAAGGCGCCCAGGCGATGTCGGCGGTGGCCGAGCACTTGTCGACCCAACTGGGGGTCCCGGTCACGCTGGAGGCCCAGCTCACCGACGCGACGCTTCGCCCCTTGAGCCACCTGGCGAAGCGCGCGGCCTTCGCGCTCCTCGAGCTGAACGGCGATGGGCTCGCGGTTCTCGAGCTCGACCCGATCCTGGTCGGCACCATCCTGCGGCATGCCGCGGGCGCTGCCGTGGCCGCCGCGCCGCTCCGACTGACCCGCATCGAGGAGGCCGCTCTGGGCTGGCTCGTGCTCTCGTGCCTCTCGGCGACCCTCCAGCTCGCTCAGGTGCGCGCTCGCTATCGCCCTCGCCTGGTGTCGCTGCACCTCGATCGATCCGAGGTCCTCGAGCGCATCGACCCGCGCCGAAAACACCTCGCGGTGCTCCTCACCGCCTGCGTCCACGACGCGCGGGGCATGGCGAGGCTCCTGGTGCCTTCGACCTGGCTCCAGACCGTGCTCGAGGCGACACCCCCGAGCCCTCCGAGGCCGCTGCACCCTTCGGTGGCGGGAGCGTCGCTCGAGGCGAGCTGCATCGTCGGCTCGATGATGCTGGCGCCGCGCGACGCGAGCGCCCTGGGCCGCGGTGACGTGCTGGTCTTTCCCCTCGTGACTGCCGAGGGCAGCCGCCTGTCCGGGCCCGGGCGCCTCCTCACCTCATCCTTCGAGCTCAGAGGCACCTTCTCCGCTGCCGGCTTCACCCTCACCCGCGCCATGGAGCGCCTTCCCCAGGAGACCGTCATGTCCTCGGCCGACCCCACCGTTCCCATCGAAGTCGAGATCGAGCTCACTCGACTCCGGGTGCCACTCGACCAACTCGGAGCGCTCCAGGTGGGCGCGGTGATGCCACTGCACATCAGCGCGGCCCAGAGCGTCGTCCTCCGAGTCGGCGACCGGGCCGTGGCTCGCGCCGAGCTGGTCGAGGTCGAGGGCGAGATCGGCGCACGCATTCTCTCGATGCTGTGAGGCACGACATGTCTCTGACTCCGCGACAGAAGCTCGTCGGTGTGTCCCTCTCGTTGGGTGGCGCCATCGCGATGGCGAGCGCGCAGGGGGCCTGGAACCCGGCTTCGGTGGCGCGCCTGCTCCTGGGGACCGCGGCCCTCGGTGGTCTCGTGGCGTGGCTCTGGCGTGCCCGAGACCGCGCCAGCTCGACGGTCCTCCGCGTGCCGCCCCGATTGAAGGTGATTCAGCGGGTGGGGCTTTCGCAGCGGAGCGCCCTCGCCCTGGTGGAGATCGACGGGAGGGCGTTCATCGTCGTGCACGGTGATGGCTTCGCCCGCATCCGCCAAGCCCCTCTCCGAGTGATGCCCAGCCCACTCGCGCGCCAGGTGCCCGCGCCATGAGCCCCTCGACACTGCTGGAAGCGATGGCCCTGACCAAGGGTGCACCGGTGTCACTCGGAGCGCAGGCCGACGGGTTCGCCGGGAACCAGGTGCAGCTGCTCGGGCTGATGGCGGCCATGGCCATCGTGCCGTTCGCCGTGATGATGCTGACGAGCTTCTCGAAGATCGCCGTCGTCCTCTCCATCGTCCGGTCCGCGATAGGGACCCAGCAGGCCCCTCCGACGATGGTCCTCACCGGGCTGGCCGCGGTGCTGTCGACGACCATCATGACGCCCACCTTCGAGAAGATGTGGGGCAGCGGTCGGGTGGCCTACGAGGAGACCGGAGCGGCGGTGGAGCTCGTGCAGCGAGCGCCGATGGTGCTGCAACCACTGCGAGACTTCCTGGTGCGCCACGGCAGCCCGGAGGAGCGGGCTCGCTTCGTCGACATGGCGAGGGAGCTCAGGCCCCCGGACGAAGCCCAGCTCGTCTCGGAGGACGACCTCGCCATCGTCGTACCGGCCTTCGTCATCACCGAGCTCAAGGAAGCCTTCGTCATCGGCTTCCTCGTCTTCCTTCCCTTCCTGGTGCTCGACATGCTGATCGCCAACGTGCTCCTCGCGCTGGGGATGCAAACGCTCAGCCCGAGCCAGGTGAGCCTCCCGTTCAAGATCCTCCTCTTCGTCGCGGTCGACGGCTGGTCGCTGCTCGCCCGCGGCCTCATCCTCGGGTACCGGTGAGATGGACACCTCCCTCATCCTCTCGCTGGCCCGCGAAGCGCTGGTCTTGATGGTGCTCGCGTCGCTGCCGCCGATCGGCGCGTCGCTGGTGGTGGGGTTCCTCATGAGCCTCGTGCAAGCCACCACGCAGATCCAGGAGAGCACCCTGACAGTCGTGCCAAAACTGTGCGCCGCCGTCCTCGCGCTCGTCATCGCCGGGCCGTGGATCGGCGCCCAGCTCACCCGCTTCACGGTGCACCTGCTCACCGCCCTGCCCCAGGTGGCGACGTGAACGGCCTCTCGCTCGCCATCGAGACGCTCCAGCCGCACATCGCCGCGGTGGGTTTGCTGGGCGCGCGACTGGTGCCGGTGGCCTTCCTCTGCCCGCTCCTGGGCGGCCAGCACACCCCGACGCACGTGAAGCTCGGGCTGGTGCTGGCACTGGCCAGCGTCCTCCACTTCGAGGCGGGTCTGGGAGCGCACCACGGGGCGCTGACCCTCGTCTGGGTCGGGTGGGCGCTCAAGGAGGCGGTCTTGGGCACCACGCTGGGGCTCATCGCCGCCTTGCCGTTCGACGCCGCGCGCATCGGAGGGCGCTTCATCGACCTCTTCCGTGGCTCCTCCGCCGAGGCCGCGCTCCCGCTCGCCGGCAGCACAGAAGCCGCCAGCGGAGACGCGCTTCACTCGTTGATGCTGGCCATCGCCGCCACCGGGGTGATCATGCCGCTGGTGCTGGGGGCGCTGTTCAGGAGCTACCAGTGGGTGCCCCTGGGGAGCTTCGCCCACAGCGACCAGGTGGCCCTCGAGGTCGCCCGCCTCGTGGGAGGTGCCTTCGCGACTGGGCTCGCGATCGGCGCGCCCTTCGCAGCCCTGAGCCTGGTGGTCGATACGCTCTTGGGCCTCGGCTCCCGGGCCTCGGCGGGCATGAACCTGCAAGACACGGCCGCGCCGCTCAAGATCCTCGGGGGCGGTGGGCTCTTCTGGCTGGCCCTCGGCGTCTTGGCTCAGCGCCTTCAGGGCCTGGCCCTCGAGACCCCAGACGCGATGCAGCGTCTGTTGGAGCAGTAGAGGATCTGCGCCGTGAGCGAGAAGACCCAAGCGCCCAGTGCCCAGAAGCTCAAACACGCGCGCAGGAAGGGGCAGATCGCCAAGAGCAAGCTGTTCACCTCGGCGACCGTGACCCTGGGCGGGCTCCTGGGCACCCTCGCCTTCTCGGCCGAAACGACGAGCCGCCTGCGGGGCTGGACCGCGGCGCTCCTCGTCGGCACGGCCGATCCGACGACGGCGCTCTACGAGGGGCTGTGGCTCCTCGCGCGGTCGGCCACCCCGACGCTGGCCGGCGCGTTCGTCGCGGCGCTGGCCTCGCAAGTGGCGCTGGCCGGTTTCGAGGTGAACGTCGATCAGGTGATGCCCAAGCTCGAGCGCCTCGACTTCATCGCGGGGGCGAGGAAGCTCTTCAGCGTGCAGCGGCTCGTCGACCTCGCCAAGGGCCTGGCCGTCGCGGGCCTCATGGCGTTTCTGCTGTGGCGCGGGGTCGTCGCCGCCGCGCCGCTGGCGCTCCGAGCCGTCGACGCCGAGGGAGGTCAGGCCTTGACCGCCCTGCTCGATCTGTGGAGGCCGCTCGTCCTCCAAGCGGCGCTGGTGCTCGCGACCTTGGGCCTGGGCGATCAACTCCTCGCGCGGAGGAAGCACCTCAGGGACCTCATGATGACGAAGGAGGAAGTGAAGCAGGAGCACAAGAGCTCCGAAGGCGACCCTCACGCCAAGCGCAAACGGAAGGCGCTGCATCAGCAGCTCGCATCAGGAGGCCCGGCACGCGGGGTGCACAAGGCGACCGCCGTGGTCGTCAACCCGACGCATATCGCGGTGGCCCTCCGCTACGACGAGGCGGAGTGCGAAGCGCCATACATCGTGGCCAAAGGTCGCGAGGAGGATGCCTTGAAGCTCCGCAGAGAAGCAGAGTCCCTGGAGATTCCCGTGGTCCGTGACATTCCCCTGGCGAGGGCCTTGGTGCAGTACGACGTGGGCGAGGAGGTCCCCGAGGAGCTGTACCAGGCGGCCGCGGCGGTGCTCCAGGTCGCCCTGGCAGCATCCGAAGAGCGAGACGCCGTCCACGCGGTGCTCGAAGGGGAGCGTCGACCGTGAATCGGCTCCTCGACCTCGTGCAGAAGGTGCTCGCCCGGGCCAAGACGTCGAGTGACGTCGTGATGGCGGTGGTGCTGGCGATGATCATCGGCGCGCTGATAGTCCCGCTGCCCGCCTGGCTGCTCGACGTGGGTATCGCCATCAACCTCGCGGCCGCCCTGTCACTCTTGGTCGCCGCGCTCTACGCCAAAGACGCCCTCAAGGTGGCGACCTTCCCTACGCTGCTGCTGTTGACCACGCTGTTCCGCCTGGCGATGAACGTGTCTTCGACCCGCCTCGCGCTGTCCGAGGGGCACGCGGGAGAGATCATTCAGGCCTTCGGCGAATTCGTGGTGCGAGGAGACTACGTGGTGGGGGCGGTCATCTTCTCCATCCTCACGCTGGTGCAGTTCATGGTGGTGACCAAGGGCGCCGAGCGCGTCGCCGAGGTCTCGGCTCGGTTCACCCTCGACGCCATGCCTGGCAAGCAGATGTCCATCGACGCCGATCTGCGCTCCGGGGCCATCACCCAGGACCAGGCGCGAGGCCGCCGCCGGGAGCTCGAACGCGAGTCTCAGTTGTTCGGGGCGATGGACGGGGCCATGAAGTTCGTCAAGGGCGACACCATCGCGGGCCTGGTCATCACCCTCATCAACCTCCTCGGCGGCGTGGTCATCGGCGTGGTTCAGAATGGCATGACGGCCAGCGAGGCAGCGGGAACGTACGCCCTCATCAGCATCGGCGACGGGCTCGTCTCGCAGATCCCCTCCCTCTCCATCGCCGTCGCCGCGGGCATCGTGGTGACCCGGGTCGCCTCGGAGAAGGAAGAGGACTCGTTGGGCTCGGACATCGGGGCCCAGTTCTTCGGGCAATACAAGGCCCTGTTCGTCGTCGCAGGGTTGTGCCTCGCGTTCGCCGCGATTCCCGGAATGCCCCACTTCACCTTCGTGGTGATCGCCTCCGTGCTCGCCCTGGTGGCCATGGGCCTCAAACGCCTGAAGGATGAGCCCAGCGCGGCGCAAGCGAGCCGCTCCCAGGCGGTCGCCGCCACGGCGCCCACCAAGCCCGCGCCCTCACCCGGCTCGAAGCTCGACGCGCAGGTGCAAGGGGTGGCGCCGTTGCTTCTCGATGTCTCTGTTGCGCTCACCGCCTTGGTCGAGGCCGACGGTCAGCACTTCGTGCACCACGAGCTCGAACAGGTGCGAGAGCGCATCTTTCACGAGCTGGGCGTTCGAGTGCCGGCGTTCAGGGTGCGCACCGGCGCCCCATTGCCCGGCCTGGGGTACACCCTGGCGGTCGACGAGATCCCCTCCGGCCGAGGCACGCTCCCCGACGGAGAGCACTTCGCCATGGTGGCGCAGGGAGACCTCGCCGCCTACGGCGTGAAGGCTCGGGCCGTCACCGACCCCAGCGGTCGAACCGTCAGCGCGATCTCCCAAGGACAAGCCCTCGAGCTTGGCGCCGCCGGGGTCACGGTGCGCAGTGCGAGGGAGCTGCTCGCCGACCACGTCCTCATGCTGTTGAAGAAGCGGGCCCCTCAGTTCCTCGGCGTGCAAGAGGTGCAGTCGGCCCTCACCACGCTCGAGCAGCAGGCCCCCGCGCTGGTGAAGGAGGCGCTGCACAAGGTGCCACTGCCGCTGTTGACCGAGGTGCTGAAGGAGCTCCTCCACGAGCACGTCGGCATCCGCAACTTCCGCGCGATTCTCGAGGCCCTGCTTGCCCCCTCGACCGAAGGCGACGCCAGCCAGCTCGCAGAACGCTGCCGCGCGGCGCTGGCACGACAGCTCAGCCATCAGTACGCCAACGGGGGCCCTCTGTTCGCCTTCCTGGTGGACCCTTCGGTCGAGGAGACCCTGCGTCAGCAAAGGCAAGGGCTCGATCCAACGCAGGCTGGTGCGATTCTCGAAGGGGTCAAGCGAGTCGCCCGCCAGGGCAAGGCAGTCTTGCTGTCGTCGCCCGATGTTCGACGGCTCCTGCGACGACTGGTCGAAGGGGCCTTCCCCGAGGTCGCGGTGCTGACATTCAACGAGCTCGATCCCGAGCTCCAGGTGCGCCCAGTCGGGCGACTGGTCGCCGCCAACCGGTCGTCACCGGCGAGTGTGCTTAGCTCTGGGGGTTGAGCGGCGGCACCTTGCCGTCCGGCCCGGGTTTGTTGACGCGATCCTTCAGCTCCTTACCCGCGCGGAACAGGAGGCCCCGCTTGGCCCTCACGGGAATCGGCTCGCCCGTCTTGGGGTTTCGGCCCTGATACGCCCCGTAGTGCTTCACGTGAAAGGCGCCGAGCCCGCGGATCTCGATGTTCTCGCCCGCGACGAGGGCGTCTTTCATCGAGCCGAAGATCACCTCGATGGTCGCCTCGGCCTGTTTCTGCGTCACCCCCTTCTTCCCCACCAGGATGTTCACCAGGTCTGACTTGAGCACGGGGTTCCACCCTCCTTGAGGCAACCAATGAGCCGAAACTACTGCTCTTTTCGAGAGGAGCATACTCACGAAGACGTCAACCCTGCAAGAAACCTACGGTTTTGACGCATCCGGGCCCTGCGCCCTGGCGAGGTCCACCCAGGAAATTTCCTTGAGTTTTTCGACGGTTGCCCGGTCAGCAGCACCGAAATACGCGGCCACGGTTTCGAACTGCCCCGTGCCCGAGCTTCGGTCTTGGCTGACCAGCCTGGCCACGCCGCCGACCGCCGCGGAGATGTCCGCCACGGTCAGCTCTTCAGGAGCGCGAGCGGGGGCGAGGAGGCGCTGGGGTGAGGAGAGCGTGAGGAGCCCCGCCTCGACCAGGCGGGTGCTCAGCTCGATGACACGCTGCTCGGGCATCTTGAGCTCGGCCGCGAGTGACCGCGTCGACAGGCCCAGCAGGCCTCCTTGGACACCGCGAGTGAGCAGCTCGGCAATTCGGCAGGCGATGAGCTCCTGGCTACGCGGGTGCTCGAGGTGATCACGAAACGCGTCGTTAAAGTCGGCGTGCTCGACCGCGTAGGCCAGACGGGCGCCGGCGAGCACGATGTACCACGCGACGTAGACCCAGGTGAGGAACAGCGGCGCGACCCCCAGCGAGCCATACAGCATGCTGGCGCTCAGGAAGAGGCTGGCGATGCCTCCGTAGACGTTCCGCGCCAGCTCCCAAGCCAGCGCACCTGCCACGCCACCAATGACGGCGCTCCCCCACCCCACCGGTGCGTGCGGGGCGAACTTGTACAGGAGCGAGAAGACGACGCTGGCTGCCGCCACCGCTCCGAGCTCAAAGGCCCAGCCAGACAAGGGCATCTCGAGCCACTGCACCACATGCTTGAGCCCCTCGGTGCCCAGCAACGACAACACCATGATGAGCGGGCCGAAGAGGAGGATGCCGGCGTAGAGCCCGACACTCACCACCACGGGTCGCTTGCGGCGCACGGCCCAGACGTCGTTGAGCGAGGCGTCGAGGTGCCGCAAGAGAACCCCCGCCGACACCATCACCACCAGGAACGACACGCCCCCGGCCACTCCCACGTTGGTCGCCGAAAAGAAGGCCCGCACCGTCTGTTCGCCGCCGGGAGAGAGGAGCTCCGCGAAGAAGGCCTTGACGAGTCGGTCGAGGCGGGTGGCGCCGAACTGGTGCACCAACGAGAGAATGACCACGGCCAGCGGCACCAGCGAGGTCACGGTCACGAAGGTCAGGTTCCCCGCCCGGAGGCCGATGGGCTCTCCGCGGAACCCGACGAACACGGCGCGGGCCAGCCGCCAGGTGCGGGTCAGCAACCCCAGAATGCCGCGCCTGGGCACCTTGGGGCCAAGCTCCAGCTCGGTCGTGTCGGTCGAGTCCATCGCGGTCACCGCCGAACGAGAATGCGCTCGGTGAGCTCGAGGTCTTCGGTCTTGATGAAGAGGCCCCACCGGCTGGGGTGAGTGCCTGTGAGGAATGGGGTCTGGAAGTGAGGAACGACCGGGGGCGGTACCGGGAGCGGGTGCGGCCGAGTCACCTGGGCTCAGTCCTGCCCCTCTGACGCCGGTGGCTGGCTGGGGGAAGAGGGCCGCGGCCGACCGTCGGCAGAGGCACCGTGGCCCCCGCGGTTGCGGTCACGATCGCGATTGCGACCTCGATCTCGGTCACGACCGCCGCGCCGATCGCGATCACCCCCGCGCTCGTTGCGGTCACCACCACCACCCGAGCCACCCGAGCCACCCGCCCCACCGCCGCCGCCGCCGCCGCCGCCACGGTCGAAGCGGGCGTCCTGCGTGGCCGGCTTTCGGGCGCCCGAGTACGTGGTGGGGTCGAAGTCGACGGTGGTCGAGGCGACCTTGATCTCCACGCCAGCGACAGGCCGCGCGTAGATATCGTACTGCTCGCGGTGGTAGTCCTGGCGGGGTCGCACCTGAATGGTCTTATTGAACCGATCCATGAGGTGGCGCAGCTCTTCCCGCTCGTCGGCTTGCAGCAGGTTGGCGACCTCGACCTGGCATTGCACCACCAGGGTGGGGTCTTTGTAGGCGGGCGCCGAGCGGCGGAGCTCGCGGAAGATCTCGTAGGTCACGGTGGTGGCCGTCTTCACGTAGCCCTGGCCCCCACAGTAGCCACAGTCTTCGTGGAGAATGCGCCCGATGGACTCGCGGACGCGCTTGCGTGTCATCTCGATGAGGCCGAGCTCGCTGATACGCAGCACGTTGGTCTTGGCCTTGTCGCGGCCCAGCGCCTCCTGGAGCGCCTTGAACACCTTGTCGCGGTTCTGCTGCTTCTCCATGTCGATGAAGTCGCAGATGATGATGCCGCCGATGTTGCGCAGCCGGAGCTGGTAGACGATTTCCTTGGCCGCCTCGGTGTTGATCTTGGTGATCGTGTCCTCGAGGTTCTTCTTGCCGACGTAGCGGCCGGAGTTGACGTCGATAGCGGTCAACGCCTCGGCTTGATCCATGATCAGGTAGCCGCCCGACTTGAGCCACACCTTGCGGGCCGTGGCGCGCTTGATCTCCTCCTCGATGCCGTAGGCGTCGAAGATCGGCTCCTCGGTGTCGTGGAGCACGATGCGCTGACCGAGCGCTGGGTCCTGGGCCACCACGAACCCTTGAACCCGGGTGAACTCGTCGCGGTCGTCGATGATGAGCTTCTCGACATCTTGGGCGAAGAGGTCTCTCGTCGCCCGCAAGATGAGGTCGAGATCGGGGTGCAGGAGCCCGGCACGGTGAATCTTCTCGGACTTGCGGACCGTGTCGTTCCACACTTCGATGAGGAAACGAATGTCGGCCTCGAGCTTCTCCTGAGGCACGTTCTCGGCCACGGTGCGAACGATGAAGCCGGTGCCAGGCGGTCGCAGGCGCTCCACGATGTCACGCAGCCGCCGACGCTCTTTCTCGTTGCCGATTCGCCTGCTGATACCCACGTGATCGACGGTGGGCATGAAGACGAGGTGACGACCAGGTATCGAGATGTGAGAGGTGAGCCGGGCCCCCTTGGTGCCGATGGGGTCCTTCGACACCTGCACCAGCACCTCTTGACCGACCTTGAGCAGGTCTTCGATGCGCTGTTGCTTCCGAGGCTCGGGCTTGCGCTCGCGATCGCGGCCCTTGTCTCGGCGCTCGTCACGACGCTCCTTGAAGCGCACGTCGCGCGGGGCCCCAGAGCGAGGCGTCTCGAGCTTCTCGGCCGCGGGGGGAGTCGGAGGCGTCACCGCTGGCGGCGCTGGTGACGGAGGCGCTGCCGACTCGGCCACTGCCGCCACCAGGACCTCCGAGCCAGTGACCGACGGCTCAGCGGGAGCAGGCGTCGGGAGAGGCGTCGGCGCCAACGCCTCAAGCGGAGGCGCCGGAGGGACGAGACTCACCTCACCCGAGGTCTCGACTTGACGATCGCCGCGCTCCAACTGCCCCTCGGGCACCGGCGGTGGCGTGGGCATTTCTGACGTCGCGGGGCTCGCCTCGAGCTCGAACTCCTCGATATGCTCGATGTGCTCGACATGCTCGGCACTGGCACCGGCTGCTTCGCCCCCCTCAGACCCGTGGTGCGCGTGGAGCTCATCTGACTCGTCGGGCACCTCGGGCACGTCGTCGTCTTGCTCACCCTCGGTGAGGTCGAACTGGTGGCGGGCGACATCGGGGTCGAACAACACGTCGCCGACGTAGAGGAAGGCCGCCTTGTCCTGGCCAATGTCGACGAAGGCCGCCTGCATGCCAGGCAGCACACGGGTCACTCGGCCTTTGTAGACGTTGCCGACGATCCCCTTGTCTTTTTTCCGTTCGAGGTAGAACTCAGCGATATGGCCGTTCTCGACCAAAGCAACGCGGGTCTCTCGCCCGGCCGCGTTTATCACGAGGACACTGCTCATGACTCAACCTTGTCTGCGGGCCGACATCCCGAACGCCCCACGGACGGGACGGGGGGAACGAGCGGGCTGGCCACGCGTGGCATCTCGGAGGCGTCGACCGTCCAATCGCGGACCCACGCTCGCACATCGCTCGCTGTGGGTTCTCTCCGCGAAGGCCAGTCACCGCGACCTCCTGCCGGCAAAACGTGAATAAACCCGCGCTCGACTGCCGCACGGGGCCGACAACCCCCACAACCAGCCTGGCTGGCGCCGGCTCCAAAGTCCGGCGGAGGTTCCCGTCAAAACGATTGTCAACCTTGAGCGTTCCACAGAATCACAGCAGAGTAAAGGATTTGTCATGCCTCGGCGGAGGGTGCCTCAAGCCGCGGGGCCCGAGCCTTTCGCTGGAGCCTGAGCGCCGTCCACTCCGGGCCCAGCATCACTTTGCGAGTGTCGGTGAGCCCCATCTCGAGCGCGGCGATGCGCACGAAGTCTTCCGACGGGGCCTGCGGGCTGTCGGAGGTCGTTGGAAAGCACACCCAGATGCTCCCGACGACGGACATCGTGTGAGACAGGCTGGCCAGCCACTCGACGACCTCGGTCTTCTTCGCCGCGAAGAGCACCTGCACATCGAGCCCCAGCTTCGAGCTGTCGATGAGCGCGACGCCTTCGGGGAGCGGGAGGAGCGCCTCCATGAAGCCGGGGGGCGCATGGTGGATGCTGATGTTCATTCCCGGACGAATGCCGAGCAGCGAGGAAATGGGTGCGAGCAAGAAGGGGCCACCGAACGTCATCGGACCACCAGGAAAGAAGTGAACTCGCTGGTCACCTGACCGTCGGTCACCTTCACCGACTCGACCCGAGCCTCGCTGGGGCCCGTATGGCACCAGGCGACGAAGGCCTCGACGCGAGAGACATCTCCCTCGGCGACCGCCTCGACATCACCATCGACGAGGTTGCGCACGATGCCGGTGACGCCGAGGCGCAGGGCCTCCTGCCGGGCGCCCGCGCGAAACGAGACCCCCTGCACCTGACCATGAACTCGGAGATGGACACGACGCTTATTCATCGACGTGGGGGCCTGGTGTAGCACAGTCGGGTGACCGACGAAGAGTCGCTGGCGAGCCATCTGTCTGCCGACCACCGCCGGGCTGTGGGCGCCTTCTTCACGCCCAGGGCGATCGTCGACCGGGTGCTGGAGGCTGTCGCGCCGTATCTCCCCGACGAGGGGCCGACGCAGGTGGTCGACCCGGCGTGCGGGGCGGGGGCCTTTCTGGTGGCGGCGCGCGAGCGGTGGAGCGACGCCCGTCTGGTAGGCGCCGAGCTCGACGCCACCTCGGCGGAACACTGCCGGCGGAGGGCGCCCGGTGCGCTGGTCGTCGAGGCCGATGCCCTGTCGACCGACGCGCTCGACCACGCGGTGGAGGAGAGCGCCTTCGAGCTGTGGCTGGGGAACCCCCCTTTCAATGGCACCTCGCCGCTGCTCAGAGACCCCTCGGCATGGGAGAAGGCCTGTCAGTGGCTCCCTCAGGCGCTCCGCCTCAAGCGGGGCACGAGCCTCAGGGAGGACTACGTCTTCTTCCTCCTCAGGGCGTCGGTGCGACTCTCGGGGCGGCGGGGGGCGCTCGCCTTCGTCACCTCGTCGACACTCCTCGACACGTTCTCGTACGCGCCGGTCAGAGAGGCCCTGCTCCAGCGGCTCCAGCTCAGAGAGGTGCTCGACCTCGGCCCGGGGGCCTTCCGCGGCACCAGGGTGTCCACCTGCATTTCGGTGTGGACGACTCAGCGCGACGCCCGGCGCCCTCGGAGCACAGGTGCACCCTTCGAGCCCGCTCCGCCGACGTGGGCGTTGCTGCCACCACGGGCCGACGCCGTCGAGGTCGATCGCGCGTGGCGAGCCGGAGGCGGCGCGCCGCTCAGCGCGCTCGTCCCCGTGTCGTTCCCTGGGCTCAAGACGCGCTTCGACGAGCTCCTGGTCGACGACGAGGCGGGTCGCCTGGCTGAGCGGGTGGAGGCGTTTCTTGGGGTCAGCGAGGCGGAGCTCCCGGCCTTCGCCGAGCGCTTCGGCCTCGGAGGGCGGCTGTGGCCCAAGCTCGAGGCGCTCAAGCGCGCGGCCCCGGCCGTGCCCTTCGTTCCCCAGGCCATTCGACGGTTCCACCGGTACCGGGGGCCGCTCCCGATGGACCGGCCGGCCTTCTGCTACCTCGACCGACGCCTCATTCCCCGGGGAGACCACCGCCTACGCGGCGACTACGACCCGCACCTGCACCCAGTGAAGCTGGTGTTCAACCAGCACGAGCTTCCCCTGGCGGCGCATCTCATCACCGAGCCTGGGTGCGTGACGGCGTATCGGCACTCGCGTTTCGCGCCCCTCGAGGTTCCCGAGCCTCTGCTCCTCGAGCCGACGGCCCACCGAGTCGCCGCGGAGCACGCCCGAGTGCCCAACCTGGGGCCCGTGGGGCTCGCCTGGGCTGAGCGACTCGGCTCCTCACAGGCCGTCTTCAAGCACATCGCCGGGCACGTGATGAGCCTCCCATTCCAGGAGCTCTGGGCGCCGGCCTTCGGTCGCTCCCACTCACCGATGATCGCGGCCCCCGGAGCCCGCTGAGGCCACACGTGTACCTCGTGTTTCGGTCGACGCTGCTCGTCTGAGGCACCGCAACGTGCGGCATCGATGTCAGGCATTGAGGAAGGAGTATGAAGCGATCAGCCCCTCGACTCTGGGGCCACAGGGAGGGCAAGTCGGAGGCTGTGAAAGAGAACCTCGTCGAGGTCGGAGACTCGGAGACCGCAGGCCGTGGGACGAAAAGAGCGACTGAGCGGCCGTCCTGCCTCGATGGGAGGAGGGCGCCGCGGTGCCCTCCTCCGGGCCTCCACCGACCAGCCCTCGACCTCGGGCCAAGGCTCCCATGGGCTTCGCCACACATCAAAGACGGGCTCCTTCACACAGCCCGCCGTATGCGTGCCGCGGGAGAGGGGTCCGCCGGGTGGGGGTCGCCACGCATGTCACCAATGGTTTCATTCAGCCGAACCGTGCTCCGGATCACCGCGAGGGTTGCCCGCGACGCCGTCGTCAGCGTCTCGGCGCCGGCAAACACCTTTGGCCATTCCAAGAACTGAGGTTGCTCCTGAGCATCACTCCGTGATGATGGGAGTCGGCCGTTGGTGTGTTGGACGTTCTCCGGCCTCGATGCCCGGTCGCTCCCAGACCTGTCATCACGGTGTACAGTTTTGTACACCGTGATGACGCGCTCGGAGACCTGTGCCCCCCAGACACCCCTCGTCGCCCGCAGCAAGGCAACGTCGCCTCATCCGATGCAGGAGCCGGCGGCGTGCGCGCTCGGTGAGCACCGCCTGCCCCTTCCTCTCTCAGACGACGCCCTGCCGACTCCGAGGCGCCGCTGCCCCTTCCTCGACGGCTTCTCCCTTCACGCCAACACCCGAGTAAACGCCAACGACACGGACAACCTCCGCCGCCTCTGGTCCTCCGGCGCCCGAGGGTCCACGACGACTGAGAGCTCACGGTGCGGCTTTCCGCCTCGCGCGCGAGGAAGCGGGCTGCCGGCTCCGCGGCACACGCGAGTTCGGTGGCCCTATTCGGATCGACCCAGAGATCAAGCACGACCTGCTGGGATATGCTGTGAGGGGGCTGCCGGGCGCTGGGCGCGAAGGCGTTCATTCTCGGTCTCGAGGGTGATGGGTTCCCGCCGTTCACCGCCGAGGAGCTCATGCGCTACGTGAAGGACCCGCTCACGGTCAACCCTCCAACTCCACCCTATGTCGTTGGCGTCAGCACTTCGCTGGTATCGCGTGCTGAGCTCCTGGTTGCCTGGCAGCCGGAATCCCCTATCCTGCAGGCAGGAAGTACTCATATCGTCGATTTGCTCCATGACAGCGATGGTCTTATCGACGATGAGCCATCCGATGTCGATGACGGGGCATAGATGAGTGGTCCTTGCTTCGTTTTGTACTTCGAGTCGCTTGAGTCGCACGCGCTCCAGGCATGCCTCTCGCTAATCCCAGGAGTGGTCGTGCAGTCCGATTCATTCGGACTACGGGCTTATCTGAGGGGAGCATCGATTCCGCGACGTTTGCGAGAGCCAGGCACGTCGGAACGCCGGGACTGCGAATACACACTCCGATTGGGTTCTTCGAGCCTCGCATCTTCGCCACGCAGCATTCAGGAGACCGTACGGGCGACGCTGCAAGCCTTACCCTCCAAGATGTTGGAATGCTGTGCGTCGACCAAGAGCCGTCTTGAGGTAGATGGGCTCTGGTGGCTTGAGTACAGGATCGTCGACGGACGGAGACCACCGCCTGCGCGGCGACTACGACCCACACCTGCACCCAGTGAAGCTGGTGTTCAACCAGCACGAGCTTCCCCTGGCGGCGCATCTCTCGGCTCCCCTCGGGCCGTCTTTCAGCACATCGCCAGGCACGTGATGAGCGCCCCGTTCCAGGAACTCTGGGCGCCGGCCGTCGGTCGCTCCCACTCGCCGATGATCGCGACCCCTGAAGGAGCCCGCTGAGGGCACACGTGAACCTCGTGGCGAAATCGGTGACTCAGAGGATCGCTGTCGGGAGCGCCCCTCCGATCGTCTCGATGAGCGGCGACGCGTTGATGAAGGCGGTGCGTGTGGCGACTCACGCCGAGGTCGGTCTAGCCTACCGGGACGTGATGTCACTCGGCAGGAGGGGAATCATGGAAAGCGGCTCGGCCAGATGTTCCTAGCGGGCGCGGTGCTGGTCGTGATGAGCGCCGGGGGAGAGCACCCGGCGGAGGAGACCTACCCACTCCGTGCGCGGATCCTCTTCGACGGAGAGCCGGCCCCTCCGGGCACGACGTTGAAGCTCCTCGACAGGCGCCTCTCGGTCCTGTGTGGAACGGCCCAAATGAGCGCCGCCCGGACGGCCAAACCCGAGGCCAACGGCTGGTTCGACTTCGGGCGGGTCGGTGCGTCGACCTACACACTCCGAGTCGCTCACCCTGCCCTCGGGGCGCGGTCGGCCGGGACCGTGCTCGTACCGAGTTCCGAGATGCCTGTCGTCGACTTCCCCGGCGGAGTGTCGCTCGCCGCGCGGGTGGTCGACGCGAACGGAGCGCCGGTGGAGGGAGCGAGCGTGTCGGTGGTTCCCGCGACGAGCCAGCAAATCCCCGGGGGCTCGCTCGTGACGCTGCTGACCGGAAATGACGGGATGACCTACGACTCGGTTCGCGATGCCCAGACGAGTTCGACCGGCGAAGTTCGGTTTCTCGGCCTTGCTCCCGGGCGGTATGCGGTGGTGGCTCGAAGGGGCGATTGGGTGATCAGCCGAGCGGTGGAAGCGCTCGGCGGTGGGGCGGCGACGGTGAAGCTGCCGGCGACCACGCGTCTCTCCGGGCGTATCGTCGACGCCGACGGCCACCCGGTGCCCCGTGCGAGCGTGAGGGCCGAGGTCGCCCGTCCGCTCCCGGAGCGCGAGGGCCTGAAGGAGGGCCGCTGGGCCCATCTGTTCGCACCGGTGCCCGCCGCCGCGCGCGTCTACCCCGGCCTCTGGGCTAAGGCGGACGAGGACGGCGGATTCACCGTCGAGACGCACTTTCGGACGCCTCTGGTCCTCACCGCGGTGGCGAGCGATGGCTGTGGCGCCAGCCGCCGGGTCGAGGTGCCAGGGCCGAGGAGCGACGTCACCCTTGCCCTGCTGCGACCTAGGCAGGTGACGCTGAGGCCTCGGCTGCCCGACGGCTCGCTCCCTACCGAGTTGGAGGTGGAGCCCTCGGAGGACAGTTGGTCCTCGGGCTTCAAGGAGACGCTCCCGGTCGCTGAGGGAGCGCTCCGGTTGAAGGTCGGAAGTCGCTGCACCTCCATTGTGTTGCGGCAACCGGGATTCAACCCCGATGGCGGCGCCGCCCCGGCCAAGGCGTACGCCAAGGTCCTGCTCGATGGTGGCGTTTCCAACGTCGACCTCGGAATCGTCACGCTCAAGCAGAGGGTCCACGACGATTGAAAGGTCACAGTGCGCCGGGAGGCTCCAGTACCACGAGCCATCGGTGGCCGCTGTCGGCATCTCCCCTCGGCCCCTCCGACAGCGCACCCGCCTGCCCTGCACCGTCTCCCCGGACCCCGGCCGTCTCGACTCCGCCCCTTGCCGCTCGACTCGACTCCGACCCGAAAAGGGGCTTTGTTCTTCCTCGATCTGGGCGAGACCTGACGCTTGGGGGGCAGTGCCAGCAATCTCGCGAATTCTGGTTGGTCCGAGGCACCACCATGAACGAGCATCGGAGCGAGACGCAGGCAGCGCTCGGTCAGACCGAACCGGAAGGAGGGGGGAATCCGCGCGGGTCAAGCGACGGCGAAACCATCGCCAAGCTTCTCGCGAAGCTCAACGAAGCCCAGCGCGTGGCCATGGTCGGAAGCTGGGAATGGGACATGGCCAGTGGTGAGGTGTGGTGGTCCGACGAGACGTATCGCCTGTTCGGCGTGGATGCCAGGACGTACGTGCCGACCTTCGAGCGCAACGCCCAGTTCATTCACCCCGACGACCTGGATGCCTACCGATCGGCCTTCGCGCGCAGCTTGTCCAGCGACGAACCCCTGGATCTGGAGGTTCGGCTCTGCACGGGTGACGGAAAGACCCGAGTCTGTTTGGCGCGTGGAATGGCTCTGCGAAACTCGGACGGCACGGTCGTGCGTTTCGTCGGAACCGCACAAGACATCACGGTCCGAAAGGACGCCGAGCGCGACCGGGACCGTCTGATGGCCGCCATCGAGCAAGCGGCCGAAGTGGTCTGCGTCGTGAATCCCGACACGACCGTACGCTCTGTGAACTCGGCGTTCGAGCGTCTCAATGGTCAGGCTCGACACACTGTCGTAGGCAGGCGACTGGTGGACCTGCATTCGGTGCTCAGCGACATCGAGCCCTTGCGTGACTTGAAGGGTCTCCCGTTGGGGGAGATCCACTGGCAGGGACGACTCCAGAGCCAACGCCCGGATGGAGGACCGTGCACCCTAGAGATTACTGTCTCGCCTGTGAGGGACGATTCCGCGCGTTCGTTCGACCTCGTGATCGTCGCGCGCGACATCACCCGGCAGCTTGAGCTCGAAGAGCAGCTGCTGTCTGCGCAGAAGCTGGAGGCCATTGGTCGTCTCGCTGGCGGTGTCGCGCACGACTTCAACAATCTGCTCACGGTCATTCTGAGCTGCGCCGACCTCGCGCTCGAAGAACTGTCCCCCCAACACGGGGTGTGGAAAGAAGTCAAAGAAATACAAAAGGCGGGGCAACGCGCAGCCGCGCTCACGAGGCAGCTCCTGGCTTTCAGTCGCAAACAAGTCCTGGAGCCTCGGATCCTCGACGTCAACAAGGTCGTCGCGGACATGGAAGACATGTTACGGCGACTGATCGGCGAACCCATTGATCTCGAATTGTGCTGCCGGGCCGAGGTGGGGCGGGTCACCGCCGATCCCAGCCAACTGCAACAGGTTGTCATGAACCTTGCAGTCAACGCCCGCGACGCCATGCCAAACGGCGGCAAGCTGACCATCCAGACGTCCGATGTCGAGATTGATGAAGACTACGTCGATAAGCACGTCGAGATGAGCAAGGGGCACTACGTGATGTTGGCGGTCAGCG
>PMBV01000158.1 GCA_003153055.1 Myxococcales bacterium
CTCCGCACCTCGGTGACCGAGTACCACCTGGAGGCCCAGAAGACGAAGCAGGTCGACACCTACCGCCTCGCTCGAGACATCTACCGCGTGTACCTCGACGCCTTCGCCTCGAGCCCCGACGAGCGCTATGTGTCGGACCACGCGTTCAACCTCAAGTTCTACTACGCGGAGATCCTCTGGGCGCTGGAGGAGTGGGAAGCAGCCGCCCGGCAGTACGACGAGGTGACGAGCTTCAAGGTGCCCGAGCGCCCCGAGGCGAAGGAGGTGGCCAACGAGCGCTACCGGCAGACGGCTTCGTACGACGCCATCCTCGCCTACGAGAAGCTGGTGAAGATCGAACGAGGCCGTCTCGCGCCCTCCGAAGAGAGGGAAGGGCGCCGGGTCGAGGAGGCGAGGAACAAGGGCAGCGTGGAGCGGACCCAGAAGCTCGAGCGTCGCTCGGCGCTCCAGCTCGAGGAGCAGCCGCNNCGATACAACCAGAAGTACCCGACCAACCCCGACGAGATCGACGTGGCGTACCAGGCAGCGCTGGTCCTCTACGGTCGAAACCACTTCGTGGAGGCCGCCCATCGTTTCGGGGAGATCATCCTCAAGCACCCCGACGAGCGGCGATCTCAAGAGGCGGCCGATCTCTCGATGGCCGTGTTGGAGGAAAAGGAAGAGTGGGCTGAGCTCAACGCGCTGGCTCGAGCGCTCAAGGCCAACACCCGGCTGGCGCGGCCAGGCACCGAGTTCACGCGGCGGGTCAATGCCATCGTCGAGGGGAGCCAGTACAAGCTGGCCGACGAGGTCACCTACCGGAAGAAGAAGGACACCACCGGTGCCCTGGCCCAGTTTCTCGCCTTCGTCGACGAGTTCCCCCACTCCGAGAATGCCGATCGGGCGCTGACCTACGCGATGTCCATCGCCAGTGAAGCGGGCCAGCTCGATACGGCGGCGGCCATCGGGGAGCGGCTGCTCAAGGCGTACCCCCAGACGATCTTCGACCTGCGGGTGAAATACGATCTCGCCAAGCTGTACGAGGAGCGCGCCGATTTTGGGCGGGCGGCGGCGATGTACGGAGATTTCGTGGCCACGTACGACCTGGCCACCTCCGCCGTGCCTCATGGAGCGAAAGCCCCCAAGGACGAGAAGCAACGCAAGGAGCGCGAAGCACTGGTCGAGCGGTGCACCGACAAGGCGGACAATTGGGTCCAAAACGCCCTCTTCAACGCCGGCCTCTGGCGCGAGGCGACCGGGGCCCTCGACGAGGCCATCGCGATCAAACAGAGCTACGTGAAGCGCTTCAAAGATGCTCCTGATGCGCCACTCGTCGCGGCCGCGGCCGGCGCGCTGCTCGAGCGCCAAGGCAAGCTGGCCGAGGCCATCAAGGTCAACGACGCCGTGCTCGCGACTTTCGGCAAGGACCCCCGGCTCGGCGACGGTAGAGTCCTCGAGTTGAGGTACCGTCAGCTCAAGCTCGAGGAGCAGCGGAAAAGCCTCCCCGACGTTGACCGGGCCGCCCGTGAGCTCATCGCCGCCTGGCCCAAGCTGAAAGAGGTCGACCGGCAGAGCCCTCAAGGACTCCTCGCGCTCGCCCACGCCCGCTTCGTGGTGCTGGAGCCCGCGTTTCGCGCCTACCAGGAGCTCAAGTTCAAGCGCTTCGCCACCTTCAAGGCCGACCGCGCAGCCAAAGAAAAGAAGCTGGCCGAGCTGGTCACGGCCTACACCGAGGTCATCCAGCAGGGAGACCCCGACTCTGGCATCGCTGCCCTCACGCGCATCGGCGAGCTCTACGGAGATTTCGCGGCGAACATCGGCGAGCTCCCCGACCCCCCAGGCCTCGACGACGACCAAGCGGCGCTGTTCCGCTCCGAGCTCGAGAGTCGCTACGTCTTCCCCGTGGAGCAGAAGGCCGTGGAGGCGCTCGAGAAGGCGCTGGCCAAGGCGTCCGAGCTCTCGGTGTACGGCGAGTGGGTGCTCCTCGCCCAGGAGCGGCTCAATCGCTTTCGCCCCGGAACCTACGGGAAGCCCCACGAGCTCGAGGTCCGCGCCCAGGAGCCCTTCGTTTCAGCGGGTCACGAGAGGGTCGAGCTCGCCCCAGCGGTGAGCACCGCGGGTCAACCTCCCAGGTCGTCCTCCGTCGCGGGAGGCGTGCCATGAGCGTCCGGAGTCTCCTGTTGCTGCTGTCCTTGGGCGGCTGCGCAAGCCTCGGCCCCAGCGTCCAGCCCAGCCCCGGTGCGATCAAGGCTCCAGAGCGCTCGGCCCAGGAGATCGCGAATCAGGCCGCTGACGCCTTCGACGCGGGGCGGCTGGCTGAAGCGCAGGCGGCGTATGCCGAGCTGACGCTCAGGGCTCCGAACCTCGTGGCCGTGCAGTTCGACCTCGGCCTCATCGCCGAGCGGCAGGGCCGGCTCACCGAGGCCATCGAGCGCTACGAGGCCGCGCGGGCCCTCGACCCTCGGCACAAGCCTACGCTGCTGAACCTCGGCCGGGTCTCCAGCGCCGCGGGGCACCCAGAGGCCGCGGTCGCGCTCTACGAAGCGGCCTTGAAGCTCGCGGGGAACGAGAACGATCTCGAGCTCACCAACAACCTCGCGGTGGCCTACCGACTGACCAAGCGCCTGGACGACGCCGAGCGCGCCGCTCAGAGGGTTCTCGCCCGGGCTCGGGACAACCCGCTCGCCTACCAGACGCTCGCGCTGGTCGCCTATGACCGAGGCAGCTTCCGCCTGGCGGAGCTCCTCGCACTCCACGCCCAGCGTCTCGACGCCAGCGCCCCCGGGCCGGCCAACACGCTGGGCCTCATAGCGCTCGGGCGAGGCGAGCTTCGAGCGGCTCACGCCCACTTCCGCCGAGCGCTGGCGCTCGATGCGCGCTCGGTGCCGGCGCTGACCAACCTCGCCGCCCTGGCCCTGACCTACCGAGACTCCGCCGGTGCCGAGCGGGTGCTCCGTACTCTGGTCGAGCTCGAGCCCACGAGCGTCGAGGGGCTCATCTCCCTCGGCTGGGCGCTCCAGGGCCAGCCACGGAAGAGCACGGAGGCGGGGCGAGCCTTCGAGCAGGCCTTGGCGCTTCAGCCCGATCGCGTCGAGGCGCTGTGCGGAGCAGCCTGGGCTTTCTCTTCTGACCGGGCGAGCTGGGAGAAGTCGTTCGGGTACTTCGAGCGGTGCCGGGCGTCACCGCGCACCTCCGAGGCTGATCGCCTCGCTCTCGACACCAAGGTGAAGAGTCTCCGGGCGCTCCAGCTGTCGGGCCCGAGCACCAACGCTCCGTCGCCCCGAGGTGGGAGTGACAGCCCATGACGAAACTCCTAGTCTTCGCGCCGTCTTGAGGAACCGTGGTAGGGGTAACTGATGCGATTGTGGAAGCCAGCTCTCGTGGCGTTGGCGCTCGCCGCTCCGGCCTTGGCCGAGGAGCGCGTCATTCGCGAAGCCGACAAGACCATCGTCAAAAAGAAGACGGTGATCGATTTTAGCGACGTCGCGGTGGAAGGCGAGCTCACCAAGCCCGAGGGCAGCTACTCGGTGTCGAAGCGGAAGACGACCTTCAAGACGCTGATCCGCGTGAGAGACACATTCACCCCCGAGCTGAGGAAGTCCGTCGAGAACCTCTGAATCGTCTCCCATGGCGCAGAAGACCACCATCACCCTCGACGTGACCGGTCCCGACGGCGTGACGACGAGCACGTCGTCACACGAGGAAAGCCTCATCATCGGCTCCGGCGCTGGGGCAGCGCTCCAGGTCGTCGATCCGCTGATCTCGAGCCTGCACTGCATGCTCAAGCTGGAGCGAGGGCGAGTGACGGTGATCGACCTGGGCTCGGCCTCGGGCACTCGGGTTCGAGACCGGGTGATTCGTGAACCGGTGGTACTCGAGTCTGGCGAGACCATCGCCATGGGGGCATCGAAGATCCGCGTCAGCGTCGACGGCTCGAGCGCCCAGCCGTCGCCCCTGCGCGTCGTCGCCTCTCCGGTGGAGCACGCGCCGGAGCCTCGCGGGCGCTCCGAGGCTCCGACCGAGCGGGACAGGATCCTCCAGGTGATCGTTCGATGGGGTGCGACCGTGCTCGACTCGCGCCTCGTCGCCGAGAAGACCTGGGTCACCATCGGAGACGGGCCGGAGTGCGACCACCTGGTGCCTGAGGCAGGGCCACGGTTCGAACTGGCCCGTGCGAGCGGAACCGCCATCACGGTGCGGGTCCCTGCCTCGGCGGAGATCGAGGTCGCCACCTGGGGCGACGAACCTCGCGGCGGTTCGGCCTTGCGGGCCCAGGGCCGGCTCGTGACCGGGGCACCGGGCGAGGTCATCGAGCTGGGCTTGCGTGAGCGCGCCAAGGTCCAGGTGGGTGGGCTCTCCTTCGACCTCGGCTTCGTGCGCCCGCCGACGCACGCGCTGGCCGTGCCCCTCGGCGACCGCGACTTCACTTTCTTCAAGATCGTCTGCATCTGTCTCCTGAGCTTCTTGGCGCTGGTGGCAGCCATCGCGGTGACCCCGCTGTCAGAGGGCAGCGAAGGTGACGATCTCTTCGCCAACCCGTCGCGCTACGTGAACCTGGTGGTGAAGCCCGAGAGGCCTCAGGCGTTGTCGAAGCTCAAAGAGCTCGCCCAGGCCCGCCAGCGTGCCAAGGAGCAGGAGGGCACCTTCGGCAAGCAGGAGGCCCAACGGCGCGAGGCTGACCCCTCACGGCGAGGCGCGGCCCTGGTCGACCCCAACAAGCGCGAAGAGGATCGACGCAAGGTGAGCCTGCTGATGGCCGGCATGTTCGGTGGCGGCGCATCGTCGAGCGTGTTTGGCCCTGGTGGCCTGGGGACTGGCATCAACAACGCGCTCGGTGGGCTCAAAGGCGGAGCCGGTGTGGGAGACGCGCAGGGCCTCGGAGGTCTGGGTGCCCGCGGAGCCGGGAGCGGAGGGGGAGGCACGGGGCTGGGGTTGGGTGGCCTGGGCACGCGAGGTGGTGGTCCCGGTGGCTCAGGAACACTCGAGTTGGGCGGCCGAGGCAAAGACACCACCCGCATCATCCCCGGGAAGACCACCATCGTCGGAGCCCTCGACCGCGAGGTGATCATGAAGGTGATCAAGCGCCATCAGAACGAGATCAAGTTTTGCTACGAGGCAGAGCTCCAGAAGCACCCCGAGCTGGCCGGGAAGGTCGCCGTCGCGTGGACCATCGACCCCAAGGGCCTGGTGGCGGACGCCAACGTGAGCGAATCATCGATGGGGAACGCCAATGTCGAGAGCTGCATCCTCGAGCGCATTCGCCGCTGGAAGTTCCCCGAGCCCGAAGGCGGGGGCGTGGTGGCGGTCACCTTCCCGTGGATTTTCAAGGTGGCCGGTGACGGTGAATAGCGCCAATCGCCTGAGCGCTGGTGCGCTCCTCACGGCCCTCCTGGTGGCTTCGACGGCCATCGCGGCGACGCCCCCCGAGGGCGTGCCCCTCGCGGTTCGCCGGGGCTTCTTCACCGACACCGACATCGGCGGCTTCTTCACTGTCGGGGGCGACAACGGCTACTCCAACCTCCAGAGCTACCTGCAGCTCGGCGTGGGCTACCAGCTCACGATCGCCGGTGGCGCGGGCCTCGTGCCCTTCGGGCTCCAGTTCGGGGTCGGCGCCAATGGCCAGAACTGCTGGGCCGGGCTTCTGGCCGACGGCACGTGCGCCAGCGCCGACAGCTTCACCGTGAGCTTCCTCACAGCCAGCGTGGGGTACCTGTTTCGAGTGATCGATCAACTGTATCTGGGCCCCAAGGTGCTCGCCGGTGGAGCCCTCCTCGACCCCGAGCCGGTGGCCAAGGTGCGGTCCGCGGCCATCGTCGGCGGGGCGCTGAGCCTCGAGTACGCCACCAACATGGATCACTTCTCGGTCGGCCTCGAGGTCTCGTACCGGTTGGTGCTCGGCCCCAAGATCTCGGCCATCGCGATCTACCCTCGGGTCCAGTACACCTTCTGAGCCGCGCGCCACGGGCGAGACAGCACCTCGGCTTTCGTCTACATCGCGGGCATGGCGATCGATCTCTACGGGCTCTCTCGCGTCGTCGGTGAGGTGGGCGTGTTGCCCCAGCGGGCGCAGCAGCTCGACCCGACACTTCCGCTGAGGCCTGGAGAGCTGCTGGTCGACGTGGAGAGCCTCAACATCGACGCGGCGTCGTTCAAGCAGCTCAAGGACGAGGCCCGGGGAGACGCCGGCGGCATCGTCGATCGCATCCGCGCCATCGTGAGCCAGCGAGGCAAGATGCAGAACCCGGTCACGGGCTCGGGGGGCATGTTGATCGGCCGAGTGGCCGAGGTGACGCCGGAGCACCCGGCCGCCAAGGAGCTGCGGGTGGGAGATCGTCTCGCGACCCTGGTGAGCCTGACCCTCACCCCGTTGGTGCTGCGGGAGGTGCGGGCGATCCACCCGGCCATCGATCGCGTCGACGTCAGGGGGCACGCGATCCTCTTTCCCACGGGCCTCTTCGCCAAGCTGCCAGACGATCTCCCCGACGCGCTCTCGCTCGCGGCGCTGGACGTCTGCGGCGCACCGGCGCTCGTGGCTCGGTACGTGAAGCCCGGAATGCGGGTGCTGGTGCTGGGGTCGGGCAAGAGCGGCACCCTCTGCCTCGCCCAGGCCAGGCAGAGCTTGGGAGGCCACGGCCAGCTCATCGCCGTCGATCTCTCCCAGCAGGCGCTCGACCCTCTGGGGAAGGCAGGCCTGTATGACGAGGCGATCGCCCTCGATGCGACCCGGGCCATCGACGTGCTGGCAGCGGTGGAGCGAGCCACCGCGGGCCACCTCGCCGACCTCGTCATCAACTGCGCGTCGGTGCCCAACACCGAGATGGCGTCCATCCTCTCCACTCGCGATGGCGGTACGGTGATCTTCTTCTCCATGGCCACCAGCTTCACCGCCGCGGCGCTGGGCGCTGAAGGCGTGGGCAAAGACGTTCAGATGATCGTCGGCAACGGGTACGTGCCCCGCCACGCCGAGCTGACCCTCGAGCTCCTGCGAGCGCACCGGCCACTTCGCGAGCTCTTCGAACGCAAGTACGGAGCCTGACGCCTCAGAACTGGAAGCGATCGGCGATTCCGGCGGTGCGCTGGAGGATCGAGACCCATCCGATGAGGGCGTCGACCTTCGGCTCGACCTCCGGGGGCATGAGGCCGATGGAGGCCATCGATGCCGTGCAGGCGAACAGCGTCGCCAGCCCCGAGTCGCGCACCACGTCGAGGAGTTGCCGCGCCGTGGGTACACCCCGCAGCTCCATCGTCGCCGCCACGTCCTCCCGCTCGAAATCCGGCTCGTCCAAGGTACCCCTCACCAGCCGCTCCAACGCCCACCAGAAGAAGTACAGCTCGACCTTCCGGCCTGACGCGACCGCGGCCGCCGCCACCGCCAGGCCCTGGTGGAACGCATCATATTCCGCGCGATGGAGGAAGATGAGGACCGGAGTCTGGGCAGTCGTCATGGCCCCCTTTTCTGTCACGGAGTGGGAACTCACCCCAGAAAAGCGACCGATTGACTCGCCACCCTGACCGTTCGATGGCATTTGTAAGTGAATTCATGGATTTACGGTGGAATTCTCGAGGGATTTCTTGGTAGGAGCGAAGTGGGACCGAGATGAGCGACGACACGACAGCCAAGCGGAAGGACGCACATCTTGATCTGTGCGCCACCGAGGAGGTCGCTCCCAGAGAGAACTCGACGCTCCTCGACCAGGTGCATCTGGTGCACTGCGCCATGCCCGAGCTCTCGGTGGCCGAGGTCGATCTCTCGTTCCGGTTGTTCGGCAAGACGCTCAAGGCCCCGCTGCTGGTGACGGGCATGACGGGCGGCACCGAGCGAGCGGGGAAGGTGAACCGAGAGCTGGCGCAGATCGCCGAGGAGCTCGGAGTGGCCTTCGGCGTCGGCAGTCAGCGGGCCATGGCTGAGCGGCCCGAGCTCACCTCGACCTTCGACGTGCGGCCGGTGGCCCCCACGACCGTGGTGGTGGGGAACATCGGGCTGGCCCAGGCTGCGCGGCTGGGGCTCGACGCGGTGCGACGGCTGGGTGACGCCATCGGCGCCGACGGCATCGCCTTGCATTTGAACCCCGGGCAAGAGCTCTCCCAGCCCGAAGGCGACCGGGACTTCCGGCAGGGCTACGAGACCGTGAGCCGGCTGGTGAGGGCCTACGGCGATCGGCTGCTTGTCAAGGAGACGGGCTGTGGGCTGTCTCCCGAGGTGGCTCGCCGACTGGTCGACTGTGGCGTGCGGCACCTCGACGTGTCGGGGTTGGGTGGCACGTCGTGGGTGCGGGTCGAGCAGTTGCGGAGTGACGGCGTCGCCCGCGATGTCGGGGCTCAGTTCTCGTCGTGGGGCATTCCCACCGCCGCGGCGGTTGCCTCGGTGCGGCGAACGGTCGGGCCCCAGGTGACCATCATCGCTGCTGGCGGTATTCGCACCGGCCTCGACGTCGCGCGGGCCCTCGCGCTGGGCGCGGACCTCGGAGGCCTGGCGCTCCCGCTGTTCCAGGCCCAGCAGCAGGGCGGCGTGGAGGCGATCAGGGCTGCGATGCAAACCATCATCACGGGCCTGACGCAGGCGCTGGTGTTGACAGGAAGTCGTACGCCGGCGGACCTGAGGAAGCGCCCCAAGGTCCTCACCGGTGAGCTCAAAGAGTGGCTGTCGGCCTTGAATGACCAGGAGAGAACCCATGGGTGAGAGCTTCACCTCGCGGCTGTCCGGCTTCCACAAACTCCCGTTGGAGGATCGGTTGGGAGCGGTGTCCAGGGTCGCCCGGCTATCGACCGAAGAGATGGGGGCGCTCCGGGGCGATGCGGGCCTGTCGATGGATATCGCCAACCAGATGATCGAGAACGCTATCGGCGTCTTCGGCATGCCGCTGGGCCTCGGGCTCAACATGCAGATCAACGGCCGCGACTACATCGTTCCGATGGTCGTCGAGGAGCCCTCGGTGATCGCGGCGGTCAGCTTCGCGGCGAAGATCGTCCGCGATGGTGGAGGCTTCACCGCCGAGGCCGATGACCCCATCATGATCGGCCAGGTTCAGGTGAGTGCCTTCGGCGACCCGACCGAGGCCTCGAAGAAGATTCTCGCGCACCGAGAGCAGATCCTCGCGCTGGCCAACAGCTTCCACCCTGCGATGCAGACCCGCGGCGGCGGGGCACGGGAGATCGAGGTGCGCGTGCTCCCCGCCCCCGAGGGCCCGCGAGGCGAGCCGATCCTCGTGCTCCACCTGCTCATCGACACTCAGGAGGCGATGGGGGCGAACCTCATCAACACCATGGCCGAAGGCGTGGCCCCGCTGGTGGAGCAGATCACTGGCGGCAAGGTGTTCCTCCGCATTCTCTCGAACCTGGCCGATCGACGACTGGCTCGGGCGTCGTGCCGTATCCCCGTGAGCGCGCTGGCCGACTTCAACATGGGCGCCGACGAGATCGCCCTGGGCATCGTGCAGGCGAGCCGCTTCGCCCAGGCCGACCCGTACCGCGCGGCGACCCACAACAAGGGCATCATGAACGGCGTCGATTCCATGGCCATCGCCACCGGCCAAGACTGGCGCGCCATCGAGGCCGGAGCGCACGCCTTCGCCTGCCGCGATGGCCAGTATCGTCCGCTGTCCACCTGGACGCTCGAGGAAGGCAGTCTGGTCGGTCGCATCGAGCTGCCGCTGGCGCTGGGCATGGTCGGCGGAGCCACCAAGGTGCACCCGCAGGTGCAGACGGCCCTCAAGATGCTGCGGGTGTCGAGCGCGCGAGAGCTCTCGATGGTCATGGCGTCGGTGGGCCTGGCGCAGAACTTCGCCGCCGTCCGCGCGCTGGGCTCGGTTGGAATCCAGAAGGGCCATATGGCGCTCCACGCTCGGTGCGTGGCGGTCACGGCCGGCGCCCGAGGGCACTGGGTCGAGAAAGTCGCCAACGCGCTGGTGACCGCCGGACACGTGAAGGTGGAAAAGGCACAGGAGATCCTGGCGCACATGATGCGTGAGGAGCCGAACACGGTCGTCGAAACGTGAGCGAGGAACAGCGGTCGGCCTTCGGGCCCGGAAAGGTCATTCTTCTCGGGGAGCATGGGGTCGTCTACGGCTACCCGGCGCTGGCTGCGCCCTTGTCCCGTGGCGTGCACGCGGTGGCGGTGCCGGCGAGAGCGACCCGCCTCGAGGTGCCACGGGGCCTGAGCCGACCCCAGAAGGCCGCGCTGGTACGGGCGTTCGACGCGGCGGCTCGCGGGGCGAAGTCGCCGCCCGTGTCGGTGCGCATCACCAGTGACCTCCCTCCGTCGATGGGGCTGGGCAGCTCCGGCGCGCTCTCGGTGGCGGTAGCCCGGGTGCTCCTCGAGGCACGCTCAGGAGCGCCCGCCACGGTGGACGCCGTCGCCACGCTGGCGTTGACGATGGAGCGGGAGTTCCATGGGACGCCCTCGGGGGTCGATCACACCACCAGCGTCCGCAACGTGATGATCCGCTACGCCCAGGGTCGAGCGACCGAGGTGAAGGCGCCCAGGCCGGTGAAGGTGCTGGTGGCCCTCGTCGGTGCCCGGTCATCCACCAGAGCCACCGTGGGCGCGCTCCGGGAGCGGCAGGCCAAGTGGCGGCCTCGCTACCGGAGGATCTTCGAGCAGATCGGCCGGCTGGTGGATGACGGCGTCAACCTGGTGAAGCGGGGCGATCTCGAAGGGCTGGGCGACGTGATGACGATGAATCAGGGGCTCTTGGCCGCGCTGGGGCTCTCCTCCGAGCCCATCGAGTCCATGGTGTACCGGCTGCGAGCGCTGGGAGCCCTGGGCGCCAAGCTCACCGGCGCGGGCGGTGACGGAGGCGCGGTGATCGGCCTGTTCCTCGAGCCCGAGCCAGCCCTGATGCGGTTGCGGCGGGCCGGAGTCGAATGCTTCGCCAGCCAACTCGCTGGCCCGAGGACTTTGTGAAAGCGACCGCGACAGCCCACCCGAACATCGCCCTGGTGAAGTACTGGGGCAAGCGCTCCGAGCGCCTCATTCTCCCCCATCAGTCGAGCCTGTCGGTGACCCTGGGGCCTCTCTCGGTGACGACGACGGTGGAGTTCTTCGAAGGGCCCGGCGACGACGCCGTCACCTTGAACGGGAAGCCAGCCAAGGGCACCGAGCGGCAGCGGGTGGTCGACGCGCTCACGCTGGTGCGCAAGGAGGCGCGGAAGGCACTCGGCCGGAAGCTGGGGCGAGCGACGATGGTGTCGGCCGGAGACTTTCCACCGTCGGCTGGCCTGGCCTCGAGCGCGGCGGCCTTTGCCGCTCTGGCGGTGGCGGCGCGGGCGGCGGCCGGCTTTGCTCGTGACACCCGGGCCGAGTCGGTGCTCGCCAGGCAGGGGAGTGGCTCGGCGTGTCGCTCCATAGAGGGCGGCTTCGTGCGATGGAACCGAGGCCAGCGCCCCGACGGGAAAGACAGCTTCGCCGAGCAGCTCTTCGACGAGGGCCACTGGCCCCAGCTGCGGATGCTGGTGGGCATGGTGAGCCGGGAGGAAAAAGAAGTGAAGTCCCGCGACGGAATGCGCTCCACCGTCGAGACGTCTCCCTACTACCGCGCCTGGGCCGAGGACGCCGAGCGCGAGGTTCGAGCGATCGTTCGCCACATCAAACGCCGCGATCTCGAGGCAGTGGGCGAGCTGAGTGAGCGCAACGCCTGGAGAATGCACGCCAGCGCCCTGGGGGCGAACCCACCACTCTGCTACCTGAAGCCCCAGACGTTGGCGGTGATCGAGGCGTGCCGGACGGCGAGGCGCGAGGGGGTCGGCGTGTGGTTCACCCTCGATGCGGGCCCCAATCCGGTGCTCCTCACCCTCGAGAAAGATCGGGCTCGCGCCGCGAAGCTCATTCGGGCCCAGGGCGCGGTGGAGATCGTCTCCTGCGCCCCCGCGGGCGACGCGGCCCTCTCCTTCAGAAGCTGACGCCGTTGGCCTTGGGCGAGGGGAGCGTCAAGGGCAGCCGTTCCACCGTTTCGCCGTAGAGCGCCTGGTAGATGAAGAAGTCGGCCACCACCTGCTTCACGTACCCGCGAGTCTCCTTGTAGGGGATCTCCTCGAGCCATTGATCGAAGGGCAGGTCGGGGCGCCTCTGCACCCACTTCACCACCGGCGCCGGGCCACCATTGTACGCCGCCGCGACCAGGCCTGGGTGGGTGAGCCGGTGGAACAGCTGCGAGAGGTACCAGGTGCCGAGCTTGACGTTCACCTCGGGCGAATAGAGCTCATCGGGGTCGACCGGGCTCGCCTTGAGCTCGATGGCGATCTGCCTGGCCGTCGGGGGGATGAGCTGCATGAGGCCACGGGCGTCGGCGCTGCTGGTGACATCGGGCCTGAAGCCGCTCTCCCGGCGCATGATGGCCCAGGCGAAGAAGGGGTCGACCCCATGAGCCGAGGCCCACTGCTCGACCGTCGGGCGCCAGGCACGCGGATACATGAGGCCAACCGCCCCTGGTGCTCGCTGGGTGTACACGGGCCCCCAGAGGTACCGAGCAGCCAGCGCATGGGCCGCCGCGAAGTGCCCCATGGTCTGGAGCGCGTGCCCGAAGACCAGCGCCTCGTCGGGAGTGCCCACCGTGGCGACGGCCGCCTCGACCTCTTCCTGGGCGTCGGCGAAGAGCCCCGCGCGGGTCAGCTCGGCGCTCAGCGCGAGCCTCGGGGGTGCCTTCGCCGTGCGCTCCACGGGTTTCACCCGGAACGGCTCCGCGGCCTCCACCCCCAGCTCTCGGAGCCGCTCCAGCGCCAGGCGGGCGTAGATCGACCCGGAGAACGCCTCGAGCAGCTCGCGGTACTCGGAGGCCACGTCGACTGACGGACCGGCATCGAGCGCATCGGTGCCGCCGTCGATCGCTCGTCGCTCCAGGCCGAGCTGCGCCGCCCGGGTGGCCCAGTAGGCCGCCTGAGGCATGAGGGCCGAGCGGGGGAAATCGGGCCCCAGCGACTTCAACACGGTGCGCGCCTCCTCCCAGACACCGCGCTTGACGAGCGTGAACCCACGAAACCAACGCGCCTCGTCGCGCTTGCGAGACTCCGGGTGCCGCTGCTCGAACGCCTCGAAGGCCGTGGTCGCGGCCTCGAGCTCGCCTCCATTCATCATCAACCACGCAGCGAGGTAGGCCCCCTCGTCACTTCCAGGTTGGGTGGGAAAGGCGTCGTCGAGCTGGCCGAAGACGCGCTGGGCGCCGGCATTGTCACCTTGGCGCACGAGCCGTCTGCCCATCGTCAGGAGCGCCTCGACCGAAACCGCGCGGCTGGTGCCCTTCACCGCCTGATCGAGCTGCGCGAAGCCATCGGCCTCCCTGCCTCGAGCCAGCAGCGCCTGCCCGGTGAGTAGCGCTACCCGCTGGCCCAGCCGCTCGTCGTGCACCAGCCCCAACGTCGTCAAACAGCCGCCCGCGTCGCCTTGGCTGAGCTGGCCCTGGGCCCGCTGGAGTTGCTCCTCATCGCTCCACTGCAGCCCTCCAGCCTCGAGGAAACGGACCGCGATCGATGCGTGAGGGTGGCCTGGATACTTGATGGCAATCAATCTGAAGTCAGATCGGGCTCTGGCGACGTCACCGAAGGCCCAGCGAGCGAGGGCGCGATCGAGGAGGAGCTCTGGAGACGGCTTGAGGGCCGCGGCTGCCTCGAGCACGGGGAGCGCCTTGGCCGCTCTGCCGAGTCCGAGGTCGAGCTCGGCGATGCGGAGCTCGAGCTTGTGGGCCAGCCACGGGGGAGCGCTCTTGAGGGCGCGGGCCAGCGTTGTTCGGGCTTTGGTGGGCGACCCCGCGTACGCCTGCGCTTCTCCCAGGTACCAGCCGTGGAACGCCTCGAGGCCGCTCGGGGAGGGCCGAGAAGACAGTTGAGCGGCGGCCCCGGCCGCGTCGCCTTGGCTGAGCTTCAGGAAGCCGAGGAGCAGCGAGAGCCGATCGGCTGCCGGGCACTTGGCTGCCAGGCAGCGCTCCAGCTCGGCCTTGGTGCGCTCCGTGGCCTTGGGATCATGGATCCGCGTCGCCTCGAGGAGCTCGGGAGACTGAGCGGCGGCCATGCCGGCCAGAAGAAGAAGACCCACGTTGATCCGATGAATTTGGCCTACCCGGTTTGACATTGGTCGGTCGTTCGCCCTATTCCTCCGTCGCCTTTCTTCTTCTGAAAGGAGAGGCATACGTCAAGTTGAGCGAATCCACGTAGGATTCCTGGACCGATTCTCGCCAGGCGCTATTCGTCAGCAGTTTCGGTTCGCGTGAAGAGTCATCGAGTACGCACCACGACAGGACGAGGACTCCCACACTCCCGGAGGCAACAAAAGCACATGAAGCCGTGTCCGACCGAACTCCCCCAGAGCATCAACCCCGAGGCTGGTCCGAAGCGCCTTGGGGTGGAGCACCACCGGAACCTCGACTGCGCTCACTACGACAACTGCCTCGATGAGGCGGTCCGTCGCGGGTGGCAGTCCTTCACTTGCATCAAGTGCCCTCTCTACGCGCTGCCCTCGGCTCAACAGGCCGGCATCGAATCGTTCGCCACCCAGCGTCGGGTGGTCTGACCAGTAGAGCAGGAAATCGGGGGGAGCCTCCCTGGCCGACGCTGGGGAGGCTTTCGTTTTTCAGGCTGGAGCCCGCTTCAAGGTGACCACCCCGCGACGGATGAGATCCTTCATCGTCTCCTCGAGGTCGACCGGCGAAAGGTCGAGCCGGGCGATGATCTCTCGTGGCGGGAGCCGTTCCTCGCAGATGAGCCGGGCACACTCGAGCCACTGCTTGGGTCCGACGTGGCAGTACACGGCGTAGAGTTCCAAGTTGACCTCCACCCGCGTGGCAGTGACCAACAGGCTTTCTCGCATGTGCGCTTCGTTCTCGTTCAGAGTGGAGCAGGCGCGCTCGACCAACACATCGGTGGCGAGGAAGAGGTTCCGAGCGCTCGCGGGCGGGGGTTGAGGGGTGAGATCGCCCTCGGCTGCGCGGGTGGCCACGAAGGCATTGAAGGCCCGCTCGCCCTCGGCCGTGTACTTACCGGCCACGGCAGCGGCGTGAAGGCAGACCCCCTCCGCGAAGTGCAGCGTGTACGAAGCCCAGCCGTCCTTGGCGTTCAGGGTCCCCGAGTACCTGAGCGCGGCGAGCTGGTGGAGGAGCCACTGGGGGCCCACAGCGTGGATCTTCACTGCCAGAGGCCCACCGGCCTCGAGCTGGGGCCGGAGGGTGCGCCGGGGCTCGAGCAGCGTGCGGGCGCTGGCGATGATGGCCTCGAGGCGGGTTCCCTTCGAGACGTAGGCTTGGGCGCCGGCGTCGAGGGCTCGCAGCGACTCGCGGTAGTCGTCGTGCGCCGAGATGAAGGCGATGGGGAGCTCTCGGGTGCGGAAGTCGTCTCGGAGCATTCGCAGCATGCCCCAGCCGTCGAGTTGGGGCATGTCGAGGTCGGCAAAGACGAGGTCGGGCCCTCTCTGGAGCGCCAGCTCGGCGCCGATCACTCCGTCGGTGGCGGTGGTGACGTCGAAGCCGTGTTTGGCGAACAAACGCGAGAACATCTTGAGGATCGTGGGGTCGTCATCCACCAGCAAGAGTTGAGTGCGCGGGGTACCGGCGGGCACCGGAGCAGGAGCGGCCGCGACGGGCGGTGGCGCGGGTGCCATCTCGAAGGTCGAGGGCTCGTCGTCGGTCGGTTGGCCCTGAATCACCACCTCGGCGATGGCCGTCTCGTCGCCGTCGTCACCCGGGCCGACCTCGATGACCACGTTGGCGCCTTCTCCCTGCTGGCCAGCCACCTCCGAGAAGGTCCACGGCACCGCCGGGAGGTTCGCCATCGCCCTGAGCGCCTCGGGCCCGCTCGCCGCGAGGAAGCGGGCCCGGTCGAGCTTGCCGTTGACGAACGAGGCCCTCGCCTCGGTGGGAGTTCGAGGAGCAGCCTCGAGGACGCCGGAGCGGCGGGTCTGCCGAATGTGATCCACCAGGCGAGTGATGAGGTGCCCGTCTCCGGTCGCCGAGATCATGCCAGGGCGAGAGGGGAGCTCGGCCCACACCTGGAGCACCAGGCCCACGTGCCCGGGACCGAAGGGCTGCGACAGGAGACCGACGACTCCGGTGCGGAAGCTGGCGACGAAACGCGCTTCACCGACGTCCTTGGCACAGACGACCACCGGGAGCGCCGTCGCGCTCACGTCTTGGCTCAGCGCGTCCAGCACGCGAATGACGAACTCGTCTCGGAACTCACCGAAGACCATCAACAAGTCAGGCTTGAGCTGCCGGATCCCCCCGCTGATCTTCCTCGGATCGGTGATGAACCGGTAAGTGACTCCCTGCTCGTTGAAGACCTTGGCCACCGCGACCTGCCCGTCGCGGTCGCGGTCGACTCCCAAGACGATGGGCTTTCCGGCTGTCATGGTGGGAGTGTACCGGTTTCGCCTTCAGCGAGCGCCGGCATAGATCACCACGATCCAGTAGCTCGCGGGCCCACTCCCCGTCGGCGCTCCTCTGACGATGCCCACCCCCACCATCGAGGTCGACGGGCTGGCCAAGCTCTTGGAGTCGATGGTCAGCCGTGGGCTCTCGGCGATGAAGATGTCCACCGAGACGGTCTTGGCCTCCTCGACCGCTTCGAACACCTGGTCATGGAGGCGCCGTCGCCCAGGGAGCTGGGCCTTGGGCGTGCGCTGCTCCCAGGCGACCCGCGCATGCTGCTGGGCCAAGGCCTCGAGGACCGGGCTGGGCACGAGCGGCGGGAGGTGCCGCCTGCGCCGCTCGGCGTGGATCGCCTCGTAGACCGCCGCGAGGGGGTCGGCAGCCGCCGCGGAGTCGGCCTCGGCAGGCCGGGCCAGCACCTCGACCAGCACCGTCAGGCCATCGGCGCGCCGGGCCAACCCCACGCCCAGCCGCTGGTGATCCTTCTCGAGGAGGTTTCGACGATGACCAGGGCTGTGCTCGATGCCGAAGTGCGCCGCCAGAGGCCCCGACGACAGGCCGAGGTTCTCACCCGCTGCCGTGAACCGGTAGCCGGCAGCGCGAAGTCGGGCTTTCAGATCCGAGCCGTCGGGCGCCACGTGAGCGAAGAAGTTCTCCGACGCCAGGCGCTCGGCCCAGGCCTGAGCCACCGTGTCGAGGGCTCCATCGGCCGACAATGAAGCGGCGCCCAGTTGAGCCCTCAGGGCATTGATGCGACCCAAGAGCTCGGCCCGGGCTCCGGCCGGCGCCTTCGGCTCGGCCAGTGAGAGTCCCTCCTCGCTCTGAGCAACCGCGCCGACGTCGACGAAGAACAGCGCCGCCACCTCGGGCCCCGCTGGCCCCGTGGCGAGGAGCTCGACGGTGTGGCGGCCGAGCGTGGAGAACGTGATCGACGCGCAGCTCGCCGCGCCCGTGGCCGTCGTCGGCAGCCTTTCGACGTCGCCGCGGGGGCGAGTGACGAAGACCTCGGCTCTCGTGAGGGGCTCCCTGAGCTGTGCGCAGAGGCGCTGAGGCGCTGGGGGTGGGCTGGGAAAGGCGTGGGGGAAGGGGGCGAGATCGGCCTTTCTTCGGGCGAGGAGAATGGCCAAGGCCCCGCGCTCATCGCGCTCGGCGACGCCGATGCCCAACAGCGAGACGGGTTCGCGGGAAAGGGGGTTGGCCTTGAGCGTCGCCAGGAGCTGAGCCGGGTCACCGCGGAGCACCACCGCCACCGGGTTTGGATCCCACCCTCCGTTCTTCGATACGGCGGCGGTCACCCGCAAGAGGCTCGCGGCATCCTCCACTCCTTGGGTGATGGCCCGCTCGGCCAACTGTCGTGCCGCCTGACCCAGTGCTCGATCAGTCAGCGGTGTGGCACGGCCAGCACGCTCGAAGTCGTCTTGAACGACCTTGAGCACCTGGGCCTCCGACGGCGCGGCGCCGAGGAGAACGCAGAGGGTCCAGAGCATCATGGGCCTTCGAAGACGATGGACTGGAGCTTCGCCGGGCCCAGGGTGTCCTGGAGCCGCTGGAGGATCGCCTCACGCTCACCCAACAGGGCATCTCGCCAGGCGACGCTGTCGCACCGTACGGTCAGCACACCATCGAGCAACCCCAACGGCTGGGCGTGCTTGGCCACCGTCGTACCGACGACTTGAGCCCACAGGGGAACCAGGAGTCGGGCCGCCCCGGTGTCCTGAGCGAGTCGGCCCAGGACCTCCCCCAGTGTTTCCTTGATCGACTTCATGTACCCACATTCAAGCCGATCGCGACAGCCATGTCGCGGCCCGCCCAGCCAACAGCGCCATTTGTCGACTCGAGCCGGTTGGCGGGCCTGAACGGGCCGTTTTCGGTATGAAGGCGGTGTTCCCGCGAGGAGTCGCACCACGATGAAGATTCGATTCTTGGTCACCCTTGGCGTTCTGGGGTTCGGGGCGAGCTGCTCCAAGTCGATCACTCCTTTGGTCGATGGCGGGCAGGCAGGGTGCCTCACCGACCGCGACTGCCCAGACCCAGCGCACCCCGATCCGATGCTGTTCATGTGCAACAAGACGACGGCGACGTGCGAGCCAGGCTGCATCAACAAGGAGGACTGCTCGGCCTCTCGCCGGGGGTCCTACGCCATCGATGCCTGTCGGACCGATCTCGGCGGATTGGGCTGCGAGTGCGACGAAGGGCGCTGCGTGGTGTCGCGATGCTCCTCGGATCGGGAGTGCGGCGCGCTGGTGTGTCGCAACGGCGCCTGTGTCACGGCGCCTGACGCCAGCAGTGTCACCCGCTGTGCCATCACCCCTGACCTGGTGGTGCTGAAGCGAGGCGCCAAGGCGAAGTTCTCGGTGTCGGCCTGGGGAGCCACCTCACAGCCCCTGGTCCCGGCGGGCCACGTGCAGTGGACGGTGGCAGCGGGGAGCCCACTCACGGGAGGCGGCGCTGGATCGAGCATCGAGCTGACGGCGGTGACCGAGACGAGCGAGGCGGTGCTGGCGGTGGAGGCCTCGGTCGGCTCGGCGACGTGCCGGGCCAAGGCCCTGGTGCTCCCCTCTGCGCCGAGCGGTGCCGCCCAGGTCGACGTCGTGGTCGTTGACGAGCTCTCCGGCCGGCCCCTCGAAGGACTCGACGTGTTGCTCTCGAGGGAGGACGGGTCGATCATCGGCCAAGACGGTGGAGTCACGATGAAGACCGACGGGCGGGGGCTCGCCACCCTGGCACTCCCACCCGGGCTGAGCCGGTACAGCGTGACCGCTTTCGGGCCCGATCACGCCTATGTCACCATCGCCAACTACGGCCCGTCGCTCGATGGTGGCTCACCCCGGTACCTCTCCATCGTCACGCGGAGGAACCAGACGGACCAGTACGGCGGGGCGAAGGGCGTCTACACCGATGCCCCCCAGAGCGGGAATGCGCACCTCGGCATGGCCGGCCTGTCGCTGGGAGGTTCGCTCAACAGTCTCTCGCTGGGCCAACTGTTGGGGCCCTCGGTGAAGCGAGACATCTCCGTCGGCAACCTGAGCCAGACCGGGGTCGCCATTCCCTCGGGCGTGTCGCTGACGATTGGCGACTCGAAGGTGAAGGAGGGCTACTCGGCTCAGGGCCTGGCTGGGGTGTGCACCGACGACAGTGGCGCCCCAGACGAAGCCGCCATCGCGGCTGGCGCGTGCGGTACCCGTACGGCCTGGTCCTTCGTGGGCGACGTGCCGCTCAATCTCTTGCCCATCGATACGTTGCTCGGAGGTGGGAACCTCGGCGATCTCGATGTGAGTCGGCTGTTGTCGAGGCTGAGCCCCATCGTCAGCACGCTCAGCTCCTCGGTGTCGCGCGATGTCCGCTTCGCGCTCAAGCGCACGCCCCACGACGGCGGGGTACCCGATTTCAGCGACGAATCGAGCTTCTCGCAGGTCGATCACCCCTTCGTGCAGATGCCGTTGGCCTTTCCCTTCGTGCTCGCGGTGCCTGATCTCCCCAAGTACCGAGGCGCCTACGCGAGCTCGGCCCTGGTGATTGGAGGCGCCAACGTCGCTGGGCGCGGGCTGGTGCCCTTGGGCCTCGGGGCCGCGGTCAACGCCGACGGCAGCTCGCGGGTCGACCCTCCGTCGCAGGGTTCGCTGGCGTCCGGGCAGATACCTCTGCGAATGGCACCGACCCACCACGGTCTCGAAGGGTCGCCGTACACGATCCTCGTGGCGGCGCTGGTCGGCACCGGATCGAGCGACGCGTCGGCCACCCCAGGGGGCTCTTTCATCCTCTCCTCGATGCCCGACAACCAGCTCCCCTTCGACCCCGACGGCCGCTCCCCGGTCGACCTCTCGGGCTTTCCGTTTCCCCCGTACCCCGAGGGCGCCCAGTTCAACTTTCTCGACACCGCCACCGCCCAGGTGCCCCCGCGCAGCTTTCGCTTCGCCCCGGTGCCAGATCTGACCCGAGCCACCGTGGTGCGAGTGTCGTTCGCCGATGCCCTCGATCACCGCTGGGAGGTGCTGTTGGATCCCGCCGACGCCCAACGGGGCTTCACGCTCCCCAAGCCGCCCGCGGGGCACGCCGACCGCCTGTTCTCCCTCGATGACGCCTCGGGGCCTCGCTCGGCCATGATGGTGCATACCCAGAGCCTGCGCTCCGCCGGCGCCGACCTCACCTTCGCCAACTTCGTCGAGCTCGGAGCCACCAACGGCGATCGGGTCCAGGACCTGCTCGTCGGTCTCTCCTTCCTCGACTACAATCGCCCGACGGTGGAGTTTTCGAACCCCGTGGGGGCTCGGGCCACGGTTGCCAAGGCCAGCGTGGTGACGTTGAAGGTGCTCCGGTTCAAGCTGGGGGAAACGAGCGGAGATGACGGCGTGGTTCGGCTGACCTTCACGCCCGACGCTGGTTGCCCGGCGGCGTTCCTCAGCCACGAGACCACCCTCGGCAACGGCCTGCTGGAGTACCCGCTGCCCGCCACCTGTGTCGGAACTGACCTCTCCGTGAAGGCTGAGCTTCTTCTGCCGGACAAGGTGACGCCCGTGACTCCGCCGGTTTCGGCGACGCTCGGGTTGACGATCAACTGAGCGGTTGAATCGGAGGGGAGTGACTGGCTTGAACCCCTGGGGCCCGTGTTAGGGTTTCACGAGCCCGGGGGGCGTTTGTGACACGTCAACAGATCACCACCGTTACGGCGGCCCTTCACGCCCCGACTCCTGATGTGGCCAGGTCCGCGGCCCTGGTCGTGATTCACGGGGAGGACCTGGCGAAGAAGTTCGACCTCGACTCCCAGTGCCGCATCGGTCGAGGGCCGACCTGCGACATCGTGGTCGACCAAGACTCGGTGAGCCGGCTGCACGCGCTGATCCTGAACGAAGAGGGCCGCGTCTCGGTGCGTGACGCGGGCTCGACGAACGGAACCTTCGTCAACGACGAGCCAGTGGCTGGCGAGCTGCGGCTGCGAAACGGCGATCTCATCAAGGTGGGCCGCACGGTCTTCAAGTTCCTCGCCTCGAACAACCTCGAGGCGGCGTACCACGACGAGGTCTACCGTCTCACCACCCTCGATGGCCTGACCCAAGTCTTCAATCGGCGCTACTTCGAGGAGACCTTGGAGCGGGAGGTGTCGCGCTGCCGTCGCTACGAGCGAAACCTCTCCCTGGTGCTGCTCGATCTCGATCTGTTCAAGAAGGTCAACGACTGCTTCGGTCACCTGGCCGGTGACGCCGTGCTCAAGGGCGTTGCAAGCACCATCCGTGCTCGCGTTCGCCGTGAAGACGTGCTGGCCCGGTTTGGCGGTGAGGAGTTCGCCGTCATACTCCCCGAGATCGATCTCGAAGGGGCCTGCACACTGGCGGAGAAGGCCCGAGCGCTCATCGAGGAAACCGAGTTCCGCTTCGACGGCCAGCGCGTTCCGGTGACGCTGTCGGCCGGGGTCGCCTCCTTGGGGCGCCGAGACGATGCCGGGGGGCTCATCAGCCGGGTCGACGAGCGGCTGTACGAGGCCAAGAACACGGGCCGAAACCGTGTGGCCTTCTGAGTCGCGTTACTGGAAGACGCTCTCTCTGGCCTCCAGGAGCCCGGTGAGCATCGTGCTGAGCTGCTCTCGCACCTCGAGGTTCTTCTCTTCGATCCACGAGGGGTCGCCATCGGGATCGTCGGGTGCGCCCGAGAGATCGACGGGTGTTCCGAACTCTAACTGCCAGCGCGCGGGCAGTGGAGGGAGGGTGATGGGGAGTTGGTCGAGGCCGAGGGCCTTGAGGGGAAAGGAGCCCAGGAGCGGGGTCGACTCCTCGCTGCCCACGATGGCGACGGGCACCACCGGCACGTGCGCCCGCAGCGCCACCTTGAGGTAGCCGCCCCGACCGAAGCGGCGGAGTCGGTAGCGCTCGGAGAAGGGCTTCTGGGGCCCCGAGGCGCCCTCGGGAAAGACGATCACGGGCCGACCCTCGGCGAGGAGCCGATGGGCGTTCTCAGGGCTCGACCGGACGGCCCCCAAGCGATTGAAGAGCGCGCCGAGCAGCGGAGCCGTGAACATCTGCTCCTCGAGGAGCCAGCGCGACTCCACGAGGTCCGGGCGCTCGCGGCCGAGTGCCAGATGGAGCACCGGCCCGTCGAGGGGCAGCACCCCCGCATGGTTGGCCACCAGTACGCACCCTCCGCTGGGTACGTTCTCGATGCCCTTGGTCTTGACGCGCCAGTACCGCTCGTAGAGGAGCTCGCCCAGTGGTTTGAGCGAGCGTGCCAGCTCGAAGTCCTTGCCCCACGAGTCGACCGGTCGGGATGCCCGAGGCGGGTTCATCAATGCGTTGGCCGCCCGAAACAAACCCTTCAATGCCCCACCCAGAGAAGCGGGGGCAACCTGAGCCGCGAGGGCGGGAAGCGCGGGGGTGCGAGGCGAGGACGAGGGTGGCGCGGCGGGTGAGGGCTCGGGACGAGCCTCCGCGGCGGTCTCCGACAGCTCGTTGGACTCACGCGGCTGTGGAGCCGTGGCTTCGGTGCAGGAGGCCGAGACGATCGATGGCGAGGCATGATGCTGAACCGGGTCGGCGGCGATGGCTGGCGACTCCACGTGTGACCAGGGCTCGGAGGCCGCCGGTGACGTCGTGGTCGAAGGGGACGCGGGGTGTGCGATCGGCTGAAACGACGGGGGCACCAGAGTGCGTTCCTTTTCCTCGTCCTTCGGCCTGCTGGGACCCGAAGGGGGCGGCCGGGGCTCCTGGAGCTCTGGCGTCGGAGGCCGAGCGGTCTTCTTCTTGCTCGGAGGAGGGGGCCCGGCGATGGGTGCTCTCACGGCTGCCTTTCGCTTGAACGGATCGTTGCCGAGCACCTTGCGGGAAGCCATGAGACCGCGAATAGCTCACCCGCTCGACGGTTGGAAGCGAGGGCGGCAACCGGGGTTGGAGTGGGGCAGAAGAATGGATTCGTGTCCGGCTCCTCGGCCGCGGGCCTCAGGCTGGTGAGCTCGAGCAATCCTTGAGGCCGTTTGGCGCGGGGCCCGGTACACTCGAGGCCGATGGCTCGGGAAGCGTACGAAGAACTCATCTATGAGCTCGGGGACCTCGCCCGCGAGCACCTGGCTGACGGCCAACGCCGCCCCAAGGCGATGGAGGTGGTGTTTCGAGCTGAAGACGTCGTCCTTCACCTCCGCGATGAGGTGGGCGCCCTCGAGGAGCAGCTCAACCTCCGGGACGCGGAGTGGAACGGCTTCCTCGCCCAGCAAGAGGCCGAAAAGGACGTGCAACGGGAGATCGTCAAGAAATGGCGCAGCGCCGTCTCGGGCGTCGAGGCCCGGAGCCGCGATCTCAAGAAGAAGCTCAGCTCGCTCAAGGCCGCCTTCCGCTACCAGAAGAAGTCGCTCAAGCTGGCTGAGGACAAGCACAAGGACCTCGAGATGCGAGAGGCCCACGACCTTCGGAAGATCGGCCTCTCGAAGGACAACCTGAAGAAGACCAGGCTCCACCTGATGCGCGAGCACCGGCACCTTGAAGAGCTGGAGTGGGAATTGAACCAGGTCTTGACTCCCCGGCCCGGCCAGCCCGGAGCCCAGGGCGTGCTCGCTCACAAGCGGATCCTCGAGCTGGAGGACGAGCTGGAGGAGCGCGCGGCGGCCCACCAGGACGAGATGAAGACCCTCGACGATGCCATCGCCGCCAAGGACGATGAGCTCAAAGCCGCCGAGGCGGACCTCGACGCCGCCGTCTTCGACCTGGGGGAGGAGTGCTATGCTGACCGCCTCGCCCACCCCAACCTGAGCCCCCTCTACCCGAGGCTGGACAAGGCCGGGTAGGGCCGCCCAGACACGGCTGTTCGACCCGGGGGGCTTGTCTTCGGGAACACCTTCGCCTAGAGGCGGTCTTCTCACCGGTCAATAGTGACCTGTGTTTCCCGTTGGGCGACGTGCCTGGCGCACAGCGGGAGCGGGGGCGGGCGTTGTCATGAGGTCCACCCAGCCGCACCAACCGCGGGCAGCAGTACCGTAGTGGCGCTAGGAAAACCAAACCCATGCAGCAGAACGTGAACGAGCCTATCGGCATGGAGGCCGACGAAGACTTTGCCGCGATGTTCGAAGCCTCTCTCAAGGAGGGTGGCCGCGGTGGGCTCGTCAAGGAAGGCGAGGTCATCAAGGGCACGGTCGTTCGGGTGACTCCCGAGTACGCCGTGGTCGACATCGGGTACAAGTCGGAAGGCCAGGTGGCGATCGCCGAGTTCACCAACGCCAAGGGCGAGGTGACGGTTCAGGCGGGCGACGCCATCGACGTCTACTTGGAGAGCCGCGAGAACGACACCGGCATGGTCGTCCTCTCCAAGGAGAAGGCCGACAAGATGCGGATCTGGGACGAGATCTCAGCCGCTGTCAAAGACGACCAGATCATCAAGGGCACCATCGTCGGTCGGGTCAAGGGTGGCCTGCAGGTCGACATCGGCGTCAAGGCGTTCCTCCCTGGCTCCCAGGTCGACATTCGCCCGGTGCGAAACCTCGACCAGTACCTGGCCAAGGAGTTCGAGTTCAAGGTCATCAAGTTCAACCCCAAGCGAGGCAACATCGTCCTCTCGCGCCGGGTGCTCCTCGAGAAGCAGCGTGAGGAGCAGAAGAAGGAGACCCTCAAGAACCTCAAAGAGGGCGCCATCATGAAGGGCGTGGTGAAGAACCTCACCGACTACGGCGCCTTCATCG
>PMBV01000090.1 GCA_003153055.1 Myxococcales bacterium
GGGCCGATTAACACCAGTCACCTAGGCGAAGGCGGGCGCCTCCACTGGACGCTCAACTGACGGGGTCGGTACCGGGGCCGGGTGCGGCCTCCTCGACTTGACCACCCTTCAGGGCAAACACCCGTCCCGCCAGGACTTTGTACCGGTCCGTAGTGAAAAATCAGCGCTGTTTGATGGTGGCAGCGACGATTTGGCTGTCGGTGAGATGGCTCAGGTTCAGAGCCTGCACGAGTGCCTCGCAATCTGGTGACGGTGCTGTGAGTAGGTAGACGGATTGGTCTGCGCCCTTCGCGAAGCAGCGGTTGAGGTGGACTCCGCGCAGCTGCTCGTAGAGCACGGCCGCCGTCATTGGCCGACCGGCTTCCCTCAGCGTGCGCTCGAGGAGGCGGTCGACGAGAAGGGCGAGCATGCAGAGGGTGACATGAGCCCGCACCTTGGCGTCGGTGTGGTGCCGCACCGGGCGGAGCTCGACTTCGCTCTTGATGTGGCGGAAGTCCTGCTCGACGCAGTTCTTCTCGCGGTAGAGGGAGGCGAGCTGGCCAGCGTCTCCGAGTGAGTCGGGGTGGGCGACGATGACATGGAAGCCGTCGAAGCGACGACGTTGCTGCCAAGCCTTGGGGTTAAGGCGGAGCTCAAGGCGCGTTGGGTGGCCATTCTCCTCGGCGACGAAGATGTCGAAGGTGTCGAGCAGAGAGCGTCGACGGAGCTCCTGGTCGGCCTGGGAGTAAACGGTCTCTTTGGTGCGTCTGGCGTGAGGGGAGCGAAGGCGCTCGTTTTGCTCTCGCTCGAAGGCGCGGACTTTGGCGAGCGTCTCGTCGGCGGCGAGACGGGCGTCGACGAAGCGGGAGGGATTGAAGCACACCACTACGCGAAGGCGCAGCGGCTGAAGAGGAGGCCGCGTTGTCGAGGCCGTCTTGGACGCCCCCCGAGACACGTGCTTCTTCAGTTGCTCCTCGGCGTAGGCGCGGCGCTGTTCCTCGGCATCGGGTTGGCCGGCAATCTCCACCAAGGTGCGCAGAGACATCCTCGAGTGGCCCGCGAGGACTTCCTCCTGGAGGTCCGGGGCGAGGTCGAGCAGGCGCAGGTATTCGGACATTCGCTGGCCGGTGAGCTTCAGTGCGCGGGCGGCGGTTTTGAAGTCGGGCGCGTCGCCGGCCGCGACCTTGGCCCGGACCCCTTGCGCCAGTCTGAGCGCATCGCCGGCGGGGTTGGCCTTGTCAAGAGAGCGGCCGGACGAGGAGTCGTCGTCCATCGTCTGCTGAACGAGTCCGAGGTCGCGCACATACAGTGTGTCTGAGACTCGGCGCATGCCAGCGTCTTCGACGGCGTGGGCGGCCTGCACGACGGCGTTGGGGGCGCGCGCATCGAGGGCCTCAACCGCCTGCGAAGGGATGCTCCCTTTGGTGTAGGTGTCGAATTCCTGCTTGGTGAGGGCCGTGACGAAGCGCAGGCCGGTGGCGGCAACCTTCTGCAGCGTCGCCGTCTTCCCCATGGAGCGGTCCATGACGACAGGGACTTGCCGCGCCCAGTCGAGCTCGCAGACCTTCTCCAGCATTGACTCCATGAGGGGCGCGTCGCCGCGGCGAGCGGAGACGACATCCCAGCGCAGCGGGTACCCGTCCTCGTTGCACAGCAGGACGATGCTGATGGCATGGGTATAGAAGCCCTCTTTGGTGATGGCCTTTTCGGCTACGGGAGGTCCTCGTCCGACGAACCAGGTGTCCGTGACATCGAGGAAGAGGGCGGCGAAGCGGGGTTTTTGAGAGAGGTAGAGTTCCGGCAGCCGGCGCTGCAACTCCTCGGAGTTTCGGTCCAGGGCGTCGAGAGCCCGATGGATGCGCGTATTGCGGAAGCGGCCTGGCTGGACACCCAGCAACTCAGGCCACGCGGTGTCGGGCATCCAGCGCTCCGCAGCCAGCTTGGAGCCGGGGGCGACACAACGGTGGCTGGTGAGGATGGCCGTCACCTCGCTCAGCGCCATCTCCGAGGCGCCGCGAGGAGCCAAGGCGTCCAGCACCCGGCCGACACCAGAGCGACGCCAGGCCTCGTAGCAGACAGCGACGTCGAGGTACTGGAGGTTTTGCTGGATGGTGAGGCCGGGCAGTAGCACCCCAGGCGCTGCTTTCGGCACGACCGATGCGGTCTTGTCACCCAACTGACTGAAGGCCCTTCGAAGAACCCCCACCTCCTCGTCGGAAAGGTGGCCGAGGTTCGCCAGGACGCGGTGGGTGGGGCGACTGTCCGCGGAGCGGCGAAAGGACTCGACGAGCTGGGCGTAGCGGTACGTCTTGCCGCTGCCCTTCACGTTCACGAGCCGGATGAACATTGGCTGTTACTACCAAACACTAAGGAATCTAGCAGCTGATTTCCAGCACACTAGTCAATCAATTTGTGACTACAAATTCCTGCCCCACACTCGGGCGCCTACATGTGGGTGATCGAGTTGAGGGCCTCGGGAACGGTGACGCGGACGGCGAGCGCAAGACGGGCACGATCGTGAACCTGCCGCGGTGATCTGCGAAGTGCCCGGGCGCAGGCACGTGCTCCCGGAATCCGTGGCCGATGCTCGTCGACCGGCCCGCGCTCCTTCACCCCGGTGGGTGGCCTGCTTGCTCGACGGCGTCCGCGACGCCTTGAAGAATGGTCGCCCCTCGGCTCCATGGCGCGTATTCCCAGATGGTCTTGCCATGGCTCTGGGCCTCGTCGATCGCCACGTTGAGGTGCATGGGCTGAGCGACTCGTTCGGCGAAGCGCTCGCGCAAGCGCTCCAGCACTTCGTCGGCGAGCTGCGATTTTCGGTACAGCGTGGGGACGACCTGGGTGACCCGCAGACGAGGGCGATGCCACCGCTTGGCGACCTGCTCGACGGTGGTGACCATCTCCGCGCATCCGTCGAGCCCCAGGTACGTGGTGGCGACCGGAATGACGACCTCCTCGGCTGCCAGGAGCACGTTGGTGGTCACCAACCCCAGCGAAGGAGGCGCGTCGAAGACGGCGAAGTCGTAGCGGTCTTCATCGACCAGCCTGTTGGCCAACCGGTGCTCGCGGTCGGGAAGGCCGGCGGCCAGGAGTGGGAACTCGGCCAGCTCTCTCGTGGCGGGCACCACCCAGAGGTTGGGGACCGGCGAGGGTCGCGTGGCAGCGTCGAGCGACACGTCGTCACGGGTGAGGAGGTGCAGCATGGAGGGAGAGAGCGAGCGAGTGTCGATGCCCAGCGTCTTGGCCGCGTGGCCCTGGCTGTCGAGATCGAGCAGCAGCACCCGGGCGCCCTTCTTGAGCGCCAGGTAGGCCGCGACGTTCACCGCCAGCGTCGTCTTGCCCACCCCGCCCTTCTCGTTGATGAAGGCAATTCGCCGAGTCATCTCTCCCGCTTCTGGCTGACCTTCCCCTCGAGCTCGGCCACCGTCGCCTCGAGCGAGTCCAGCTTCTCGTGGAGCTTCTCGAGGTCGGCCGTGGAGGGCAGGCTCATCGCCGACAGCGCCGCCCGGAGGCTCTTGTCAACGGCTCCCTTCGCGACCAGCCCCTTCGACACGATGGACTGTATTCCGATGACGAATCGCTCGTTCGACATGAGCTGCTGCACGAGCTTGCCCACGCGCTCTTCGCCAGTGGCGACGAGCTTCTTCATGACCGCGTTGTCCTTGAGCATGGCTGACGATGCTGCGTTCGCCCGCCCGGCGTGTCAATGTGGAGGTGCGCGTGGTTGAAGAACTCTTGGACAAGCGCCTGGTCATCGTGACGGGCAAGGGAGGCGTGGGCAAGTCGACGCTGGCGGCGGCGCTTGCGCTCGAGAGCGCCCGCGAAGGTCGCAAGACCCTGGTGTGCGAGGTCAACGCCAAGGAGCGCATCACCCAGCTGCTCGGCCACCCGCCGGTGGGAGCCGAGCTCACGCTCGTCGAGGACAACCTCTGGGCGGTGAACGCACGGCCCCAGGAGGCCATGCGCGAGTACGCCCTCATGATCCTCAAGTTCGAGAGCATCTACAACGCGGTGTTCGAGAACAAGGTGGTGCAGTATTTCCTCAGGTTCATCCCCTCGCTCCAGGAGCTCGTGCTCTTGGGGAAGATCCTCTACCACCTCAAAGAGAAGCGCCCCGACGGCAGCTGGCGCTTCGAGCGCGTCATCGTCGACGCTCCGGCGACTGGCCACGCGGTCACCTTCTTCTCGGTGCCCCAGGTGCTGCTCGACACGCTCCCGCCCGGGGCCATGGCGAACGAAGCCAAGTGGATGCGAGACTTCCTGGTTGACCCGACCACCACCGCGGCCGTGCTGGTGTGCCTCCCCGAGGAGCTGCCGGTGAACGAGACCCTCGAGCTCCACGCGACCCTGACGACCAAGGTGGGCATCAGAGCCCCGCTGGTGGTGCTCAACAGCTTCGTCGAGCCTCGGTTCGAGCCAGCGCAAGACCTGGCCGGCCTGTCGGTGGGCCTCGCAGACCTCGCCCGGGCGCACCTGCGCATGGCCGAGCAGTCTCGGGTGAGCCTCGAGCGCCTGAGGGCTCTCAAGGCGCGTATTCGCACCGTGCCCCGCCTCTTCGGCGACGCCTTGGGCCGCGGCGCCCTCGAGACCATCTCGACGAGCCTCTCCTCGGGAGCTTCGCGCCCATGACGCCCCTGAGGGCCGCCGTCGAGCAGAGCTCGGTGCTCATCACCGTGGGCAGCGGCGGCGTGGGCAAGACCACCATCGCCGCCACCCTGGCGCTCCGGGCCGCCATGGAGGGCAAAGGCTCGCTGGTGTGCACCATCGATCCGGCCAAACGCCTGGCCAACGCGCTGGGGCTCACCGCGCTGGGCAACGTGGAGACCCCCATCGCGGAGAGCACCTTCGCGCGGGCCGGGCTCAGCCCCCGGGCCGAGATGCACGCGATGATGCTCGACATGAAGCGCACCTGGGACGAGCTCATCGAGCGTCGGGCGCCGCCGGACCGACGAGAGCGAATCTTGAACAATCGCTTCTACCAGTCGCTGTCGACCGCCCTCGCGGGCAGTCACGAGTACGTGGCCATCGAGAAGCTCTGCGAGCTGCGCATGCACCGCGGTTACCCCCTCATCGTCCTCGACACGCCACCGACGACGCACGCCCTCGACTTCCTCGATGCGCCGGGGCGGATCCTCGACTTCCTCGACAACGACGCTGCCAAGTGGCTCCTGACCCCAGCGGTGGCCGCGGGGAAGATCGGCCTCAAGCTCTTCAACCTGGGCGGCTCCTACGTCGCCAAGTCGATCGCCCGCATCACCGGCACCGAGACGCTCCAGGAGCTGGCCGACTTCATGCTGAACATCAGCGGCATGAACGAGAGCTTCCGCGAGCGGGCTCGCCAGACCCGGGCGCTGCTCGAGGCCGACTCCACTGCCTTCGTGTTGGTGACCAGCCCCCGGGTCGAACGCCTCGACGAGGCCCTCTACTTCCACGACCTGCTCCTCCAGAACCACATGAAGGTCGCGGCCATCGTCGCCAACCGCGTGCATGTGGCCCCTCCACCCGAGCTGTGGGACGAGCTGACACACCTCGCCGGTCCTCTTCGAGGACAGCTCGAGAAGACCCTGGCCGAGGCCGAGCAGCTGGCGCGGCAAGACGAGCTGGGGGTCGAGCGGCTGCGCCAGATGGGCGGGGAAACCCCCGTCGTACAGGTGCCGCGGTTCGACGAGGAGGTCCACGACCTGGGGGCCCTCTACGAGGCCTCTCGCTGGCTGTGGGATGACCTCGGCCTGGGGCAGCGCAAGGCCATTTCGCGTTAGGCTTTTTGGAACCTCGGAGGAACCCCCGGGGAGCCCCGGTTGTCGGGTGAGCAGGAGCGTACGCATGCGACGAAGATGGGTCTGGTTGGGTCTCCTCGTGGCGGCGACGGGGTGCCTGCACTCGACGGCGGTGGAGCGATCGAAGCCTCGCGAGCTGACCTTCGACGAAATGGTCATCACCGGCGATGTGGAGCTCGAGCGCCTCAACGACGAGGAGCTGTTTGCGACCGGGACCTCATCGTACGCCGCGGAGGACTACCGTCAGGCAGCGCGGTACTTCGGGCGGATCTGCGACTTCCACGCGAGCAGTCCGCACCGGAGGCTGGCGCTGTACAACTCGGGCCTGGCGCTCGAGAAGCTCAAGCGGTGGGACGAGGCCTTGGCTCGATTCTCGGAGCTGGCTGAGCCGGAAAAAGGCACCGGCGACGCGCTGGACGCGGCCTTCCGACAGGCCGAGGTGCTCTACCACCTGAATCGGTACGACGACGCCGTGGTGATTCTCAAGACGTTGGCCGATCGGCCCGAGCTGCCGTCGAACAAGCGCATCGAGGCCCGGGTGCAGCAGGGAGTCTGTGAGGTCGAGGCTGGCCGGCTCGACGCGGCCGAGCAGACGCTGCGGGCCGTCGTCACCTACTGGCAAGCGCTGCCCGATCGAGACCTAGTCGAGGAGTACTTCCCGGCGCAGGCGCAGTTTTTCCTCGGGGAGATCTTCCGCGAGCACTACGAGGCCGTCGTCCTCGACGGGAACCAGAAGGTCGAGCAGCTGGCCAAGGACCTGGAATACAAGTCCGAGCTGCTCCTCTCAGCCCAAGGTCACTACCTCCGGGCCATTCGCATGGGGAATGGGTACTGGGCGACGGCGTCGGGCCAGCGCATCGGAGGGCTGTACGAGAGCATGTACGATCACATGACGCATGCCCCCTCCCCGCGCGAGCTCTCGGAGGTCGAGCAGGACGCGTACCGAGAGATGCTGCGGAAGCGAATCCGGGTGCTGATCAGCAAGGCGATCTCGGTCTACGAGCACACACTCCAGGCCGCCGAACGCATCGGCTCGTCGAGCCCTTTCGTGCAGCAGACCAAGGAGAGCCTGAGGCGCATGAAGGACTTGCTCCTCGAGGAGGCGCGGGCCGAGGAGGCTGGAGCGCCTCCACCCGCTCGGCCGGGGAGCTGATGGCGGGTGGCCAGTTGGGCGAGGACGGGCCCGGTGGCTCAGAAGAGGGCGATTCCCGCGCCGATCAACCCCGAGAGATGGGGCACCTCACGACAGCACTCCCCTGGGCCGGGACTCACCCGGTAGCGTGCCTCGGCCTCGAGAAAGAAGTGCTTGCCGAAGAAGAGATCGGCGCCCGCCGCGACCGACACGCCCAGCTGGTACTTGCCTGGGGCGGCGTAGGCCTCGCTCCCGGCCAGGCTGACCGAGCCGTACGGGCGAAAGGCCCACGGAGGCAGCAGCCACACCTTGAGTCCGAGCATGTCCCACGAGCGNNCCCCAGTCGACCGGTGCCGAGGCACCTGGGGCGTACTTGAGCGCGATGAGGGCCGGGCGATCGTCCTTGGGCGGACGAGGTGGTGCAGGCGCGACGATGGTCGGCGCGACAACGACTGGCGGCGCGTACACGGGCGGGGCGGCGTAGACCATCGGAGGAGGCGGGGGAACTTCGTACCCCGGCTGGACGTACGCCAGCGTTGGCGGCGCGACCACCAGCGCGGCAGAAACGTCGGGGCAAGGGGCGTTCTGCACCTTGAACCTGAACGCGCGCCCATTGGAATAGACGCGGCCCTTGGCCGTGTAGACGCACCCAAGGGCCTGAGACGAAAGACCGGCAACAACGACGATCAGCGCAACTCGAGTGAGTCGAGACATTGAACCCTCCGAGTCGCATCAGTTGCCTGAGGTCTGGCAGCTGATCGGCCCAGACGGAAACGATCGCGATTTCCACGAGTTGGGTTCAGCGGTGAGCGCGGCTGCCTGCCCGACGCAGGTCCATGAGAATCTTGGCGCGCGCGGCGGGCTGATCGATGACGTGGGGAGCGTCCTTCACCAAGGACTCGAGGTCTTCGAGCCCGCCCTGGTCGCCTCGCTTGAGCCGCAGCTCAGCGCGGTTGATGCGCGCCATCCTGTGCTCTCCTCCAGTGATGGCAGCGGTGTACGCCGCCTCGGCCTCCGGGAGCAGGTCGAGCTTCTGGTAGACCGTGCCCAGTGCCGCATAGACCGCGCGGTCGCGGGGGTTCAGAGCCACCAGAGACTCGAGCACGACCTTACTGCCTTCGAGGTCGCCGGCCTCTGCCGCATCGCAAGCGACCTGGGCGATGGCGCGGGCCTCCTCGAGGGTGAGCCCGATCTCCTCTGCCAGTGTTGGTTCGATGCCCATGGCCGGCTCGCTAGTTGATGTGTCGAACCGCGTTCATCGCAATATCGTGATACATCCTGATCATGTTCTGAATCATCTGGGTCAGCTGGCTCTCGAGTTGAGCGAGCATGGTCTGCATGTTCGTGAGCGATTGAATCTGACGCTCGATCTGCGCGATCTTCGCCTTGTCTTTCTCTGGATCCAGGTTGGCGAGCTGATTCGACAGTTCGGAGATCCTGGTCTCGATGTTCTCGCGCGCTTGTCCGATGCGATCACTCGCGTTCTCCAGGGCCGACGCGCCAGTGCTCGAGGTTCCGCCTGAGGTAGTCGACCCCGTGGTGCCCGAACCCGTGGTCGAAGGCGAGGGAGTCGACGAGCTCGGGCTGGTCCCCGCCTTCTTCATCTCGACGTACTTGGCCAGCTCATCTCTGCTGAAGACGTCGTCGTTCAAGGACGCCTTGTCGGAGTTCAGATTCTCCATGAGGTGCCATTCACCTCGGTGATCCATGAAGAACTTGATGGCGGCCTTCAGCTTCGGGTCGCTGGTGTGATCGTGCACATACATGACCTCCTCCCAGCTCGAGATACCGTCCTTCCCCTCACCGGTGGGGCTATCAACGAGGTCGAAGTTGGCCAGCAAGACCTCGGCCGCGGTCACGGCATCCATCCGAGTCGTCGCTGGCGTGGTCGAGCTCGGCGGTGTGGTCGAGCTCGGCGGCCTGGTCGAGGCGCTGACGGCAGTCTTCTCCATGCAGGCCATCGACGCCTTGATGTCCCGAATCCTCGCATTGAGCTCGTCCTTCGAAACCAGCCCATCCCGGTCCGTGTCCATCTCCTTCCACAGACGCGGGTTGCCAAGCAGCGAAATGGCATCTGCCTCGATGCTCCCGCCATCGGTGGCGGCCCAACGAAGGTTGTCCTCGCTCAGCTTCCCATCGGGTGACTGGAAGAGGCCGGTGAACTTCGACTCGATCGCGTCGAAGTCGATGCCCCGAAGCTGGCTCAGATCCGCCACGAGCTGTTGGTACGTGGCGTCGTCTTTGAGGAGCGCCTTCGTATCCGCCAGCGGGGGAGGTGGCGTCGCGTACCCGGCGTCCGGAGCGCCCGAGCCATGTGTCAGCGCGGTGGTGGTCTGGCTGCCGTTCGGCGCCGGGGGGCCGTCATACGACGTGCACACCACCGGGTCAGGTCCGCGCCTGTTCGAGCCAGCGCCAATGGTCGCCGGAGCATCGCTCGCCAGCTCCATGCCGTTGCCCAGAAGGTCGGTCACGTCGGGGTCTTCAATCCTCATTGTGTTCCTCCGTTGGGCTCCCAGAACGGGAGCGGTGAATGCTGGTGCCCTTCTGCAAAACCGTGCCCAACGAAAACCGATGCCGTCTCCAAGAGATGGGTTGCGTCACCGCCGATACCGTCTCAGGTGACGGACGATCTCGTGGACGGTAGGGTCCTCTCCGAAATGCGCTCCATCGGGTTGGACTTGGGCACGAAGACCATCGGTATCGCGGTGAGTGACGAGCTGGGCTTCACGGCTCAGGGCCGCCCCACCCTCGCCCGTCGAGGGCCGAGAAAAGACCTCGAGGCCCTCCGTTTGCTCGCGGAGGAGGTCGCGGCTGAGCGGTTCATTCTAGGCCTGCCGATCAACATGAATGGAACCGAGGGCCCACGCGCCGAAGCCACGCGGGCGTTCGGGGCGGCCCTTGGCCAGGCGACCGGGCTCCCCGTCGTCTTTCAGGACGAGCGACTCACGACGGCCGAGGCCAACCGCACGCTCCTCGAAGCCGACGTGTCGAGGAAGCGCCGACGTGAGGTGGTCGACCAACTGGCGGCGTCGCTGATCCTCCAGGGGTGGCTCGACGCTCAGCCGCGGAGGGAGCCGTGAAGAAGCTGTTCATCGCGCTCGGGGTCGTGCTCGTCATCGGAGCCTTGGCGGGGGCGGGGGGCTGGTACATCTACCAGCGGCGGCTCGACGCTTTCGCCGCCCAGCCCTTCGGCTCACCAGACCCCAAGCTGGTCGAGATCCCCGTGGGCTCGAGCCCCAAGGTGGTCTCCGCGATCCTCGAGAAGGCGCTCATCGTCTCCGACGGGGAGCTCCTCTATTCCTACCTGCGCCGCGAGAAGCTGGGGCCGAAGCTCAAGGCTGGTGAGTACGAGCTCACCGGGCCGCTGGCTCCCTCCGAGGTGATCGGGAAGATCATTCGAGGCGAGGTGAAGCAGTACCACTTCACCATCCCCGAGGGGCTGCGGGTCGAAGAGATTGTTCCCATCATCGCCGTCTCCGAGCTCAAGCTCTCGCAGGAGAAGCTCGAGTCGCTCCTCGGCACTCCGGCCTTCGCGAGGAAGCTCGGTATCCCCGCTGACTCGTTCGAGGGCTTCCTCGCTCCCGACACGTATTCCTTCACCCACGGGGCCACCGAGGAGTCGGTGCTCAAAAAGATGGTCGAGCGCACGTTCGAGGAGCTCAAGCGCGCTCCACGGAAGGCGGGCCTCGATCTCGATACGCTCGCCGCCATCACCCTCGCGTCCATCGTTGAGAAGGAGACTGGAGCCGCGGAGGAGCGCCCTCACATCGCCTGTGTGTTCCACAACCGGCTCAAGCGCGGCATGAAGCTGCAGACCGACCCGACGGTGCTCTACGCCAAGATGCTCCGCACCGGCACCTTCACGAAGAACATCACCAAGGCCGATCTCCTCGCGGAGCACCCGTACAACACCTATACGATCAAGGGGCTCCCCCCAGGCCCCATCGCGTCTCCAGGCACCGCGGCCATCGAGGCAGCGCTCAGTCCTCCGAGCTGCGACGACCTCTACTTTGTCTCCCGCAACGACGGCACGTCGGTCTTCTGCCCTGACCTCAAGTGCCACAACGCGGCGGTTCAGAAGTGGCAGGTCGAGTACCACCGGCAGAAGAAGTGACGTGAGGAGACGGTCGCATCCACCGCGGTGGACTCCTCTCGCTGGGAGTCACCGAGCAATTGCATGAGGTTCCCCTGGCACACCGTCTGCTTCCTGCCTCGCCCACCAGGCACCAGGAGACAGCATGGACATCGACTCGGTTCAAGGGCGGTCAGACATCTACGGCGGCGACCTCGAACCATCGATGGGAGCCGCGGGGGCGGAGCGGCCCTCTCGACCGGTGGCAGAGCAGAGCTCCACGTCGAGTTGGGCGAGCGCGTTCGACACAGCCTCGAGCTCCTCCGGCCATGCGCTGCGCATAGCCCAGCTCGTGACGAATTCGAACGGCAAGACTTCGCCTGAACAGGCTCAGGCGTTCGACTTCCTGGCGATCTTGGGCAAGGTCTTCCGTGACGTGGCGGACTTCCTCCGGGGAGACCCACCAAAGACGGCGCCCGACCACGACAACGAGACCGTAGGCTCGACGAGCTTCGCGTCGAACGCCAAGGCGATGCTGGACGCCCCGGCACCGCGGCAAGGCCCAAACGCGGCGACGATGAGCGTGGGCACCGAGAGCCGCGCCCACACCCAGGGAGAGATGACCTCGGGAGGGGCAACGCTCACGGGTCAGGCCGATGCCCGCGCCTCTGCCACGGCCAAGGCCACGAGCTCGACCTTCGCTGGGCCAGATGGCGCTGGAGCGGTCGCCGAGGCAGAGGCCCGGGTCGGAGTCGAGGCGGGCGCCTCGGGCTCCATCACCTCGGACTACGGCACCGTCTCGGGCAGCGTCCACGCCAGCGCCGAGCTGTACGCCCGAGCCAAGGCCTATGCGATGACCAACATGAAGGGTGCTCACGGAGGGGCCGAGGTCGAGGTCGGTGCCCACGTCGAGGTCGATGCCAAGGTCGATGCCTCGACCCTCGGCGGGAACGTGGCGGTGCACGGCGAGGGCATCGCCGAGGCCGGCGCGGGAGCCAAGGCCCAGGCCAAGGCGGGCGTCAGCTACGATCCACTGGAGGCCGCGGTCAACGCCAAGGCCGGTGCCTTCGCGGGCGCGCGCGCAGGCTTCGAGGCCGACGGCGGCGTGGCAGGAGTGAAATACGGCGTCTCGGGCGAGCTGCGCGCTGGCGTTGGGCTGAACGCCGAGCTGAACGCGGGCATTGAAGACGGCAAGGTGAAGTTCTCCTTCGGCTTCGGCATCTCCGTCGGCATCGGCTTCTCGATCAAGTTCGATGTCGAGATCGACTTCAAGGCAGTCGGGAAGGCGATCGGCGACTTCTTCGGCGCCATCGCCGGCCTCTTCGGCGGCCACAAGGGCGACGGGAGCCACGCGGGCGACGCGGTCTCCCAGTTCCTGGCCTCGATTCCGGCGATGCGAGAGCAAGCGAAGAAGCTCGCCTCACGGTTCGATTCCGAATCCGCAGGCGGGACCAGCACGACCGAGGGCGACGAAGTCTATGCCTGACCGGCTTTCAACCGAGGACACCATGAGCGCCGCCACCACTGCGCTGTTGCTCGAGGCCGAGCGGTACCTCGAAGACGAAGACGTGGATCGCGCCGCCGAGTGCTTCCACCAGGCGAACGAGCTGGAGAAGGGGCGCGCACCGTTACCCGCCGTCGGCCTCGCGCGGGTGGCCCTCATCCTCGGGCGCCTCGATGATGCCCAACGGATTCTGGAGCATGTGCTCAGACGACACCCCACCTCAGCCGAAGCCCTGACCTATCGCGGCGTGGTGGCCGATGCGCGGCAGACCCCGAAGGTGGCGCTCCAGTACCTCGAGCGGGCCGTGGCCGTCGATGCGACCTACGCTCCGGCCCACGCCAACCTCGGGCGCGTACGAGGCCAGCTGGGCCAGTGGCCCGAAGCGCTGCGAGCCTTCCGCGCGGCCCAGGCATTGGCACCAGAGCACCCGCCGCTGGTGCCGCTCCTCGCCCTGGCCGCGGTCCGCACGGGCGCGCTCAAAGAGGCCATCGAGGTCCTCACCACGCACCTTGAGCAGACCCCCAACCACCTCGATGCCATCGTGGCGCTGGTCGACGCGCTGGTCGAAGCGAACCTGGTGGAACACGCCACCGAGCTGTTGGCGAACGCCGTCGAGCGCATGCCCCAGGTCGCGGTACTGCACGCCCGGCAGTCGACGCTCGCGCTCCGCCGAGGGAATCTCCCGCTGGCGCGCTCGGCCGCCGCCCGTCACGTCGCGCTCACCCCCACCGACGAAGACGCGCTGCTCTACGCGGCGACCCTCGAGCTGATGGCCCGAAACCTCGAGCAGGCCGAGAATCATGTCCAGCGCGTGCTCGAGCTCGACCAAGGGAACTGGCGCGCTCACTACCAACTGGGCCTCATCTACGATGCACTGCGGCTCAAGGGCCCAGCCAGGGTCGCGTACCGCATGGCGATGAAGCACGGGCCCCGCGCCTGGCAACCTCGCAACAACCTCGCCGTCCTGCTGCTCGAGGAGCACCGCGGTGCCGCCGCCAGAGAGGCGCTCACCCTGCTCGAGGAGGCCCTCGCGCTCGGCGCTGATCGCGACGCGCCCGACGCTCGCTACAACCTCGCCCTGGCGCACTGGCAGCTCGGTGAGACGAGGGCCTCGGAGAACGCCGCGCGGCAGGCTGCTCGCGCGACCGTCGACTCGCCCGTCGTCGCTTCAGCCAAGCGCTTCTTGGGGAACTTCTCCGCGGCCCAGCTCAGCGAAGGAGCTCACTCGGCCACCGCCTCCGGCCGCCGGCGGTGGTACACATGAATCGGCGCCTCGAAGCCATCGACCTCATCGAAGGCGGCGCCGTCGAGCCAGGCGGCACGCCCTTCGAGGCTGAGGCGCTTCTCTCGCTCGAGCTGCCCTCCCTCCCACCGAATGAGGAGCCTCGGCTGAGCCTCGAGGAGCCGCGACTCGAACCACGGACTTCGCCTGCGAGCCTGGCGCTCGTAGGGAAACCCACTGTAATAGCCGACGATCATGTCGTCGTAGCCGTTGGGGTCCTGGTCGACCACGATGGCCCCTGGCGCGTCACTCCTGGCCGCCGCCCATTGCCCGACCTTCATCAGCCGCCGGTCGATGGTCGAGGTGGCCGAGATGGGTCTGAGCGAGGTCTCAAGGCGGCCGTCGGAGCGAAAGGTGAACGCCCCCAGCCATACCGAGAGCCCCACGCAGCTTCCCGCGGCGAGCCCCACCAGCGGCCGCTCCAGTCTCGGCCAGCGGCGAAAGAGATCGGCTGCCCCCAGCCACACGAAGGGCAGAAGGAGCGCGACCTCCTTGACCGTGAACCTCGCCAGCGGCGCGAAGCTCCCCATCACGGTGCTGCGAAACGTGTAGGCGGCCGCGGGGACGACGACGATGGCGACCAACCACCGGGCGCGACCGGTGTGCCAGGCGCGCCACAGCCCCCAGAGCCCAGGCAAGGCCACCAGCGGAGTCAGGGTCGCCACCGCCGAGCCAGGCCAGAAGAAGAGGCACAAGAGGCGGTACTTCCACCGACCCCAGATGGCCTCCTCCGACGGGTACCATCGGCGGTGAAAGTCATCGATGTAGGTGAAGGGGAAGAGCGGCGCGCCCCGGCTGAGGAAGTTGCCGTAGAGCCACGCCACCGCGAACAGGCTCGAGAGGGCCGCGAACCACGCCATCGTCGGCCAGCGCCGGGCGCGCACGCCCACCACGAGGGCCAAGAGGGGCACCAACAGCCACGAGTCGTAGCGCGTGGCGCAGGCCAGGTTCAGGAGCAACCCCGCCGCAACCAGCGGCCCCGGCTTGAGCGACTCATGCCACGCCGACACGCGCTCCAATGCCCAAACGACCAGCAGAAGGTTCAACGGCTCGCTCACCGAGGTCGTCGAGCATTGAATGTGCAGTCCCCACCAGGCGAGACCGAAGACCGCCCAACTCGCCGCCCGAGCACCGAACAGCCGGCGAGTCAGCACCTCGAGGGGTACGGCCGTCGCAATGCCGGCCAGAAGACTCACCACCCGGCCGGCATGAAGGAGCGAGGGCCACAGCCACTCAGCCAGAGCGAGGAGGTACAGGTGGAGTGGGCCAAACTGCATGGCGCCTCCATCGAAGCTGGTGATGACATGCGGCGACGCCAGCCAGACGTGGGCCAGCCAGGTGCGAGCAATCGCGTCTCCGTAGAGGTTCTCGTTGAACGGGAAGATGGCCAATCGGGGGATGGCCACCACCGCCAACGACAGCCAGCTGCGTCGCGTCATGGGGCTCGACTCCCACGGACCGAGGCTTTCGGCAAGGTCTGGCCACGCTCACGCGACCGAGGTTCGTCGCAGGCCGCGACTCCTCCCTCACGCCACGTAGCCACCAGCGCCGAACGCCACCGCGCAGAGCGCAAGGAGCGCACCGAAGGTGGCCAGGAGGGCACGACGCGCCCGCGGCGTACCGTCGATCACCATCGCGCCCGTGAGAAACAGCGGGAAAGCCCCCAAGAGGTATCGACCGAGGCTGTGAAAGTCCTTGCTGGAGATCGCCGGAATACCCACCGCGAAGAGAACGAAGAGCCCATACCCCGCGCCAAGACGCCTCCATGTGGGCACCACGAGAGCCAGGGCGACGAGCGTGGCAAGCGCATGACCGCCGAGCCTCAAGGCCACCCAAGGAGAGGCCGTGGACATCACCCGGAACCACTCCACCTTGAGCCAGGTCTGCCAGCCAGGGGGCTGGTCCCATCCGGGAGCGCTCTGAACATGGAGAAACGCCACCGGATCACCGAACCGCAAGCCGAGGTACCCCATCCACCCGAGCATCCCCAGCACGGCCAGCCCAGGGAGCAAGTCGACCCACCGCACCGAGAGCCCCCGCTGCCTTCTCCGCTCCACCGAGCGCGCGAGGAGCCCAACCACGACCGCTGGGCCGAGCGGCCGGCAGCTCGTTGCCAAGACTCCGAGGAGGCCGGCCAGCAAAGGGTGGTCCGACTCGAGCGCGCTGAAGGCCCCCACCGCGCACAAGAGAAACAGCCCATCGGAATAGACGACCCCGTAGAGGTAGACCGAGAACGGGTAGAGAATCAGGAGCCAGGTGGCGGTGGCCGCATGGGGCCGGCTCAACACCGTGGCCCAGCGCGAGAACAGGAAGATGGCGCTGAGCCCGAATGCGAGCGAGAGCAGCACCCCCGCGACCCAGCGGTTGACACCCAAGGACATCAACCCAGAGATGGTGAGAGGGTACAACGGAAAGAACGCCACCGGGCTCTGCTGGCCCGGCCGGTAGAAGTAGCCGTCCCTGGCGATGGAGCCATACCAGCCCGAGTCCCAGTGAACCAAGGCCCGCAACGGGCCAAACCCGGGCATGTCCTCGCTCGTAACCGACGGCCAGTGCGAGGCGCCAAGGGTCGCGAGAAGAATGACCACCGCCCCGACCAGAATGGCCCACTTGGGTCTCGCTCGTCGCACGGCCGTACCTACCTCCTCGATGGACTCTGGTCGGTCTAGCAGGACGATGCCCTCAGACCCGTAGGGCGAATGACCCACCTGGTGCTATTCTGACGAAAGGGGGTACGCCCGTGAAGGTCATTCTGGTGCGACACGGCGACGCCGAGGCGGACATTCCGGAAGGAATGGAGGACGACGCTCGAGTCCTGACCCAGCGAGCCCGGCTGTCGTTGCCAGCGCATTTCGCTCAGCTCACCGCCCACCTGGGAACCCCCGACATCATCTTCACCAGCCCCTTGGTGCGGGCGGTGCAAACCGCGACCCTCTTGGCTGTCGCCCTGCGGTACGAAGGCCCGCTCAAGACCCATCGGCACCTGTACCCCGACAGCGCCGTGGGCGCGGTGGAGGCCATCCTCGAGGGGCATTCGGCCGGCACCCTCATCTTGGTGGGGCACCAGCCGACCATCGGGGCCACCGCGGCCCATCTCCTCGGACTGCCGTCGTTCCCACGCCCGGTGAGCCCCGGCACGGCCATCGGCATCGAGCGACCCGACGAGGGCCTCGACCCCGCCAAGCTGCTGTTCTTCGGCGCCCCCGGAAGCCCAGTGCTGGTGGAGTGAGTGGCAAGCGCAGCCCGGCGCTGGTAGGTCGAAGCCATGATGGATGATGCGAGCTACTCGATGTCGGTGAAGCAGATCTTCAGCCGCCTGGTGAAGGCCATCGACTCGGCCGACCCCGACCTGGTGGAGGCCGACACCACGGGCGACATGGTGACGGTGACCTCCATGAAGACCCAGGAGAAGGTGATCGTGAACACCCAGCGAGCGGTGCGGCAGATTTGGGTCGCGGGAAAAGGCCAAGGCCTCCACTTCTCGCTCGCTCCCGACGGCCGATGGCTCGACGACAAGGGCCAAGGCCAGGAGCTGCTCGCCTGGGTCAAGGAGTGCGTCTCCACGGCCACGGGCGCGACCCTCGACCTCAGCTGAGCCGAAGGTCACTTCACGACCCGAAGGTGTCCGCGCCGGGGTGGAGACGGCTCCTTGGGAGGCTCCTCACCCTCCGGGCGCTCGAGCACGACCTCACGGAGAACGGCCCGGGGTGAGGGCACCGGCACCGGCGCCGACGAGCTCGCTGAGGGGACGAGGTCGGCTTCGCCTACCCGTTCCACGGCCGACTCGGCCAGCTCATCGGGCATGTCGTCGGGGAACATCCAAAACTCGCGAGTGACCAGCGAGGCGACCGCGTAGACCGCGGACCACGGGGCGGCCACGGTGAAGCGGCTGCCACCGAATGACAGGGTCTGCCGAACCCCCCAGTCGCTCACTGCCAGGTCCGGCGGCTCGAACCGGTACGAGAGGTTCAGCACCAGATGATGGTCAGATCGATACCGGTCCGGCACCAGCACCCCTGGCCGACGGGCGTCGAGGTGAATCTGGGTCAGCCCTTGCTCCAGCGCGGACAGGAGCCGCTGCTTCTTCTCTCCGGCGCGTGTGTTCTCGCTCATCCTCACCCTCGCCGGGTCCGCACGGCGCGGTCCAGCTCACGTTGCGTCTCTCGCTCCCGAATCGAGTCGCGGCGATCGACGTCTTTCTTCCCGCGACCCAACCCTAAGCGCACCTTCGCCCGGCCATTCTTGAAGTACAGCATCAACGGGACAATCGTGTAACCGCGCTCCCTGACCTTCGCCGCCCACTTGTCAATCTCGGCCCGATGCATCAGGAGCTTGCGTGGCCGCACCGGGAGGTGCCCGAAAGCCGTCGCCGGCTTGTAGGCGCCGATGTGGGCGTTATGGAGATAGAGCTCCTCGCGCTCAGGCAGGGCATACGAATCGGACAAGCTGGCCTCGCCGTTGCGCAGCGACTTGACCTCGCTCCCGGTGAGCTGCAGCCCGGCCTCCAGGGTGTCGTCGATGGCGAAGTCGAATCGAGCACGCCGGTTCTCGCAAACGACCTTCTCACCGGTACCCTTCTCGGCCATCGGGTGGCTTCTCCATCAGAAGCGCCGCCAGCGCAACCGAACACTCAACGAACCAGCAGCCCCAGGTTGTCGATGAGCCGAGTGGAGCCCGCAAAAGCCGCGATGAGGGCCCGCGCTGGAACGCCTGCCTCGAGGTGCTCCAAGACCTCGAGCGTCTCCGCGTGACGAACGGCCACGTAATCTTCCCTGAGGTTGGCCCGAGCAAGCGCCGCGCTCATGGAAGCCATCAGCATCTTTGGGTCTCGCTCCCCGGCCTCGACCTGCTTCTGGGCCTCGAACAACCCCTGGGAGAGCGCCAGGGCACGGGCACGGTCCTCCTTGGACAGGTAGGCGTTGCGAGACGACATGGCCAGGCCGTCGGCTTCGCGCACCGTGGGCAGCCCGACGATCTCCGCCCCCAGCTCCAGATCGCGATTGAGGCGCTTGATGACCTGGAGTTGCTGGTAATCCTTCTCGCCGAACAGCGCGACGGCGGGTCGAAAGAGGGCGAGGAGCTTGGCCACCACGGTCGCCACCCCGCGAAAGTGGCCCGGCCGGCGAGCACCACAGAGGCCCTGCGAGAGTGCGTCGACGGTGACCCAGGTCTGGAACCCCTCCTGATAGACCGCGTTGGGCTGGGGGGCGTAAATCACCGAGACCCCCGCCGACTCGCACTGCCTCACGTCACCCTCGAAGTCGCGCGGGTAGGTCGACAGGTCTTCTTTGGGCCCGAACTGAGTCGGGTTGACGAAGATAGAGACCGCCACCGCGTCGGCCCGGCGGAGCCCCTCGCGCATGAGCGAGACATGCCCAGCGTGGAGGAACCCCATGGTCGGCACCAGGGCCAGCCGCTTCCCCGAGGTCGCCAGCTGGGCGACGCAGCTCCGCACCTCTTCAGGGCTTGTCAACACGAGAGGCTTCACGACACGCTCACTGGAAGGTGGTGGAAACGGGGATCGTGAAATCGACGTCGACCTCGTACTCGCGACCCTCGGGCACATCGAGGCGCGCTGGCGCAGGGCTCGACGAGCGTCCGGCGAGGCGGCGCTCCAGGCACTGGCGGGTCTCTTCGCTCCAATTTGGAGGAACCTGAGACCACTTCCACCCGTCGAAGGCGACTGCTCCGCCGCCGGTCTTCACTCGAAGCACACCCTTGATCGCCCGACTCGGGAGCTTGCAGTCCTGAACGATGGTCGCCGCCCACGCAGGCAGCATGTCGTCGAAGACGTACGCCACCACTCGATCGTCGAGGGGGTCGGGGGCCTGGTCCTGTGGGCTGAACCGCACGGCGACCAGCACCGCCAGCACCAGCAGCACCGCGAAGGCGAAGACAGAGAGTCGGCTCACGGACGGAGATTCAAGGGGCATCGAGCGCTGGAGGTCAATGTTTCAGACCGGGACTCCGTAGACGCCGCCCTTCTCTTCCCGCGGCTCCTCCACCACGTCGGAGTTGGAGGAGACCAGCCGAATGGGCCCACCGCGAAAAGAGTGCTCCTCGTCGGGGAACAGCCCCTCGCGCACCTCGGAGAAGTAGGTCTGCGCCGCCCCGTGCATCGACTCGTAGAGGTTGGCGTAGCGCTTGACGAACTTGGGCTTGAAGCTGGGGTTGAGCCCGAAGAGATCGTAGCAGACGAGCACCTGGCCATCGCAGTGCTTGCCCGCGCCAATACCGATGGTGGGAATCGTCAGGCTCGAGGTGATGGAGCGGGCCAGATCGAGCGGCACGCCCTCGAGCACGATGGCGTAGCAGCCAGCCGCCTCGAGCGCGATGGCATCGGCAAGCAGCTTCTGGGCGGTCTCCTCATCGCGGCCTTGCACCACGTAGCCGCCCATCTTGTGCACCGACTGCGGGGTGAGCCCCAGGTGCCCCATCACCGGTATGGAGGCGCGAGAGATCCGCTCGATGACGTCGGCGAACTCGGCTCCACCCTCGAGCTTCACGCTGCCCACCCCGCCCTCCGACACCAGGCGGCCGGCGTTGCGAACCGCCTCTTCGAGCGAGTTCTGGTAGCTCATGAACGGCAGGTCGCCGACCACGTGCGCCCGGCGAGCACCGCGGGAGACCGCCCGCGAGTGGTACACCATCTGGTCCATCGTGACCGGGAGCGTGGAGTCGTGGCCCTGAACCACCATGCCCAAGGAGTCGCCGACCAACAAGACATCGGCCCCTGCGTCATCGAGGATTCGCGCGAAGGTTGCGTCGTACGCCGTGACCATGCAGATCTTCTGGCCGGCGTTCTTGTACCGCTGGAGTGTGTGGATGGTGACCGTGTCCTTCATGGTTCACCTCCTGTGGACTGCGTGTTGACCCGTGCCTCGAGACCACCCACCGCCGTCCGATCGCTCGTTGCGGCGCCTCCCTCGAGGTCTCCGCTGGCGATCGGCTTCTGGTCCCCCTTTCGAGAGACGAGTGCTCTAACTTACCGTGCTACCGACGACTCGGCAAAGGCTGGTAGTGCACCGTGCCCTTTCCGGTCTGCATCACCACCGACACCAGGTCATTGAGATCGTCGGCGTTGTTGACGAAGTCGATGTCGGAGGTGTTCACGACCAGCAGCGGCGTCTCGGCGTAATGAAAGAAGAAATCGCCATAAGCGCGACAGAGCGCCGAGAGGTACTTCTCGTCGAAGCGACGCTCGAACTCGCGGCCCCGCTTGCGGATACGAGTGAGGAGCACGTCGGTGCGAGCTTGAAGGTAGATGACCAAGTCTGGCCGGGTCACCCGTGGGCCCAGCGCCTCGAAGACCCGGTCGTAGAGGGCCAGCTCGTTCGCATCGAGCGTGAGCGAGGCGAAGATTCGGTCCTTGGCGAACAGGTAATCTGACACCGTCACCGTCGCGAAGAGGTCCTGCTGAAGCAACTCCTGCTGCTGGCGAAAGCGCGACAGGAGAAAGAACATCTGCGTCTGGAACGCGTACTTGGTCCGATCGCCGTAGAAGGCGGCCAGGAACGGGTTCTCTTCCACGACCTCCATCACCATGCGAGCGCCGAAGCGCTTGGCCAGGAGCGTCGCCAACGACGACTTCCCGACCCCGATGGGCCCCTCGACGACGATGTAGCGATGCTCCAGTTTCATCGTCGCTCGTGAGCCCCAAAGGCCTCACTCCGGCCCCGGAACGGGCCCGAGACAACACCACAGCCCTCCCGCCCAAGCACGTCAAAATAGGATTATACTGAAAGATCAGCCTGTTGATTGACCCGCCATGCAGTGTCACGTATGGTCATGCCATGCCCATCGAGATGGGAAAATCGTCGCGCGTGGTGCCGCTTGGCAAACGCACTGCGCTGCTCGAAGTGAACGCGTCTCACGCCGCCGCGGCAGAGAAGAAGCCGGGCTCGGCGGTGGCAAAAAGCCCGATGTTCGGGGTGGCGATGCTGAAGATCGCCATGGAGCTCAAGAAGGCCGAGCCGAAGTCATTGGAGGAGCTCATCACCGGAGTGCTCGAGAAGATGCGGCTCGACGAGCGAGAGTTCCGCGGCTTCCTCGACGCCAACGGCGGGCTGCTGCGAGCCATCGCCCAGCGGAGAAAGTACTGACGTGCCGCCGAAACCGAAGCGACCGAAGGTGCCCAAGACGGTCGTCACCCAGGCCCGCGAGCTCGTCTCTGACACCAAGCGCCCTGTGCCGGGTGTGCAGCGGGCCAAGCACGAGAAGCTGGTGAAGGCGCTGAAGAAGCTCCACCCGATGGACTGACCCCACCGGTCAGAGCGCGACGAGCGCCCGTTCGAGGGCGGCGAACTCCTCCACCGAAAGCGTCTCGGCCCGACGTTGACCGTCGATGCCCGAGCGCTCCAGCGACGCGTGCAGATCGAAAGCCTCGGCCAGTGCCGCTTCGCCCTTGAGTGAGTTGAGCAGCGTCTTTCGCCGATGGGCAAACCCGGCCTTCACCACGCGCCGGAAGCGGGCCGCGTCGGTCACCGGCGCCGAGGGAGCCGGCCGCCGGGTCAACTTGACGACGGCCGAGTCGACCTTCGGCGGCGGGTGAAACCGCCCCGCGGGAATGTCGAAACAGTGCTCGACCTCGAAGGAGAGGCCCAGGAGTACGGTGAGCACGCCGTAGTCGCGGTTGCCAGGCGAGGCCGCCAGTCTCTCGACGACCTCTTTCTGAAGCGTGAAGACGGCGCGGCTGACATGGGCCGATTGGTCGAGCACCTCGAAGAGGATCGGGCTCGAGAGATGGTACGGAAGGTTGCCCACCACCACCACCTGATCGCTCGCGGCCACCTTGGCGAAATCCATCTCCGCGGCGTTCAGCTCGACCACCGACAGGCCCTCGAGCTCTAGGGCGCGGAGGGCCTGGGCCATGTCTCGGTCTTTCTCCACGGCGATGACCCGAGCCCCCGACGCGAGGAGAAAGCGGGTGAGGTGCCCCAACCCGGCGCCGAGCTCGAGACACGGCTCGCCAGGGCGGAGCAGGGCCTCCTCGGCGATACGCTCGAGGAGCACCTCGTCGCCCAGGAAGTTCTGCCCCCAGCTGTGCTTGGGTTGAAGCCCCAGTCGGCGGAGCATCTGTTTGGGCGTCTCGAGCATCTACAGTCTCCAGCTTGGGTCTGCGTTGAGGGACAGCTCGCTCGTCACGCCACGGGTGAACGCCAGCGAACCTGCCACCGCGATCATCGCGCCGTTGTCGGTGCACAGGCGAGGTGGCGGCAAGAAGAGCGAGAGCCCGGCCTCGTCGGCACGGGCCTGGGCGAGACCCCGCAGCCGGGAATTGGCCGCGACGCCTCCGCACAGCACCAGTTGCCGCGCGCCGGCCCGCTTGGCCCCGAGGAGCACCTTCGAGGTCAAGCTGTCGGCAACGGCCTCCTGGAACGACGCGCAGAGGTCAGCCAAGGCCTGGCCAGTGGGAACTCCGTTCGCCTGGACATGGCTCCACACCGCCGTCTTGAGGCCCGAGAAGCTCCAATCGAGCACGTCTTTGCCCCGCATGGCCCGGGGGAAGTCGATGGCGCGGGGGTCGCCGGTCTGGGCGAGATCGTCGATGGGCCGGCCCCCGGGGTACGGCAGCCCGAGGATCTTCGCCACCTTGTCGTAGGCCTCACCAGCCGCGTCGTCGCGAGTGGTGGCCAGGCGGCGGTAGGTCCCGAAGGCCGGCACTTCATACAGCGTGGTGTGGCCACCCGAGACGATGAGCGCGAGGAACGGAGGGGCGGGCGCCGGGTCGACGAGCTGAATGGCGCACAGGTGCCCTTCCAGGTGATTCACGCCCACGAAGGGGAGCCCAGTGGCGGCCGAGAGTGACTTGGCCACCTGGAGCCCGACGAGGAGCGCGCCCTGGAGCCCGGGCCCACTGGTGACGGAGAGCACGTCGAGGTCGAGGAGCCGCTTGCCTGCCCGTCGAAGGGCCTCGTCGACGACGGGCATCACTTGCACCACGTGGTTGCGGCTGGCCAGCTCGGGCACCACCCCACCCCACCGGCGGTGAATGTCGATCTGGGTCGACACCACGTCTGAGAGCGCCACCCTCCCGTTCTCCACCACGGCCGCCGCGGTCTCGTCACACGATGTCTCGATGCCCAGGCACAGCACGAGCCCTTCTTACTTGGTGCCGTTCCTCAGAGCATTGCGGATTTCGTCCGATTGAGGCCCCGTGGGTCGGAGCTTGAGGTACTCGCGGTAGGGGCCCTTCGATTCCTCGGGGCGGCCGAGGTTCTGGTAGGCGATGCCGAGAGCGAGCCAGGCCTGGGCATTCTTGGGCTCATCCTTGAGCCCCTCGATGAGGTAGGGAATGGCCTCGTGGTACCCGGTTTCGGTCTCGGAGCGCACCAGCGAAACCCCGAGCCCCAGGAGCACGGCCGGGGTGGGCGGCCGCAGCTTGGCGACTCGGCGGTAGAGGACCACCGCGGTCCGGAACCGTTGCTGCACCACGGCCACTCGCGCCTCCTCGATGGCCTTCTCGTAGCTGGATCCACCGGTGAGCTCAGGTGCTGGCATCACCCGCTCGGTGGGCCCGCCATTGGGGAGCGCCTCGGCTGCTGGCGGCTGGTCGATGAGCCTGACGGCCGTGGTGACCTCGCCGCCCGCGTCCTCCGCGGCTCCGGCGACCGCCTCGGGGCCTCCGTCGGCTTCCATCGGGGAGCTCGCCTCGGCAGCCGCCTGGGCGACCTCCTCGGGCACAGGGGCAGGTCCGGCGTCTTCAATCGCTGACGCCTCCGGCTCCTTCGCTGGGGGCTCGACAGCGACGATGGGCTGAGGCTCGGGCCGTCGACTGCCCACCAGCGTCGCACCCACCAGGCCCACCACGACGACCCCCGCAATGATGGCCACGGGCAGCACCCAGCGCCGCCCAGGCCGCTCCCCGAGGAGCGCCGCCTCGTCGCCGAAGAAGGCCGCCTCTGGGTCTTCCGCGGGCGGGGGTGGCACCGGGCGAGGCGTGGGTGACGTCGAAGCCTTCGCATGAGCCGCGCCGACCGGCGGGTGCTTCGCTGGTGCGGGCGACGCCTGGCTCGTCACCGGCACAGGGCTCGCTCGCATCGCGGAGGTCGGCACGACGGTGGCCGGGGCCAGGGTTGGCACAGGCGACTTCACAAGCACGGGAGTGGGCGGGCTCGAAGCCGGCGGCGGCGCCTGGTCCTCGGGAGCCGTCAGAGAGATGGTCACTGGGCCGACCGTGGCTCCCTTCTCGGTCCACGGCGGGCTCGGCGCGTCGAGGATGGGCGACGGGAGCGCGTCGGGAAACGGCGGATGAGACAAAGACGACGGCCCCGGTGTCGGGGCAAACGCAGGAGGAGTGAATGCCGGAGTCACCTCCTCGGGCGCCGAATCGTGGTTCGCGCCCTCCCCTTTCTCCCCGAACGCGACATCGTCGGCGGGCTCGGCCCCCAGTGGTACGGGCTCGAGCGCCGGCGGTTCGATGGGGGGCAAGGTGATGCGCTCCACCGCGGCTCCCCCGAAGATGGGAGGAGAGAGCTCAGGCAAGGGATGAGGCGACTCGACCGACGGCGTCGGCTCGGCCTTGCGCGGTGCCTCGGCTCGCGCCCACCCCACCGAGGGCGCCCAGGTCGAGGCTGATTCGAGCCCCTCGACGTCGATGCTCGACCAGGAGTCGAGGAGCGACTGGCGGGCTCTCGTGAGCCCCCTCGCCGAGGGCTCCAGCGACGGAGGCGCTGTCGAGCTGGGCGGAGACGGCGTGGCCCTGCGCTCGAACCGGTGCACGTCGATCAGCGCGACCTCTCGGGATCGAGGCGGTGGAGCTGGTGGAGTTGGCTCCGGCCGCGGCTCCGGGTCTGGCTCTGGCTCTGGCTCTGGCTCCTCGCTCTTGGGCGAGCGAGGCATCGAGTCGTGAAGTGACGCAGGCAGCTCGGGCTCGGCGGCGGCGACCTCCTCGGCCACCTCCGGCGGGGGCCCCTCGTGAGCGCTCGCGCTCGACCGTGAGGGTGCCTCTGCTGGCTGAGGTGCCGGTTGCTCGGCGCGGGCCACGGGTGCAGGAGGCACGGGCTCCTCACTGGGTTCGGGCGGACCGACGTTCAGCCAGGCCTCGATGGCGGGCTTCTTGGGCTCCGTGGCCGGAGGTGCCGAGGCCGCCTCGCGAATGAGCCCCTCGAAATACAGCTTGGAGACGACGCCCAGGGCCGCGAGGTCGTCGAAGTCAGAGTCGTCGACGACCCTCGACAGAGAACGGCGGCCATCGAAGAGCCGGAGCAGCCCGTTGACCTCGTCGGGGATCTCGGCGAGGCGATCGGCCAACTGGGCGTAGTCGAGCTCGAAGACCGACTCGAGGGGCGGCAACTGCTCGAGCATGCGGCTCCACTCGTCGAGACGGCGCATACCCTCGAGGAGGAGGGCCTGAGTGGACACCTCGATGCGATCGGCCCGGTCGAGGGGCACGAACGACACCTCGAAGCTCCCCTCGAAGGTGTTGAGCATTCGATAAAACGCGCTCTCTCCGGTGAGCCGGCCGAGCTCGGCGTCGATCACCCGACCGTCACGGAAGTAGACCGCGCCGGAGCGATCGCCCAACAGCGTGATGGCGCCGGTCTTCCGGCCGAGCTCGAAGGTCTGCACGAGATCCACCACGCCCATGTCGGAGAGGCTCCCGGTGAAGCCCGCCTTCGACTCCTTCCTCTCGAAGCGCTCCTTCTCGACCTTCTGGAGGATCATCCGCGCCCGGGTGACGACCTCTTTGATGTAGATGGGCTTGGTGAGGTAGTCCTCGGCGCCGGTCTCAAGGCCCTTGACCTTCGATTCCACGGTCTTCTGACTGGTGAGAAAGACGAAGGGAATGTGCCGGTACCGCTCGTCGCCCTTGATGAGCCTGCAGAGGTCAAAGCCGTCGAGCTCGGGCATGCGGGTCTCCGACAGCACCAGGTCGGGGGGGCTCACCTGCACCTTCTCGAGCGCCTCCCTCCCGTGGATGGCGGTCGTCACCTGAAAGCCCGCCTTCTTCAGGCTGACCTCCATGACGCGAAGGCTCTTCGCGTCGCCATCGACCAGAAGGAGGTGCTGCTTGGCCACGGGAAACCCTTTCGACCAGGACGGCTCGCGATGTTTGGTCTTGCATCGCGGGGTGTCAACGTTTCGAATGTCGCTCGATGGGCGCGGATCATCGACGGTTCTCTCGGAGAATGCTCGCGGTGGACTTCGCCGCCCGCGACGGGCTCGGGGCCGGCCTGTTGATCTTCACCAGCGCCGACGTCTCGGCCGGCGGCGCCTTCTTGAAGTCAGACCTCCTCCTCGAGCAAGGCGAGTCGCTGTCGCTGGAGTTTCACCTCGAAGGTCGCCTGAACCCCATTCGGGCACAAGCCAAGGTCGTGTGGGTGCGTCGGTTTCCCGAGGTGAGTGAGCCAGCGGGCATGGGTGTGGAGTTCGTCGCCATCGACGAGGATGATCGCGCCGCGCTCCTGGCCTTGGTGGCCGACGAGGAGTGAGGGCCAGCGAGCTTTAGCGAAAGAAGCCCTTCTTCTGTCCATTTTCGTGTTTCTTCTTCCGCATCTCGATGAGGCGGATCTCTTGGTTGGCCTCGAGGTGGCGGGGGTTGACTTTGACGGCATCCCGGAAATGACGTTCGGCGCGCTCCATGTCGCCCTCCACGCGGGCGATGACCCCCAACTGGTAGTGAGCGCGATCGCAGTTCGCGTCGAGGCTCAGGGCGTGCTCCATGAGCCCCTTGGCGTGAGCTGCCTCGGCCTTGCGAGAGGGGTCCATGTAGATGCACCAGGCCTGCGCCGCGAGGGAAGGGGCCTGGCCATCGATGGAGTGGGCGTGGCTGAACGCCACCTCGGCCTCCCGATAGCTTCGCTTCTTGAACGCGGCCTCTCCCTCTTTCATCAGGTCGGCGACCTCTCGGGCTGAGGGGGAGAGCTCCGCGGTGGGTTCGGCCTTCTGGGTGGCGTCCCAGGCCGCGCGTTTGGCGTCGTCGTAGAGGACCTCGTAGGCCTCACGGATGGATTCGAAGACGGTGCTCATCTGCTGGGCCAGGTGACTCAGCGTGGGGGGCAGGCGATCAGGGTGGAAGATCTTCGCCAGCGCGATGAACGCGGCCTTCACCTGATCGCGGGTCGCGGTGGGCGTGAGCCCGAGCACGGCGTAGTGGTCACGGCGGCCGAGCTGCCCGCCCCGGGCCTCGAGCTGCGCGACGAGCTGGGAGTCGGACAGCGTCGAGGGCGAGGCCGCCAGGGCTTGACCGGGTGCTGACATTGAAGGGGTCAGGGTTTGACGACGTGCCGACGGAGCAGACGGTGGCTGGCGAGCGGGCGCGGACCCGAGGCTCGCCACCGCGTTCTGGAGGATCGTCTGCCGGCGAAGTCGATCGGTCTCGAGGGTCTCGGGCTGGTCGGTGGGCGACTCCGCCTCGCCCACGACAACGGGTGGCAGCGACGCCGTCGAGGCTGGTACGGCTCCCGGCGCCCCATTGGGATCGGCATTCGCGGCGACGACCGTCGATTGTCGGAGCGCCTCGTTCATGCGGGCCAGCAGGCTCTTCTGATCGAGTTGGCGGCCGCCCAGCTCCTGGGCCGGGGCTGAGGGCATCGGGTTCTGGCTCTGCTCGACGGGGCGGCTGGGTGACTCGACGCGGGACTTCGCTGCGCTTTCGCTGGAGGGTCGGGGCTGGCTCTCGACGCGGGCGCGGGACTCCTCCTCGGCGCGACGTCGGGCCAGGTCGGCCTGCCGCGGGCGAGTGGTGTCTTCGGTTCGCTGACGTCCGAGCTCGGCGGTCCTGGCCTTGACCTGCTCCTCGACCCGCTTTCGCGACACCTCGCGCCGCTCGGCTTCGCCGCGGTCGGAGGGCTGGGCCGGCGGTCGGGAAGGGGACGACCGAAAGGGATTGCTCGGCGCTGGCCGAAGCGGTTTGAGGGGGGCCGAGCGAAAGGGATTGCTCGGTGGTGCCCGCCGGAAGGGGTCGCTGGGAGGCGCCTGACGGAAGGGATCCGATGGCGGCGCCGCGGCGCGGGAGGGGTTCTGAGGGGAGCGCTGGAAGAGGTCGCTGGGAGGCATGGGCCGCGAGGGCTCGGCTGGCTCCTGGCGAGCGACCTTGCGCGACTCCTCCTGGCTGATCTTGCGGGCCGCCTCCTCGGTGCGCTGACGGGCAAACGCCTCGGCCACCCGTCGCGAGTCTTCCGCGAAACGGAGTGCCGCGGCCGCGCGTTGGCGGGCCTCGGCCGCCACGAGCTCGGGGTCGTTCTGAGCAGGTGCACCGGGAGATCCGCCGACAGTTTCGGGCTGACCTTCTGGCATCGGTGGCGCCGCGGGAGGGCCCTCCGTCGTCGTGAATGGCATCGGAGGGGGAGCGTCGAAGGGGGCGACGACTCCAGCGAGGGAGTCGAAGGCAACCGTCCACGGATCCGGTGGCGAGTGAGTGAAGGCGACCGGAGAGCGTTCGTAGGATGGGAGCTGGGCGTGTCGGAGACGCCGCTCCTCGTCTTCCTGGAGATCCGTCTCTTCTGCTCGACGCCGAGCCTGGGCAGTTCGAATGCGCTCGTCCTCCTCGCTGACCACGGGGCCGGAGGATCGGAACGGCGCGGCGATAGGCCAGTCGGTGGTGAACCGCACGGGCTGGCCGAGATCTCCGGCGGGCACGTCGATGATGGGCGTGCTCGCGGTCTCGTCCCACGAGAGGTCGGCCACCTCTGGACCCGCCAGCCCGGTGACGAACTCGGTGGTGAATTGCGGCAGCTCGTCGTCGAGGAGGCTCGCTGGCAGCACCGGCGCATCGAGCACGGGAGCCGAGACGATCTCGGCCGTGGGCTCCTCGACCAGCAACACCTCGGCGTCGAGAATTGGCTGGTCCTCCGTCTCAACCGGCGCGGTTCCGGCGAGGGCCGGATCGCTGGGCGGAGCGGCCAGCTCGGGAGCCGGTGGGGCCCCTAGCCAGCTCGAGGAGTCATCGGGCGGTAAACCGTCGGAGCGAGCCTCCGCGGCTCCCCGGTTCTGTTCGCCGAGGTTGTCCCCTTCAAGGCCCCAGGTCTCAGGGTGGCCGTGCGGCGCGGGTTCGTGGAGAGCGACCGCGTCAGCAAAGCGAGCCTGCTCTTCGGCAACTCGCTGGGCCTCCTCTTCAGCGGCGCGGCGCGCGAGACGGTCCTTTGCGGTCGTCGCGGTGCCCTGCCCTTCAGCCTCGGAATGCGCCGGCACGAGGCGCGGCAGCTCGAGACGGGCCTGATCCTCAGCCTCGCGGAGCGCCTGCTCTTCAGCTTCGCGGCGAGCCCACTCTTCACCTTCGCGACGGGCTTTCTCCACGGCCTCTTGACGAGATATCTCTTCGGCTTCGAGGCGAGCCCACTCTTCAGCCCCGCGACGGGCCTTCTCCTCGGCCTCG
>PMBV01000403.1 GCA_003153055.1 Myxococcales bacterium
TCGTAGACGCTCTCGATGATGTCCGCCTTGGTCATGAACCAGAGCCTAGCGATGTTCGTTTCGGTGTCAACGTGGCGACATTATTATGTTTTTTCGTCGCACCGCCCACTTGAACCATGTCCTGTAATTTCAATATGTTACAGCAACATGCATCAGCCCCGCAGCTCGCCTTTGAGACGCCTGGTGAGCTCCAGGACGATTTTCTGATGGGCCTCGACCACTTCGGCGTCGGTCAGCGTTCGATCTCCAGCCCGGTACGTCAGCGCGAACGCGAGGTTCTTCCGCCCTTCTCCTACCTGGTGTCCGGTGTAGACGTCGAACACGCGCGCATCGTGAACGAGTGGTCGCCCCACTTCGAGAATGAGCGCGCGAACCGTGTCGGCTGGCATCGACTGCTCGACCAGGAGCGCGAGATCGCGAAGCACCGGAGGGAACGTCGACAAGGCAGTCGCCTGCGCCACGAGGTGAGCCTGGGCCTCCAGTGCCTCCACGTCGAGCTCGAAGAGGAAGATGCCCGCCGGCGCATCGAGGCGCTTCATCGCCCGGGGGTGAAGCTCGCCCAGCGATCCCAGCACACGACCCTGATGGCGAACCTCCGCCGAAGCCCTGGGGTGATACCACGGCGAGTCCTTGGGCTCGATGGTGGCGCCCTCGATGTGCAGCGCCGAGAGGACCGCCTCCACGGCTGCCCGCGCGTCGTAGAAGTCGACCTTGGCGTCCTTCGCGGTCCAGCTGGTTACCCCTTCTCGAGCACCCCACAGCGCCCCCGCCAACGTGAGGCGCTCGACGGCGACGGGCGTCGTGCCCTGCCCGAAGGCCTCGTTGGGTCGGTAGGTGCGGGCCAACTCATAGAAGCGTACCCCCGCGGCCTGGTGACGGGCCGAGCGCGCCACGTTGGGCACCAGCCCAGCGAAGAGCGTGGTGCGCATCACCGACTGCTCCACCGAGAGGGGGTTGGCCACCGCCACGGCCCCCGCGCCTGCCTCGAAGGCGTCGAGCTCCGCCGGAGCCACGAACGAGTAGTTCACGACCTCGTCGAGCCCCTGCCCTGCCATCGCGGCGCGGAGCCGACGGCCGACGCTCGACCGCCGCCGCTCCGGCCCCATCTCGCCCTGGCCTCGCGGAAGCACCTCGGGAATGAGCTCGTAGCCTCTGATGCGGGCGATCTCCTCGATGAGATCCTCCGGCCCCGAGACGTCGCCGCGAGAGAACGGCACCCGCCAGGTCGAGCTCGCCCCCGTCGCCGCGGCCCGGGTGAAACCCAACGCCGTGAGGATCCGCTCGCACTCGGCCTGGGGCACCTCGACGCCCAGCACCTGCGCGACCTTCGCCACCTCGAGGGTCACCTCGGTCGCGACCTTGGGCGCGGGATACACGTCGACCCGCCCCGCGAGCACCGTGCCCCCACCCAGCTCGGCGATCAGCACCGCCGCGCGGTCGAGCACCTGGGGTACCAGCGAGATGTCGGTGCCGCGTTCGAACCGATGCGACGACTCCGTCTTGAGCGCGTGGCGCTTCGAGGAGCGCCGCACCGTGACGGGCTGAAAAGAGGCGCACTCCAGGAGCACTCGGGTCGTCGTGCCGGTGACCTCGCTCGAGGCTCCACCCATCACCCCCGCCAACACCAGCGGGCTCTTGGCGTCGCAGATGAGCAGGTCTTCGGCCTCGAGCACCCGCTCCTTGTCGTCGAGCGTGGTCAACCGCTCCCCTGCCTTGGCCGTGCGCACGACGATCTCAGCCCCGCCGATGTGATCGAGATCGAACGCGTGCAGCGGCTGACCCCACTCGAGCATCACGTAGTTGGTGACGTCGACGAGGTTGTTGATGGCCCGCATGCCACAGGCCGAGAGGCGCTCCTGCATCCACCGGGGCGAGGGCCGCACGGTGACGCCCTCGATCACCCGCGCCGCGTAGCGCAGGCACCGGGAGCGGTCGTCGATGCGAATGGCGATCTGACTCGACGCCGCCTTGGCGCCCTCGGCCACGGGCGTCGACGGCACCCGCAGCGGCGAGCCGAGCAAGGTCGCCACCTCTCGCGCGACCCCGAGGTGAGACAGTGCATCACCGCGGTTCGGCGTGACGTTGAGCTCGAACACCACGTCGTCGAGGCCCACGGCCTTGGCCACCGGAGCCCCCAGCTCACTCGCCGCATCGAGGATTAAGAGACCCTCGTGCTCCTGCGAGAGCCCCAGCTCCCGGGCCGAGCAGAGCATCCCCGAGCTCTCCACGCCCCGCAACGGCGCCTGGCGGATCGGCTCCTTGGCCCCCGGGAGCAGCGTGCCCACCATCGCCAAGGGCACCTTGTCGCCCACCTTGTAGTTCTTCGCGCCGCAGACGATCTGCAGCGGCGTCGCGCCGCCGACGGACACCTTGGTCACCGACAGCTTGTCGGCGTTGGGGTGCTTGGTCGACTCGAGGATCTGCGCCACCACGACTCCAGCCAGGGCCGCGCCGGGACGGTCGATCTTCTCGACCTCGAGGCCAGCCATGGTGAGGCGAGAGGCGAGCTCCTCGGCGGGCGGGAGCTCGACGTAGTCTTTGAGCCAGTTGAGGGAGATCTTCATGGTGTGGTCGCCTGGGCTAGAACTGAGAGACGAACCGGTAGTCGTTCTCGAACATGGTGCGGAGATCGTCGATGCCGTGGCGGAGCATGGTGAGCCGCTCCACGCCCATACCGAAGGCGAACCCGGTCACCTGAGAGGGATCGTAGCCGGCGTGCCGGAACACGTTGGGGTGCACCATGCCGCTGCCCAGCACCTCGATCCACCCGGTCTGCTTGCACACCCGGCAGCCCTTGCCGCCGCAGAAGACGCAGGACACGTCGACCTCGGCCGAGGGCTCGGTGAAGGGGAAGAAGCTCGGCCGAAACCGGGTCTTCGCCTTGGGCCCGAAGAAGGCCCTGGCGAAGGCTGCCAGCGTGCCCTTGAGCTCTGCGAAGGACACCTGCCGGTCGACCATCAGCCCCTCGATCTGGTGGAACATGGGAGTGTGGGTCTGGTCGCTGTCCCTGCGGTACACCCGGCCGGGCATGATCGCCCTGATCGGCGGCTTCTGCGCCAGCATGGTGCGAATCTGCACCGGTGAGGTGTGCGTTCGCAGCACCACCGGCTTGGCCCTGGCGGCCTCGGGGAGCGTCTGGGGCTCGAGGTAGAACGTGTCCTGCATGTCACGGGCGGGGTGATCGACCGGGAGGTTGAGCGCCTCGAAGTTGAACCAGTCGAGCTCGATCTCCGGGCCCTCTTCGATCGCGAAGCCGAGGCCGGCGAAGACCGCGCACATGTCATCGAGCGTCTGTGACACCGGGTGCCGGTGGCCGAAGCGACTGCCCCGGCCAGGGAGCGTCACGTCGATCTTCGGCCCCTTGAGCTCGGCCTCGAGCTGCGCCTCCTCGACGCGCACGACGGCTCGCTGGAGCAACGACTCCAGCTCGGCCTTCGCCGCGTTGGAGGCCGCCCCGAGGGCCTTGCGCGCCTCCACCGCCAACTTCGCCATGCCCGCCTGGATCTGGGAGAGCTCCCCCTTCTTGCCCAGGTACTTCACCCGCACCTGATCCACCGCGTCTCTCGACAGCGCCAGGTCGAGCTCACCCTTCGCCTGCGCCGCCAACGCCTTCAGTCGGTCCTGCATGTGAGTGTCTCCTCCGAAGCGCAAAACGAACCGGGGCCGCCCCCGTTGCCAAGGGCGACCCCGTCACTTCGAAACTTCCGATGCTTCAGGCCGCCTTGGCAAGCTGGGCGACGGCCCCAAAACCAGCGGGATCGTGCACGGCGAGATCGGCCAGGATCTTGCGATCGATGGCGACCTTCGCCTTCACCAGCCCGGCGATGAGCTTGGAGTACGACAGGCCCAGGGCACGAGCAGCGGCGTTGATGCGGACGATCCACAGCGAGCGGAAGTCGCGCTTCCTGCGCTGACGATCACGCGAGGCATAGTCGAGCGCACGCTCGACCGCCTGGTTAGCTCGCTTGTAACAGTTCTTCCGCCGACCTCGGAAACCCTTGGCCAGCTTGAGGATTGAATTGCGACGACGACGGGCCTTGACGCCCTTCTTTACACGCATGGGTCAGTAGCCTCAGTTCGCCCCGTAGGGGAACATTTCCTTGACGACTTTCTTCGCATCCATCCGATCGAGGTGCGAAGTGCCGCGGGTGCGGCGACGACTATCCATGTCTTTGGCGTGGGTGAAGAGGTGCTTCCCGAAGGCCTTGGCGTGCTTCACCTTGCCGGTCTTCTTCACTTGGAAGCGCTTCTTCGCGCCACTCCGGGTCTTGAGCTTGGGCATACCTATCCTGCCTTCGAAACGAAAGGGCGTCGCACGTACCTCGAAGCACGCACCCTGTCAACGAGCCTCACGCCTTGGGAGCAACAGCGGGAGCCGGGGGAGCCACGACCGTGGCGGCGGCGTCAGGCAATGGCGCGGCGACCACTGGCTCACCAGAGGCCGGTTCAGCCACGACCGGGGCACCTGCCGCCGGAGCACCTTCAGGGTGCATGGAGGCCTTCTCGGCCTTGGCCTTCTCTTTCTCGGCCTGCTGGAGCGACAGGCGCTGCGCGTCGCGAGCCCGCTGAGCGACCTTCGAGTTCGGGGCGAGGATCATGAACATCTGCTTGCCCTCGAGCCGCGGGGTCTGCTCGACCACGGCCACTTCTTTCAGATCTTGCACCACGTCGTCGAGGACGCGGGTGCCGATCTCGCGGTGGGTGATCTCACGGCCGCGGAACATGATGGTGATCTTCGCCTTGTTGCCCTCTTCGAGGAACTCTTTGACGTGGCGAACCTTGGTCTCGTAGTCGTGGTCTTCGGTCTTGGGGCGGAGCTTGATCTCCTTGACCTTGACGACGACCTGCTTCTTCTTGGTCTCGTTNNTCCATGATCTTGCAGACGGGCGGCTTGGCCATCGGGTTGACTTCGACGAGGTTCAGCCCAAGTTCTTGGGCCCTGGCCAGGGCCTGCTCGGTCGGGAGGACGCCGAGCTGCTCGCCGCCGGGTCCAACCACACGTACTTCTCGGGCTTTGATGCGTCGGTCGGTTCTCTGGTCGCGTGCGAGAGCGATGGCGAAACTCCTGGAAGAGGGAAATCAGGTGGAACGGGGCGCGCACCCTAGCGATTCCTTCTCCGCTGTCAAGGTACACCGCCGAATACGATCTGTGGGGGCGCTGGCCGAAAAAGGGGGGGGCCCGGCTTGCGCTGGAACAGCCATGCGAAGGATCCTGTCGAGCGGGGCTTCAACTCCCGGGGGGCCCATGAACATCACCGACGTGAAGGTGTTCCCAGTCGACGAAGACAAGTTGCGAGCGTATGTCACCATCACGCTCGATGCCTGTTTCGTGGTTCGCGACCTCAAGGTCATCCAGGGTACGGGTGGCCTCTTCGTGGCGATGCCGGCCAAGAAACGCAAAGACGGCACCTACAAAGACATCGCGCATCCTCTCAATTCCGAGATGCGCGATAAGCTCGAGCGGTTGGTGCTGGCCGAGTTCGAGAAGGTCGCCCGCAACACGATGCCGCGGCGCGACGATCTCGAGGCCTCGCCCCACCCCGGCTGAAAGGCGGGCCGCATCAGGCACGAGGCTCGCGGGCGGTGCACCGCCGGGCGTATCGTAGGGTGTCTGATGCCCTCGCGACTCTTGGATCTGGCCCAACTCGATCCCGACGCCTTGGATGCGCGCGTGCGGGTCACCCGCTGGACCGAGCAGGTCACCGACCAGGAGGACGACCAGGTAGCCCACGAGGAGCCCCTGGAGCTGCAGCTCCAAGGCTCGCGGGTGGCGGTCGTCATGCGCACGCCAGGCCACGACGAGGATCTCGCCCTGGGGTTCTTCCTCTCGGAGGGCGTGATCGCCTCGATCGACGACGTACGCTCGGTACATCACTGCCCTGATGCTCGAGACGACGCGCAGGACAACGTGGTGCGCGTGATCCTCAGAGACGACCTGCCGGTGGACTTCGAGCGCCTGCGCCGAAACCTCTACACGAGCTCGAGCTGCGGGCTGTGCGGCAAGGCCAGCATCGAGGCGGTGATGCGCGTCGCTCCACCCCTGAAGGCCATGAGCCCGGTCGAGGCGGAACGGCTGTACCGCTGGCCCGAGCGGCTCCGCGAGGAGCAACCCACCTTCGCGAGCACCGGAGGTCTGCACGGCGCCGGCCTCTTCGACTCCCTCGACCGGCTACCCGCGGTGGTGCGGGAAGACGTCGGCCGCCACAACGCCGTCGACAAGGTGCTGGGCGCCATGCTCCGCCACCGGCGCGTGGCCTCCGAGTCGGCCCTGGTGGTGTCGGGCCGGGTCAGCTTCGAGCTGGTGCAGAAGGCCGCCGCGGCCCGGGTGCCCACCCTGGCAGGGGTCTCGGCGCCCACCTCGCTGGCAATCCGCGCGGCTCAGGCGCTCGGCATCACCGTGGTTGGCTTTCTCAGGGGCCGACACATGAACGTGTACACCCACCCCGAGCGCATCACCGCAACCGGCACCGGTGGAGCTGGCTGATGACTCGCCCGCTACTTGGCCCCCAGCATTCCCTTCTTCAGCGCCTCGTCGACGGGGAACCGCCCCACCCACACCGAGAAGAGCGCGTCGGCGAACTCCTTCCCCTCCGCGGTGTAGCTCTGGCCCTGACCTTCGACGTGGGTGCCCTTGCCGGGCTGGTAGACGACCGAGAGCGACTGCCCCTTCTTGAGATCGGGGATCACCGCGGCGAACTTGTCCATTCGCTCCTTGAGCCCGTCGAGCTTGTCGCCGGCGTTCTTCTCGAAGCCGAGCCTCAGGGCATCGACGATGCTCTTTCGGTCGAGATCGCGGAGCATGACCATGTCGACCCGCCGGGGCTCGTCCTTCGAGAGAATGGCGGCCCCATCGGCGCTCTTGGCCTCGACGTACAGCGCGGCGACGTAGACGTTGAAGATGAACTTTCGCCTGAGGCCCAGGCCGTTGAGCTTGAGCTCCTTCCCCTCGACCGACACCGAGTCGGGCAACGAGACCCCTTCGAGCTCACCCGCGGCGGCGCCGCCAGCAAGGAGGGCAACCAGCAACACAAAAACGCGCATGAGAACTCCGGGGGAAACGGGTCAACCGTTCGACTGGGCAAACGACTGCATGAACGACGCGAGGGTCTCGCAGTCGTTGAGAGACACGGCGTTGTAGGCCGACACGCGAATGCCTCCGGCGATGCGGTGGCCCTTGAGCCCCACCATGCCGGCCTTCTTCGCCTCGGCGACGAACTTCTCGTCGAGCGACTCCGACGGGCAGCGGAAGACGATGTTCATCACGCTGCGTGACGAGCGCTCGACCGGCGCGTGGTAGAAGCCGGCCAGGCGATCGAGCGTCGCGTAGAGCACCTCGGCCTTGGCCCGGTTGCGGGCCTCCAGCGCCTTGAGGCCTCCCTCGTTCTCGATCCACTGGAGCACGTTGCCCACCAGGTAGATCGCGAAGGTCGGAGGGGTGTTGTACAGCGAGTCGTTCTCGGCGTGGGTCTGGTAGCGGAGCACCTTGGGAATGTCTTTGCGCCCCTGAGCCAGGAAGGCCTTCCTCGCCACCACCACCAACACCCCCGAGGGCCCGAGGTTCTTCTGAGCGCCCGCGTAGATGAAGTCGTACGTGGAGACGTCGGTCGACTTCCACATGAAGTCGCTGCTCATGTCACAGACATGGGGCACGGCGCCGGTGTCGAGGGCGCCATGAAACTGGGTGCCATAGATGGTGTTGTTCGACGTGGTGTGCACGTAGGCCGCCCGCGGATCGAGCTGGAGCTCGGCCTGGGCCGGCACCCGATTGTACCGCCCGTCGGCGCCCCTGGTCGTCGCCGCGATGCGCGCGGTGCCCACCAGCTTGGCCTCATCGATGGCCTTCTCCGACCACACCCCGGTCATCACGTAATCGGCGCTCTTCCCCGCGGGGAGGAAGTTCATGGGAATGAGCGCAAAGTGCGTCGAAGCGCCGCCGGTCAAATAGAGCACCGTGTGGCTGTCGGGAATGCCGAGGAGTCTCGTGAGGCGCGCAGTGGTGTCGTGGTGCACCGCCTCGTAGACCTTGCCCCGGTGCGAGTGCTCCATGATCGACATGCCCGACCCCTGGAAGTCGAGGAGCTCGTCTCTCGCTTTTTCTAGGGCGGGGAGCGGGAGGCCGGCCGGGCCTGCGTTGAAGTTGATGACTCGCATGGATCGGTCGACCTCCTCACTGGTTCAACGACGGACTGCCGCTACACCTTGACGCCGGCCCGCTTGGCGGCCTCGACGAGGGTCGAGCCGAGCTCAGCTGGTGACGCCGCCATCAAGATGCCTGCCTCGCTCATGGCCTTGATCTTCTCGGCGGCCGTACCCTTGCCACCCGAGATGATGGCGCCGGCGTGGCCCATGCGCTTGCCCGGAGGGGCCGAGACGCCAGCGATGAAGCCAGCCATGGGCTTCTTCATGTTCGCCTTGACCCACGCGGCCGCTTCTTCTTCAGCGCTGCCGCCGATCTCGCCGATCATGATGATCGCGTCGGTCTCGGGGTCTTGGTTGAAGAGGTCGAGCACGTCGATGAAGTTGGTGCCGTGGACCGGGTCGCCGCCGATGCCCACCGCCGTCGACTGACCGAGCCCCAGGTTGGTGACCTGGAAGACGGCCTCGTAGGTCAGGGTGCCCGACTTGGACACGATGCCGATGCGGCCGGGGCGGTGAATGTGGCCCGGCATGATGCCGATCTTGCACTTGGCGCCGGGGGTGATCACGCCAGGGCAGTTCGGGCCCACCAGGCGGGTCTTGGAGCCGGCCAGCACGCGCTTCACTTTCACCATATCGTTGACGGGAATGCCCTCGGTAATGGTGATGCAGACGCCGATGCCCGCGTCGACTGACTCGATGATCGAGTCGGCCGCGAACGGAGGCGGCACGAAGACGACCGAGGTGTTGGCCCCCGTCGCCTTCACCGCCTGCTCGACGGTGTCGAAGATTGGCACCTTGCCTTCGAACAACTGACCGCCCTTGCCGGGGGTGACGCCGGCGACGATCTGAGTGACGTAATCAATCGAGAGCTGCGCGTGCCGCGCGCCAAAGCTGCCGGTGATGCCCTGGACGAGAACCTTGGTGTTG
>PMBV01000044.1 GCA_003153055.1 Myxococcales bacterium
ACACCTGAGCGAGGAGAAACCGATGGACGCCGTTTCAGGCCAGGGCTCTCCGGGACCTACCTTCTGGGGACCCGCGGTCGAGAGATCATTGGAATGTAGAACGTCATTCACCTCCCACTTGAAGAGCCGCTGGAATCCCGGGAGCCGGATCTGGCCGTCCCTCACCCTCTCGAGCAAATCCTCAATGCTCCATGCGACGGCATCGGGTTTTCGCGAAAGCGAGAGCTTCCTGGAGGGAGCCTACTCAGGCATGAGACCCGCTGCCAGCCTGACCGGAGGGCACTCCGACGCGAAGCCGGTCGCGAAGAAGGCCATCACGCGTCAGATTGAACTGTAGCCTCGCCGTGCCGGGTCCCCGCATTCTGTCCCCCGAGGGCCACGTCTTCGTCAGCTGCCGCCGGTGACGGAAGACAGACGCGTCATGCTTTAGCGGCTGGCTCCCCGCGCTGGGTGACCGAGGCGAGCCAGGCGAGGACGTCGCGGTGGACTTCCTCCCAGTTGGTCTCGTTGAGCATCTCGTGGCGCCCGTCAGGATAGAAGCGCATGGTCAGGTTCGTGAGGCCGGAGCGCTCGAGGAGCTGATGAACCTGGCGGACGCCGCGCGTCTGAGCGCCCACCGGGTCGCGCTCCCCCGAAAAGAGGTACACCGGGAGCGCCTTGGGGATGCGCGCGAGGTTGGCTGGTTGGTGAATGAACCGGAGCCCACCCAGGAGGTCGCAGAAGAAACCGGCCGAGAAGATGCCCCCACAGAATGCATCAGCCACGTACCGGTCGACCTGGGCCGTGTCTCGGCTGAGCCAGTCGAAGCGGGTCCGAGCGGGGGCGAAAGGCTTGTTGTAGGCGCCGAAGGTGAGCTGGTCGAGGAGCGGGCTGGGGGTGCGCGCGCCGTGGAGGCCGGCGATCGCCCGAGCCGCGGTGAGCCCCGCCGCCCCGAGGAGGCCTGGATCTCCCGCCGTTCCCGAGAGCATGACGCCGTCGAGCTCGGCCCCGTGGAGGATCATCGCGTGGCGAGCGAGGAAGGACCCCATGCTGTGGCCGAACAAGACGAGTGGGAGGCCCGGGTGCTCGTGGCGGATATGGACACAGAGCTGATGAACGTCGTCCACCACCTTCTCCCAGCCCTGGGCCTCGGCGAAGAACCCGACGTTCTTCGGCTCGCCAGCGGTGCGGCCGTGACCCCGGAGATCGAGCGCGTAGACCTCGAACCCCGCTCCGGTGAGCGCGCCGGCGAAACGCTCGTAGCGCTGCCCGTGCTCCGCCATCCCGTGAACTATCTGCACCGCGCCTCGCAGGACCACGCCAGCCTCGGGCCGCCAGCGATGGAGGAACAGCCGTGTGCCATCTGGTACCTCGAAGAACTCGGACTCTGTCTGCATCTGGTGCGCTCCTCGCTCAGGCCGGTACGGCGATGCGCGCTTCATCTTCGGGGAAGTACCGGGCGCGCTGCTCGTCGCCGGCGTCTCCGAAGAGAACGCGACTCACCTCTCGGAGCCCTGGCGCCCGTCGGAGCTCGTCCCGCCGGACCGTCAGCGCGATGTCGGTGCGGCGCCGGAGGAAGTCTTCAAGCGAGACAACCAGCTCGCGGCGGGAGGCGGCCTCGACCTCGCAGCGGAGCACCGAGCTCGAGGGGAGCACCGGCTCGGCGGCGCGCGGGTCCCTGCGGATGTCCTCGAGCAGTGAGAGCGCCTCGAGCCCATAGCGGCGCCAGAGCCGTGCCGACGGCGACTCCTCCGCCCCGTCCTTGGGCGCCAGCTCGTCGAGGCCCAGGAGTCGAGCCTGGTGCTGGTAAGCTTCGCGGTCGGCAGCGGGAGGCTCGCCGTACCACGCGTGCCGGGGCCACGGCAGGGTGACGCCCAGACGGGTGGCCTCGGCGCACAGTCGCTCGCCGATGTTGAGGCAGTCGGTGAGCTTTCCTCCGAAGATGGTGACGTGGCGCGCCGCCGCGTCGGTCTCGATGACGTGCCGCCGAGAGAGCTGCATCCAGTCGCGACCCGCCGCGCCCCGGCGACCCACCGCCAGCGGCCGTACCCCGCAGCGCTCCGAGATGATGTCGCGCTCCTCGAGCGGACGGGAGAGCCGGAGCCGCTTGTTGATGTTGTCGAGGACGAAGCGCCGGTCTTCCGGAGTGACGCCGACGCCCGGCTGCTCGACGGGGGTGTCGGTGGTCCCCACGCAGGTGCGGCTCCCCATCGGAATCGCGAAGAAGAGCCGCCCGTCGTCGGCGAAGAAGGTGAGGACGCGGCGGCTCGGCGTCACTCGATCGACCAACAGGTGGATACCCTTCGACAGGAAGTGCCGGTGCTCCGTGGCCACGCCGTCGCGCCCGTTGACCGCGTCGGCATACGGCCCACAGGCGTTGACCAACATCCGCGAGCGTATGGTCAGCTCCCGGCCGGTGACGAGGTCCTTCGCGCGCGTAACCCAGTGGTCACCCTCGCGCCGAGAGCCGAGGGCCTCGAGGTAGTTCGACGCGAGACAGCCGTGGTCGAGGGCCGAGCGAACGAACCGCCACACGAATCGCGCATCGCCGTCAGGGAGGTACGCATCGGAGTACTCGAAGCCGCCGTCGAGCCCCTCGAGGGAGAGGACTGGCTCCTCCTTCGCCATGGTGGAGAGCGAGAGTGGACGCGGTCGCCGGGTGAAGAACAGGCCGATGGCCCAGTACAGCAGCACGCCGAGAATCAACTTCCACCGCCCATGCCGGAACCCACGGGCGTGGGTGGCGTAAAAGCGGATCTCCCGGACCGACGAGGGGAAGGAGCGCAGGAGCTCATTGCGCGACCGGCACAGCTTGCGGACCAGGCCGAGCTCGACCGTCTCGAGGTACTTCACTCCGCCCCAGATGAGGTTGGACGACTCCTGCGACGTCGACGAACCGAAGTCGCCCTTCTCGACCAGCCCCACCTTCGCGCCGCGCGCCGACAAGGCCGCAGCGGTGACCGCTCCGTTGATTCCGCCGCCAACCACCAGCACGTCGAGCACTGCGTCGTCGAGCCGATGGAGGATCGAAGCCCTCAGAGAGCGAGGTTCGGAGTCGTTCGCACCGTGTGTTCGTATGGGTTCGTTTTGCATCGTCATCTTTCGTACAACCGCTCTGACTGCTTCGAGTGTAGGATCCAAGCGACCATGAGCGCCATCGTTACAGTTCGTTTTGGCTCGTTACTGGGCGTTTGAGGGGTCCACTTGAACCCAAGGCACAGGCAACTCGTTGAGTTCCTTCGGCAAAATGGGGATACGTCGGTTCAGGATCTCGCCCAGGTGCTCAAGGTGACGACCCAAACGGTCCGGCGAGACGTGCGGAGCCTCGAGGAGGAGGAGTTGGTCGCCCGGTACCACGGCGGGGTCGGGCTCCCGTCGACCGTCGAGAACATCGACTACGCCCAGCGGCAGGTGATGAACGTCGAGGCGAAGCGCCGCATCGCGCAGATGGTGGGCAGCCAGGTCGAGTCGGGGCGCTCGCTCATCTTGAACATCGGCACCACCACCGAGGAGGTCGCCCGGGCGCTGGCGAAGCACCGGGGCATCCGAGTGGTGACCAACAACCTCAACGTAGCGACCATTCTCGCAGGGAACGAGGAGGCGGAGGTGTTCGTCGCGGGCGGGCTGGTGCGGCACCGAGATCGCGGCATCGTGGGCGAGGCGACGCTCGACTTCATCCGGCAATTCAAGGTCGACATCGGCGTCATCGGGGTCTCGAGCATCGAGCCCGATGGAACGCTCCTCGACTATGACTACCGAGAGGTGAGGGTGGCGCAACTCATCGTCGAGCAGTCACGTGAGGTGTGGCTGGTGGCCGACCACTCGAAGTACGCCCGGAGCGCGCTGGTGCGCCTGGGGCACCTCTCGGAGGTTGACCGCTTCTTCACTGACGCGCCGGTGCCTCCGGGCCTGGGAAAGGTCCTGGAGCTTGCCCAAGTTCAGGTGCACGTCGCCGCCGGCGAGCTCCAGGACTGAAGAGCAACGCGATGCCCTGAAGGCTCAGGGGACGTCCCGGCCCTCGCCGAAGCCGAGGATCTGGAAGTTCACGCCCGCATCCGCCAGCGCGGCCTCGAGGAGCTGCACGGGCTCGAACTGGCCGTCATCGGCCAGCTCGAAGGTGCCGAAGTGGATAGGCACGGCCATCGCCGCATGGAGATCCCTCGCCGCCTCCACTGCCTGCGGAGGCGACTCGTGCACGGGGCCCATGAGCCACGGCGGCTCGAAGGCTCCGACGGGCAACACGGCGAGGCGCATCGGGCCCAGGCGCCGCGCGGCTTTGGCGAAGTGTGGCCCGTACCCGGTGTCCCCGGCGAAATAGGCACGGCCCGCCTTGCCTTCCAGCACCCAGGCGGTCCACAGCGTCCCGTCGAGATCGAAGAGGGCGCGCCCGGAGCCGTGCTGACTGGGCACGCTCCGCACGGTGATTCCCTTGAGCTCGCGCGATTCCCACCAGTCGAGCTCGGTCACCCCGGGGAGCCCCTGCTGCTCCAGGAAGGACCGGTTCCCCAGGCCGGCGAAGATGCGCACGGAGGGCCAGCGGTTGACGATGCGCTTGAGCGTGGGGACGTCGAGATGATCGTAGTGGTTGTGGCTGATGACCACCGCGTCGATGCGCGGGAGGTCCTCGAAGCGAGTTCCCGGCGGTCGGGTCCGCCGCGGGCCCACGAAGTCGAAGGGGCTGCAGCGCCAGCTGTAGATTGGATCGGTGAGGATGTTGACGCCGTCCAGTTGGATGAGCGTCGTGGCGTGGTTGATGAAGGTGACCCGCATCTGCCCCGGCCCGACCTGGTACGGGGGGCGGGGCCCGGGCGCATACTCGCGGTAGGGCGTCCACGGAGGCTGCCTCCGCGTGAGCCGCCACTTCGCGAAGGTGAGCAGCCCTGGCCGTTTCGCTCCCGACTTGATGGGCGTGAAGAAGCTGCGGCCATCGAAGTGGTCGGTCTCGGGGCCCCGGTGCGTTGGCGCCAAGAAGAGGCAGCCGAGCCCCGTCGAGCCGAGCACCAGCACCGCCACCAGCGACCGAAATGGGACCCTCATGTTCGCTGTTAACGGCAGCTCGCACCCGCCGCCGCGGTGCCCTCCGGCCACTGCTGGATGGAGCCAGGGTCGGGAGGCCACGAGGACCTTGCCGCTTTCCTTCGGGGAAGGTGGCCGGGGCGTGTATGGTGGACTCGTCGAAGAAGCTCGAGCTCGAGGCAGCGCTCGACGGGTGGAGGGGAGCGGCCAGGCCGACGACCCAAGTCGCCCGGGGGTGGAGCTGCCGATTTTTCGTTGACGCAGAGGACATGAGCTTCGAGAGCAATCCGACAGAGCGAAGGTTGTCGTCCGAGCTCGGACCGGAGCTGCCCCCGGGGACCGAGGTCGACGGCTTCGTGGTCAAGCGCCTGGTGGGCGAGGGAGCGATGGGGCGCGTCTACCTCGCCCAGGACGTTCGCCTCGGCCGGGCGGTGGCGCTGAAGTTCGTGAAGTCCGAGAGTGAGCCCGAGCGCTTCCTCGACGAGGCCCGGGCGACGGCTCGGTTCAACCACCCGCACATCGTCACCCTGTACGGCGCGGGCGTGTGGAACCACTGCCCCTACCTCGTGCTCGAGTTCTTGAGCGGGCCGAGTCTTCGACAGCGGCTCAGGCAGGGCCGGCTGCCGCTCAGGGAGGCGCTGAGGCTGGGCCGCGCGGTCGCCGAGGCGATCGCCGAGGCTCATCGCCACGGCGTGCTGCACGCTGATCTCAAGCCCGAGAACGTCGTCATTCCCCCCGATGGGCGGCCCCGGGTCGTCGACTTCGGGCTCGCCCTCATGGCCGGTTTCAACACCTTCGCCACTTCAGGGACACCGGCCTACATGGCGCCCGAGCGGTGGACCGGCGGGGTGCCCACCGAGGCCATCGACCTCTGGTCCTTCGGGGTCATGCTGTACGAGATGGTGATGGGGGCCCGGCCGTTCTCCGACGGAGAGCTCCTCTCGCTGGGGAGGCTCGCCCTGCGGCCCATCGCCGCGCCAGAGCAGGTCCGCGCGCTCGTCGAAGCCTGCCTGGCGGTCGAGCCGGCGCGCCGGCCCTCGGCGCAAGACGTCGCTCTCGAGCTCGCCGCGCTCTGCGCGCCGACCCGCCCTCACGACGAGGCCCGGTCGCCCTTCCGCGGGCTCGCGGCCTTCGGCGAAGGCGACGCGGAGGATTACTTCGGCCGCGACGCCGAGGTCGCCTCGTGCGTCGAGGTGCTCCGGGGCGCGCCGCTGTTGCCCGTCGTCGGGGCGTCGGGCGTGGGGAAGAGCTCGTTCATCGTTGCGGGGATTCTCCCCAGGCTCCGCGAGTCCGAGGCCTGGACCCTGGTACGGGTGCGGCCGGGCCTTCGGCCGCTGGCGAGCCTGGCCGCCGCCCTCGATGACGCCCAGCTCGCGCCGCTCCTCGCGAGCGAGCCGGGGGCCGTCGTGGGGCGCCTCGCGACCTTCCACAGGCGCTCGGGCGGGCACGTCCTGCTCTTCGTCGACCAGTTCGAGGAGCTCTTCACTCTCGCCACCCCGGAGGACGCCGCCGCCTTCTTCAGCTGTCTCGCCGCCGCCGCGATGGACTCGGCCGACCCCTGGCGGGTGGTCCTGGCGTTGCGCGACGACTTCCTCGCCTCGCTGGCCCGGGTGCCGTCATTGGCCCCCTCGCTCGGCGCGACGGTGGTGCTGGCGCCGGTGGGCCGTGCCGGGCTCGAGGCGGCGATCACCGAGCCGCTCCGGCGGGCCGGGTACCAGCTCGACCCGCCGACGCTCGCCGCGCGTATCGCCGTCGAGCTCGAGGGGGCCCCGGCGGCGCTGCCGCTGTTGCAGTTCGCCTGCATGGCCCTGTGGGAGCACCGTGACACCTCTTCCCGCCGGCTGACCGCGGCGCAGTACGAGGCCCTCGGGGGCGCCAGTGGGGCCTTGGCGGCGCACGCCGAGGCGTTGGTGAGTCACCTCTCGGCGACCGAGGTGAAGCGCCTGCGCGCGGTGCTCCTCTCGCTCGTCAACCCCGACGGCACTCGCCATCCAAGGAGCCGCCGCGAGCTGGTCGAGCTCGATCCCGGCTCGGCGGCCACGGTCGACGAGTTGGTGAAGCACCGGCTGCTCGTCAGTCGCCGCGAGGCCGAGACCGACGAGGCCATCGTCGAGCTCGCCCACGAGTCCCTGGCGGTGGGCTGGCCGCGGCTGAGGAGCTGGCTCGACGAGACACACGAGCGCCGCGCGTTGATGGCTCAGCTCGAGCAGGCCGCGGGGTTGTGGGCCAAACGTGGCGAACGCGACACCGAGACGTGGACCGGCGACGCGCTGGCCCAGGTGCTCCACCGGCTCGAGCAGTGGGACACCCAGCCCGGGGGAGTGGTGGGCCGGTTTCTCGCCGCGGGGCGCCGGCGAAGCCAGAAGACGCGCCTGAGGCGGCAGCTGACGGTGGGCGCTGTCTTCGCCATGCTCGCCGCGAGCGCTGCCGCGGCCACCTCGGTGGCGCTCGAGTTCCGCCGCCGGGAGCAGCTCGCGCTCGCCCAGCAGGCGGAGATTCGCCTCGCCGCCGCGGACACCGGGTTGTTCGATCTCATCCTCACGCCATGGGACTTCGACTCGAACGAGCAGCAGGCCATCGCCGCTGGCCCCCAGGGCTTCGATTTCGTGCTCCACCGGCCCGACACGAAGGACCCCAGCCAGCCTGGGGCGACCCTCGCCGAGGTGCACCGCACCCCGCTGGATGGAGGCGTGGACGGCCAGCAGGTCTTCCGGGTGGAGGCGCCGGCGGGCTCGGTGCTCGTCGAGGTTCTTCGCCCCAGTGGCGGGTGCGGTGCCTCGTGGATTCACCTCCAGCGCTTGCCGGGCTACACCGAGCGCCGCGCGGGGGACCCGACGAGAATTGAGCTTCCCGTACCGACATGCCGAGCGACGCGCGCCTCGCTGGTGACGATTCCAGGTGGGCCGTGGTGGCGCACGGTGGAGTTGAGCGACGGAGGCGTGGCCGATGAGCCAGCCGAGCTCCCGACGTTCGCCATCGACCGGGTCGAGGTGTCCAACGGGGCCTTCGCACCCTTCGAGCGCCTCCGGCCGTTGACCGGCGCGCCGCACCTGACGGCAACCCAGCCGGCGGTGCTCGCCGAGGCGAGAGGACCTCGGTTCCCCGTCACCGGGATCGACGCGAAGACGGCCGAGGCCTACTGCTCGTACCTTGGCAAGCAACTGCCCACGACGGACGAATGGCAGAAGGCCGCCCGCGGTGGCCTCACCCTCGACGATCGAGGACAGAAGCCCAACCCGCGACCGCGGCGTCGGATGCCATGGGGTGACGGGTCGGCGCTCGTCGCCAACCTCGCAGGGTCAGCCGACGGCGTCTCAGGCGAGGCGCCTGTGGGGACCATGCTTGGGGACGTCAGCCCCTATGGAGTGTTCGATCTCGGCGGGAACGTCGCTGAGTGGACGGCGACTCCGGCCGACACCGCCCTTCCCGATGGCCTTCGCTTTGTGCTCGGGGGCACCTGGGCGAAGCTCGCCAGTCTCGGCTTTCACTACGTGGGGTGGACTGACCAACACGCGCCCGGCTACAGCGACTTCGCGCTGGGGGTGAGATGTGCCCTGCACTGACACGAGGACGCCACGCACCCGGTCCTCATCGAGCCCGGTCGGGAGGAAATCGAGGAAGCTCAGCCGAGCGGTGGTGCCCCAGGCCGAACCTCCATCGAGCCGTGAGGCCACCGCCTCGAGCAGGGAAAGGCCACGCAGGAGCACGAGGCCCTCCTTCCACGTCGAGTCGGTGGCGGTTTCGCAGCCGAGCAGGCGGAGTCGCCCACCGCGCCGAACCAACCGGGTGAAGATGGGCAGTCGCTCGTAGCCGTAGCCGTCGGCGGCGAAGAGCGTCTCAGCACCGAAGGTCAGCCCCCCACCGAAGCCGTGGCAGAAGATGTCCACCACATCGAAGGATTCCCGTGTGCTACCCAGCGACGCCAAGAGCCCAGCGATGCTGTGCGCGGCGACGAACCGATGGCTTGCGCTCGGCCTCGCCTGCCACGCGACCAAAGCACCAGCGTTGATGCTGAGGTCGAGGCAGGTGAGCTGCCTCATTCGCCCAGGTGCGTCGGAGCGCCTTCGGTCCAGATGTCCCGCTTGCCTCTCATCGCCGACAGACTCAGCGCCACATACTCATCGACACCGGTCCCGGCGGTCCTCGCGGCGATGGCCTTCCCCTTCTGCGTGCCCTTCGGTTGAAGGGCCTTCGCGAGTTTCTCGGCGTCGACCACGGAGATGCGGAAGGGACCCCGAGCCTCGACTATCTTTCGTTTGACCCTGGGGAAGGGCACGTCGACCTTCTTCTTCTTGTAGTTCCAGAGCCATTCCTTCCCATCCTCGACAACCGAGAGGACGACGACTCCGCTGCGTATCTCGGACAACCAATCGCTCGCGAATTCCTGAAATGCCTTTTTGATGTCCTCTGGTTTCACCGGCATGGGCCCTCCCTTTGTCGCTTCGTAGAATGCGTCCAGCGCCCCGGTGGCAGAATAGACCACACTGGAATGAGAATGGAGAGGTTCTCCTCCTGGAAGGAAACCCGTTGCCCGAAGAAAGCCGGAGCCATTACGCTGACCGTTTTCGAGGTCAACGATGCACCCGTGGAACACTCACCGCAGCTCCCTTCTCGCCGTCCCCCAGCGAGCCGGCCGCTCCCTGAAGTTGGCGGTCCTTCTCGGCCTCGTTCTCACGGCCTGCGGCGACGGCCTCACCGGCGGCGACGCTGGGCTGTCGTCGGGGGATGCCGGGCTCCCGGTGCAGGATGCCGGGGTTCCGTCGCACGATGCAGGGCTCCCGTCGCGCGACGCAGGGCTCCCGTCGCGCGACGCAGGGCTCCCGCAGCACGACGCAGGTCAGCCAGCGCCCGATGCCGGGCAGCCGGACGCGGGGCAGCTCGACGCCGGGGGCGGCACCCCGACGCTGCCGGCCTGCTTCGCCGCCCCGCTGTGCGACGCCGGCCCGCCCAGCCCCGTCGCGGCCGCCGGCTTCAGGAATTCCATCTCGACGTTGAGGAGCAAGACCGGCTCGCCCAACCACCGGGTGCATGACCTGCTCCTCGCGCCGGGCGACGCGCAGTGGGTCATCGGCACGGTGGCCTACGAGGGCCTCGGCACGGCCATCCTCGAGGACGAGGACGTCGATGTGTACCTCCTGCGCGGATGCGGGGCTCAGTGGGAGCTTCTCGGCACGGCCACCACCACCAAGAGCGGGCAGCACGCGACAGTCGAGGGCGTGGAGGACACCGGCGGGCGGGTCTACTTCCCCGTCACCGCCGCGCAGACCCTCGGGCTCGGCCGCCACCGGGTGCGGCTGGTCGTCAAGGGCGACGCCACCGGCGCCGAGGGCTTCATCGAAGTGCAGCCGCGGGGGAGCGCGATCTTCGTCAGCGACGTCGATGGGACCCTCACCACCAGCGAGCTGGCCGAGCTCGGTGGCATCTTCACCAACACCACCCCCGACGCCAACCCCAACGCCGCCGCGACTTACGGCCAGTTCGTCGCCGCCGGATACCGCCCCCTTTATCTCACCGCGCGCACGGGCACCGAGCTCGCCCGGACCCGTGTGTTCCTCGATGCTCGCGGCTTTCCCCCGGGGCTCGTGCGCACCACCTCGGGCAACGGCCTCATCGGGCTGACTGGCTCAGCCGCGGCCACTTACAAGGCCGGGGAGATTCAGCTCTTCCAGGCCCACGGCCTCGAGGTCGTCCTCGGCGTGGGCAACACCAACACCGACGCTCAGGCGTACCAGACCCAGAGCCTCGAGAAGCGCTTCATGTTCGCCACCGATGCAGGCGAGCCCTACGGAGGCCTCGAGTTCGACGCGTACGCGGATCTCGCTGGACTCGCCGCGTTGCCGACGGTGTGCGCCGGACACTGACGGCCACGTGCTACGACTGCAGCATCGTCGCAGCCAAGGGCACGAGCGCCACGAGCGCCCACAGACCCCGGAGACCGCTCGCGCTGCGCTCCTCGGTGGCGTGGAGACGGAGCGCAATCACGTACGCGAGGGCGCCGGTCGCCACCAAGGCCAGTACGTCGACCCACGGCGCGCTGGACGGAGCACGCTCGAAGGCGAGGGCGTCGTGCAGCCGCATCAGGTGCGTCGTCGGCAGGACGCTCGAGACCCGGCGTAGCCCTTCAGGAAGTGCGGTGACCGGCATCATCAGGCCGCCCAGAAGCATGGAGGGTAGGAAGAGGCTCTGCGACCACAGCACTGATACACGGGCGTCATTGGACACCACGCCGATGAGTGTTCCCAGGCCGGTGAAGACGAAGGCGGCAAGGAGGAGGACGAGGCCGTACGCCAGGAGGTGCCGCGGGGCGTCAGCTTGAAACACGGTGACACCGACCACGGTGACGGCCGTGGCGGCGAGCAGCCCATGGGCCGCGTTGGCCGCCGCCGGGACGCCCACCGTCGAGCGGTCGGGGACGCCGATGACCCGGAACGCGCGGGCAATCCCGAGACGCCGGAGCTCGACGAGCGGCGTGGGCAACCCGAGGATGGCACCGGTGAGGATGGCAAAGAGCGAGAAGGCCGGCACCAACGTGGCTGTCGCGTTCGGGTTGAGCCGGGGCATCACGGCCCCCAAGAAGAGGAAGAACCCCAGCGGGAAGAGGTAGCTCAGCAAGAGCTGTGAGGGATGCCGGAGCATCGATCGCAGCTCGACGCGGAAGTGCTCGGCCATGGCGGACATCACGCGGCCTCCGTTCGCACCAGCTCGAGGAAGCGGTCTTCGAGCGATGGGCGCTCGATGCGGAGATCCACGAGGCTGTCATTCAGCGCGGCGATCTTCGCGAGGAGCGCGCTGACGGCGGCGGCGGTGTCGGCGGCATCGTAGACTACGTAGCCGTCGGCCACGGTGCGCACGCTCGCTCCGGCGATGGCCGGCTCCTTGGCCAGTCCTCCGCGCGCAGTCGAGACCGTCACACGAGTTCGCCCTTCGCCCTGGGCGGTCAGCGCACGGGCCGACCCGGAGGCGACCACCCGCCCTCCGATGACAACCGTGAGTCGGTCGGTGAGCGTCTCCGCCTCAGCCATATCATGCGTCGCCAGGAGCACCGAGGTGCCTTCACTTCTGAGCTCGCGAAGGATGCCGTGGAGCTCCGCGCGAGTGGAGACATCCAAGCCGGCGGTCGGCTCGTCGAGGATGACCAACGCCGGGCGGTGCATCAGTGCGAGCGCCAACTGAAGCCGCCGCTGTTGGCCCACCGAGAGCGCCTGGTACTGGCGGGCGCCGAGCGAGGTGAGGTCCATTCGCTTCACGAGGGCCATCGGGACCGCCGTGCCGCGGTAGGCGCAAACGAAGCGGATGGCCTCGTCGACGGTCATCGTCCCCGGCAGGCTGGAGAGCTGGAGCTGAATGCCCATCTGGCGCGGGACACGCCCCATCACCACCGGCGCGCCGAGGAAGCACACCTGTCCTTGATCCGGCCGCCTCAACCCCTCGATGCATTCGAGCGTGGTCGTCTTGCCAGCGCCATTGGGTCCGAGGAGCCCGTGGATCTCCCCACGTTCGACTTCGAGGTGAACTCCATGCAACACGGTGCGATCGCCGTACCGCTTGTGAAGTGCCACGACTTCGAGAATTGGGCTCAAGGGGCCTCCTTCTCGACAGCCGACGCTTCGTTGGTGGCCAGCAGAAGTCGCATGGCGATCTCCACGGAGGGGTCGAACGGGAAGTCGGCGACGCCGAGGCGCTGCAGCGCCAGCCCCTGAACGAGGGCGAGGAGGTGCATCGCGAGCAGCGCGGGCGCTCCGGCCTTGAACTCACCGGCGCGCTGGCCTTCGGCGATGAATCGAGCGAGGCCCTCCATGCTCTTGAGGCCTTGCTCCGCCACCAGCTTCCGCGCCTCGGCCGGGGCCGCCGCGTTCGCCGTTGCCTCGACGCTGAGGAAGAACACCTCGGGCATCGCCTTGACGCCCTGGAACACCTGCTCGACGAACCACTCGAGCCTCTGGCGGTACGTGCCGGGAATCGCCGCGAGCACGGCTGGAATCTGGGCCGCGTTCGACATGGTCCGCTCGATGATGCACCTACCGTCGCGTTGCGTGCGAGCCACATCGGAAACGATGACGCGGCTCGCTCAGGGACCGGCTGGGCCCATCTGGACGCGGCGCCTCACCACGCGAGGACTTGAGTCGGAGCCAAGCCCAACGTGGTGGAGGACGCGAAGGCTGCATAGGTCGCCTGGAAGTGCCCGCCACCGACGAGACCGAGCTCGCCGGGGATGGAGCCGTCCTTCGTCCCAGTGACGAAGAGATCGCCCGGAACCGTGAAGACGATGGAGCCGAGTGCGATGGTCGCGGTCGGCGGGTTCGTGCCGTTCCTTGGCGCGGCGAGCGAGGAGCTGGCCACCGTCGTGAGCGTGAGCGGATCAAGCCGCGCGAGGGTGATGAACGTGGGCGAGGAGCCACTCATGTTGGGCTTCCGTGTGGCTGCGAACGCGAGCTGGCCATCGGCGCCCTTGGCGATGGACACCACGGGCCTGTCGTACGAGCCCTGGACGATGAGTTGGTAGACACTGGGAGGGGGAATCTGATTCAGCGTCGTGCGCTGCACGAAGGCGATGTACGTCGGAGGGAAGGGCGGACCCTTCAGCATCGCGGTCCCTGCGCTGTATCGATATATCCCGATGGTCACCGAGCCGCTGATGATGATGTCGGTCGCGTTCGCCGGCAGAGTGGCCGTCAGCGCCTCCGACACCGAGGTGGTCTCCTCGGTTGCCCCCGCCGCGGTCGAACCAGGGCCACACCCGAAGAAGGACATCGAAAGGGCGACCGTCAAGCAACACAGAACGAAAGAGGTCTTCATTGATTGAGCTCCCATGTGGATGTGGAACCGGTGAACGAGTCTGGGAGTCGATTCCCCCCGACTCGTGTGAGTGTATAGCATGATTTCTGTCATGGGCGGAATTGTGCAGACGACACAGCGTTGGGCTGGGCGAAGGCTCCACGCCGCCACCGTCGCGCCCAGCCCTCACTCGGTGTCAGTCGCTGGAGGGCGTGGAGACGGTGCGGCCATTGATGGGCTCCGCCGGTGTGGTCGGCTCGACGCCGCAGCCCCTGGCGTCGACGCACAGGAGCATCGCCTCGCGCCAGTGAGCGTCGGCCAGCACGCTCGCGCCCGCGGGCACCACCGAGAGGAAGCCCGAGCGCAGCCACCCGAGATGCGGGTCGACCAGGCTGGCCCCGCTCTGGGGCACGGCGTGGAGCACGTGGTAGAAGCAGGCCGGCTGGATCGGCGTCGTGGGGCTCCGTCGGCGGGCGCCGCCGTCGAAGTAGCCGCACTCCAGCCGCTTCAGCCGCGAGTTGGAGCCGAACGGGTCGTGCTCGAGCACCCCCTTGGCCCGCTCGTGAATGGAAGCGACGTCGAGCACCTTCTGCGCCTGGGCCGAGGGCGCCAGCGCCGGCCAGTCGAGGTCGAAGCCAGCGACCACGCCGTCGGCCGCGAAGATGATGGCCACCTTCGAGCCCGCGCCGACGACCGCCTGCCCTTGGATGGTACGGCTGAACACCACCGTGCTGGCGCCCAGCGTCTGGGTCGCCGACTCAGGCGCGCCGTCGTCTTCGTCGGAGTCGACGCGGTAGCTCGACTCGAAGGCGACCAGCGACTCGCCAGTTCCCATTGGCAACCATTCGGCCAGCTCCTTCTCGATGAAGGCGCGGCCCAGTTGCTCGAGCTTGTCATTCGGCAGCTTGGCGCTCACTGGGTAGCCGGCGCGCGCCGCCTTGGCGAGGTAGGTCAGGTTGCGGTAGCGGAGGGCCGAGCCGTCGCCGAGGGACTCGAGGTACCAGCCACTGCCTAGGTACCGCAGCTTGTTGGCGCGCAGGCGCACCGTTGAGGTGCCTTGGGTGGTGATGGCGCCGGACGTCAGGCGGTACTTCTCGAGGGCGCGGCCGGCGGTGACGCGGGCTCCAGGGCCAGCCTTGGGGTACAGCAGCGCGACCGAGGTGGCACGGAGGCCTCCCTTGGCCGACGCGAGGTCGAGTTCGGTGCGAAAGGGGAAGTCGGAGGCGCGTGCCGAGCCGGCCACCAGGGCGCAGAGTACAAGGGACGAGATTCTCATCACGGTCATCCTCGAAGAGAGAGAGTGTCGAACGGCTCAGTCGACCCACTGGGTCATGCACCACTTGTGGATGGCGTTGTTCGCGAGTCGGGGAAACTGGTCGTAATTCTTCCAGCTCATGAAATACAGACGAGACAGGCAGTCAGCCTTGTCCGCGCCGGTGGCGAGCACGGCCTGGTATTGCGTGGCGTACCAGTCGGAGGTCGCGTCTGGCCACGCCTCGTGAAACGGGAGCCCGTCTTGGAGGTCGTCGGCGTAGTCCTCTCCCACCTCGTCAGTCGTCCACCCGTCCCACATGGTGTCCCAAGCGCCGGTGACGTACCGAACTCCGCCTCGGAGAGTCTTCTTCCACCGCGAGGACATCAGCTTGTCGCCGTTGTACAGCGTGTCGCAGGAGTGCGCCGAGAGGATGCTCAGCCCATGCGCCTCGTTGCCCAGCGCCATGTTGATGGTGAAGGCGCCGACGCCGTCGTTCCACATCGGCCACCATGCCGAGGTGGCGTCTGAGGTGATGCCGCCGTGGCCCTTCAGGTAGAGCAGGTCGACGGTCTCGACCAGGTCCTGATCATTCGGGGTCTCGATGCGCGACTTCTTGTCCTTCAGGTTCCAGTAGAACTTCTTGGTGTCGGTGGAGGAGAGCTCGTCGACGAGGCCTTGGCAGTGGTTCCACGACCACGAGAGGGTGTCTTGCCAGCCGTTCTGGTACTCCTTTTGGCAGAGGACGCCGAAGAGGGCGCCGGGGCTGGCGGCTTGGGCGACCGAGGTTACCGGCTCGGGGGGGCTCGCAGAGAGCTCCTCCGGGTTGTTGCAGGCTGCCAGCGCGAGGATGCACAGCCCCAGCCCCGATGCCGGGGGTGGCGAGAACAAGCGGTTCATGTCGTCTCCTGTTCGAGGGAGTCGCCGCTGAAACGAACGAGCCGCTAGAAATTCCCGCCAGGCGGTCGGCGTCGCGTTCGAGGTGCTTGTCGGGGAAACCTACGATCAGGTCTGCGCGGTCGGCTATTACAAGCAGGCCGCCGCGCAGCGCTCCGGCCTCCTCAGGCTCGGGGCTGCTGCGAGCACGCGCTCTCGGTGCAGTGGGCGGGGGCGTTTCGAGCGCTCCACGCCATGCTGATGGCGACCGAGATCGCGAGGACGGCGAAGGCGATGCGCTGAGGTCGCTCAGGGAGCCGGCCAGAGAGTGGGGCTCCGACCAGCGCACCGACGACAGCCCCGGCACCCACCGGCAAGACGAGGCTGATGGGAGCCTGCCCGGCCAAGAGGTAGCCGAGGGCGCCGCTGAAGGAACCGGCGACGATGACCGCCAGCGAGGTGCCCACCGCGTCCTTGAGCGGCAGGCGAGCGAGGAGCACCAGGGCGGGCACGATGAGGAACCCACCGCCCACGCCGAGGAAGCCGGTCATCACGCCCAAGCCCAGACCGATGACGACGAGCACCGGCACCCGAACGGGACCACTCCCTTGGGCTTCGGCCGATCGGGGCCGCAAGAAGGCCGCCGTGGCAATGAGGAGGACCCCCGAGAAGAGCAGCATGGTGACGCGGTCGGGGACCAGCGCGTGGAGCCGGGTGCCGGCCAAGGCTCCGGCCATGGAGGGCAGCCCCACCAGGCCCACCTCGCGCCAGCGCACCCGGCCAGCCCGGGCATGACCCACTGCGCCGGTGAGCGCCGCTGCCCACACGACCGCGAGTCCGCCGGCGGTCGCCTCGGTCAGGCTGATGGGGAACAGCGCCAGCAGCACCGGCACCGAGATGATGCCCCCGCCCGCGCCCAGCACCGAGAAGACGACGCCCATGGCCAAACCAGCGAGGAAGCTCACCCGCTTTGGAGCCGAGTGCCGAGGGAGCGATTCCTCGGCGGACCCTGACACAGCCCGTCGTCGGCGAAAAACCCTGGTGCGGGGCAATGGCTCCCACCTTGTGAGTCGGCGTCAGCCGGCCGCCCCTTTGGTTCTCGGGAGTGGCTGGCCCAGCCCGCCGCCCGGAGGTTTCACATGCATATTGAGCCCTTTTTCGACGAACGCACCTCGACGCTTACCTACGTGGTTCACGACGAGGCCACCAAGGACGCTGTGGTCATCGACCCGGTGCACGATTTCGAGCCGGCTGGTGGCCGGGTATGGGCCGAGTCTCTCGAGAAGGTGAGCCAGTTCATCACCTCGAGCGGGCTCGCGCTGCACTGGGTGCTGGAGACCCACGTTCACGCGGATCACCTCACGGGCAGCGAGTGGCTCAAGAAGCGCTTCGGGGCCAAGGTGGCCATCTCCAAGCGGGTCACCGAGGTGCAGACCGTCTTTCAGGGTGTGCTCGACCTTCGTGACTTGAAGACCGACGGAAGCCAGTTCGACCGGCTCTTGGCCGATGGAGAGGTCTTGCGGGCGGGTTCGCTCGAGGTGAAGGTGCTGGCGACGCCAGGGCATACGCCAGCGTGCTCGAGCTTCGTCGTGGGTGACGCGGTGTTCACCGGTGATGCGCTGTTCCTCGACGACATCGGAGTAGGGCGGTGCGACTTTCCCAAGGGTGACGCCGCGGCGCTCTACGACTCGGTGACTCGGAAGCTGTGGGTGTTGCCCGACTCGACCCGGGTGTTCACCGGCCACGACTACCCGCCTGCCAGCCGAACCTGGCGAGCCTCGACGACCGTGGGAGCGAGCAAGCGCACGAACGCGCAGCTCAACGTCGAGCTGACCCGCGAGGAGTTCATCGAGCGCCGAACCGCCCGGGACCGAGGGCTCCAGGCGCCGCGGCTGCTGTATCCGTCGGTGCAGATCAACGTCGACGCCGGCCGCCTTCCCATGCCCGTTCTCGGCGGGCAGCGGTTCCTCAAGATCCCCGTGGCCGAGACGGGAGCCTAACCAGTTACTCGTCTGGCCAGCATTGCTATCGCCGTGTCGCCGTCCTCCATCACGCTCGGCAACACATACAAATGAGCTGGACTGGTCCATGGGCGGATTCAGAACACATAGACGCCCAAGTGCCCGAAGTCGAGTCATCCACGCGTACCAGTCTCCTCACCGATCCCTCCGTCAAGTCCCCATTCCTTCTCTCAACGCCGTCAGCGGGGGATCGGCGGAGTGAGGCGGCTCTCGATTACGTCGAGCACCGCCTCCGGCTGGCTCGCCTCGGCCTCGGTCTCCTCGTCGAGCTGATGCCGGAGCCGAGCCAGGTCGAGATCGCCCGTCCACTTGGCCACCACCAGCGTCGCGACGCCGTTGCCGATGAGGTTGGTCAGCGCCCGGGCCTCGGACATGAACCGGTC
>PMBV01000358.1 GCA_003153055.1 Myxococcales bacterium
GGCCGTGCCTGAACCCTGAAGCTCTCGAGTCAGGGTGAACTGGTGCGGTCAGTGAACGCCCAACCGATTCGCCACGCCCCGCTCGCGTTTGACCGTAGGCAGGACCGCCCTTTGCCCAAGCGGTCGTCCTCGCCCCGCGGCGCCAGAGCGGGCCCCTCGCCCCGCGGCGCCAGAGCGGGCCCCTCGCCCCGGGGCGAGGCGGGGGAGTAGGGACGGCCGTCCGCCCAGGACAAAGAAGAGGCCTCCGCGGTCATGAGGTGCCTCAGGCTCCGACAAGGCCCCTGCGTTGCGCTGGGCCTACGAATACGTGCCGGAATTGCCGGACAACCCGTCGTTAGGGCTTGGGTACCAGCGGCAAGACCGACTTGAGGTCGGAGTCGGTGAAGTAGACTCCGCCTCCGATGAAGAAATCGCGGCCGCTGACGAGGCGGTTCGTCAGTGTATCGCGGTTGGGCGCGTTGAGAATGTCGTCCATGCCCGCGTTCACGTAGACGTGCTCGAAGGGCGTGAAGCGCAGGGTCGCCCGAAGCCGGGGGAAGCGCAGCGCCTCGATGGAAAAGTTGAAGGCGTCGACCTTGAGGACGAGCGCCTCCTCGAGCCAGCGGGACAGGTAGAAGAACTTGATGGGCAGCGTCAGATCGAGCCCCAGGCCACCGCTCGACTCGATGATGCCGAAGCGCAAGGTGAGAAAGCTGTAGCGCTTGGCGAACTGGGCGCTGAACTTGATGGCCTGGCTCGTCACCGTCTGCTTCTGCACCGCCGGGTCGCCCGCGCTGGGCGGGTTCTGCTGGCTGTAGGTGGTGGTGACCGAGCCCCGCGGGTCGTCCACCGCCTCGAGCAGGTAGTACTTGTCGGGCTTGGCCGTCAGACGCAGCTGGAGGAACGTCTTGGCGGCCGCCTGCGTCACCAGGTAGTCGGCCTTGACTCCGACCTCGACCTCCATCTGGGTGAGCCGGCCGGCGTAGTCGGCGAGATCATCGACGGTGTCGGACACCTTCTGGCCCAGCCGCTCGTCGGAGAGCAGCGCACCGACTGCCCCTTCGCCCTTGCGAACCTTCTCGGTCACCGCCTCGATGTTCTCGAGCGAACGATCGAGCCTGGCCAGGGTCTCCTTGAGGTTCGACACCCCACCCTTCACTTCTCCCTCGTTCTCGCCCACGACGCGCTTCACCGACGCCATGACGTCTTTTACGTCTCGCGAGATGGCCTCGATGTTCTCGACGATGTTGGTGACCGAGCTGCCCTCTCGCTGGGTCAGGCGTCTCACGTCACCCGACACCGCCTCGACGTTCGCCAAGATGGCGTCGAGCTTCGAGGAGCTGTCGCTGATGGTGCGGTCGACCCCCTCGGTCAGTTTGACCAGGTTCTGCACGATGCTCTCGAGCGAACCCTGGCCTTCGGCGCCGCCGAGCACGTGTCGGAGCGAGCTGGTCACTGCCTGAATGTCTTGAGTGATGGTGGTGAGCGAATTGAACAGCTGCTCCATGCCCTGGGCGTCGATGACCCGCTTGATCTCGCCGCCATTCTCCAGGAGCCGGGCCTCTTCGGTGCCCGGCACGAGGTCGATCATGTAGTCGCCCAGGAGCGACTCGGAGCGCTTGGTGACGCTGGCGTCTTCTCGCACGCCCACGTCGCGGCGGATCTTGAGAATGGCCTTGGCCTTCATGCCCTCGAGCTTGATCTCCTCGATCTCGCCGACGGGAATACCGGCGATCTGCACCCGGCTCCGACGGGTCAGGCCCGAGGCGTCACGAAAATAGGCGAACACCCGAACCGACTCGTTTTCCCTCATGCCCCCTTTGCGAACGAAGGTGAGGAAGAAGAAGAGAATGGCCCCGGCGACGAGCACCAAGAGGCCAACACGAAACGGGGTGACGACTTTCTTCAACGTCTCTCCAGTCTACCGCGCGCCCGCTCGGTGTCGTTTCAATTCTTGCCGAACCAGGTCTGGAGAAAGAGCTTCACCGCCGGCTGCTGCGAGCCGCGCAGCGTCTCGGGCGGCCCTTGGTCGACGATGAGCCCTTGGTACAGGAACGCGATGTTGTCGGCCACCTTGAAGGCCGAGGCCACGTCGTGGCTGATCACCACCGACGTGACTCCGAGCTGGCGCTTGGCGTCGAGGATCATCTCGTCGACGTAGTCGGTGGTGATGGGGTCGAGGCCGGTGGTGGGCTCGTCGTACAGCACGATCTTCGGGTCGAGCACGATGGCCCGCGCCAGGCCGACGCGCTTGCGCATGCCGCCCGAGAGATCAGCGGGGAACTTCTCCTCGACCCCCTTGAGCCCCACGATGCCCAGCTTCCCGCGAACGATCTCGCGCATCTCGTCTTCGCTGAGCTTCCCCCGGTGCTCCCGCAGGGGGAAGGCGACGTTCTCGAACACCGTCATGGAGTCGAACAGCGCCGCCGCCTGGAACACCATTCCGAACTTTCGCCGCACCCGCTCGAGCTCGGTGGCCCCGAAGCCGACGATGTCCTCGCGGTCGACGATGACCTGACCTCGGTCGGGCTTGAGGAGACCGATCATGTGCTTCATCAGCACCGTCTTGCCGCTCCCCGAGCCCCCGAGGATGACGCAGGTGCTGCCCTCGGGCACCTGGAGGTTCACCCCGGTGAGCACCTGGTTGTCGCCGAAGGCCTTGTAGAGATCGACGATGTCGATCATCGGCGGAGCGTCGCTGCGCTTCGGAGTCGTCATGAGCTAGTGGAGGAGCACGCCGACCAGGTAGTCGAGGACGAAGATGCCCAGCGCCGATGAAACCATGGCCTGGGTGGTGGCCTGGCCGACCCCCTTGGCGCCGCCGGTCGCGTTGTAGCCTCTGAAGCAGGCCACCAGCGCGACGTAGAGGCCGAACACCGTGCCCTTGATGAGCCCCTCCACCAGATCTTCGGGGTCGAGCCACTGCTGGGTTCGAGTCAGGAACGTGCCCGCCGAGAGGCCCTTCACCGTCACCGCCACGAAGTAGCCTCCGCCCAGCCCGGCGAGATCGAACACCATCACCAAGAGCGGCAGCATCATCGCCCCGGCAATCACCCGCGGCACCAGCAGGTACTGAATGGGGTTCACCGCCATCGTCTCGAGGGCGTCGACCTGCTCGGTCACCCGCATGGTGCCCAGCTCGGTGCACATGGCGCTGCCAGCCCGCATCGTCACCATGAGGGCGCTGAACACCGGCGCCAGCTCGCGGGTGATGGTGAGCGAAACCGTCGGGCCCACCAGGCTCTCGGCGTTGAACATCTCGAAGGCCCGCCAGCTCTGGTGCGCGAACACCATGCCCGAGAAGATGCCGGTGAGCCCGACGATGAACACCGAGCCCACGCCCACGAAGTCGAGCTGGGCCAAGATGTTGTTGACCCGAAAAGGCCGTCGCACCGTCCACCGGAGGACCTCGACCAACAACTCAGCCAACCCGCCGAGGTTCTCGACCGCGGCGACGAGCGTCGCACCCAGACCCTCCACGGCGGAGTAGAGGGCCGCGGACCACGGCGCAGGAGGCCTGTCGCTCTCCGATGACATCGAAGGACACTCTATGTCATGGCCACCCAACGACAAGCCAGCGCGCTGGCATCGGCGGCGATTCGTGCTAGGCGGGCGTACGATGAAGCTCCCCAACGCCATCCGGGTCGGCGGCGAGATTGACGCCCTGTGCAACCGCTGCGAGCTCAACCTCGCTCACACCATCGTAGCCATGGTCGGGCCCAAGGTCATCAAGGTGAAGTGCAACACCTGTGGGGCCGATCACCAGTACCGTGGCCAGCAGCCGCTGGTGAAGGCCCAGTCGTTCGCCGCGCCCAAGACCAAGAGCCCCAAGGCCGCCTCGAAGGGCCCCTCGAGCCGCGCCGTGGTCAGCTGGGAAGACAAGTTCAAGGGCAAGGATCTCAGCCGGCCCCGCCGCTATGCGCCCACCGAGACCTTCGCGGTCGACGACGTCGTCGATCACCCGACGTTCGGGCTCGGGCTCGTCACCCAGGTGCGGGGCGACAAGGTCGACGTCTCCTTCAAACAAGAAGAGCGCACCCTGGTGCACGGCAAGGTCGCCCGGCAACACAGCGAGCGGTAGGGAACGGTCTGCGCTGACGAGGCGTTCCGGCGACTGAGCGCGTTCACGCCAGTCGACGAGCACCGCGGTACGGAGTTCGATCGCCCGACACACCGGGCGCTCGGGGTTGCTGCCGTCCAAGGCACGCTCGACGACGCCCTGACGTCGGTCCTCTGCCACCTCTCTTGGGTACTCGACGAATTGGCCTCCCGAGCGTCGGGCTGGGTCCCCCGAGACGGGAGTACGACGCCCAACCGCCTTGAGGGCAGGCAGTGGGTCAGGGAGTCGGCAGCTGGTCTTCAGGGGCGATGGGGCCGGATGCGCATGGTCGGGCCGGAGCTCAAAGGGTGGAGGTGGCGGTGGGGTCCCCGGGCTCCGGGCGAACGGCTACGAGCCTCTCAGGCGCACTGGCACCCTGACGCACACGTATCGCGGGGCATCGCGGCGCCTCATCCGCGCGTCCCTGGGCCCATGTCTCAGCCCCCGCTCTGGCCCATGCCGACACGACTCGACGAAGCCCAGGAGGCGGGTGGCCCACCCTGCGGCGGCGCCAAGCCGAACAGGTCGCGCCAGCTTTGGAGCGCCAGGAGCTTCATCGGGTCCTGTGCCGCGCAAAGCGAGGCGGGATTCCTGACCCTCGGCGCGGACCTCGAGGACAGTCAGTCCCCAGCCCTGTCATCACGGAGTACTGATTCGTACACCGTGATGACGCGCTCGGAGACCCGTGCCCACTCGGTAGCTGCCGGATGCGCATCGTGCCGTCAATGCCGAGTTGCAACCCCTGATCCTCGGACGCTCCATCCTCAATGCGCTTCGCAGCCCCTCACGGGCGCGCTTGGCGCCGAAGGAGTTCGAGGGTCCTCGTCATATCCTGCGGCAATGGCGCCTGCACCAGGAGCCCCAACGACTCCAGCGAGAGCCACTCGGCATGGAGCGGCGTTCGCGCCAGCACTGGCTCATCGGTCTCGCCCCCCAGATCCCGCTCTGACCACGGCTCCTTGCGCCCATACTGGTGATCGAGCAGCAAGGGGTGCCCCTTGGCCCTCAAGTGAACCCGGAGCTGGTGCTGCCGACCAGTGAGCGGCTCGCACTCCACCGCCGTGGCGCGCGCGAAGAGCTCCCGAGGTCGCACCAGCGTGCGAGAGGGCTTCCCCTCTTCGCCAGGGAGCGCCACCCGCATCTTCTGCTTTCTCGCCTGCACCAGCGCCAGGTCGATGTCGAGTGGCCCGCGCACACAGCCCTGAACGATGGCCAGGTAGCGCTTCTTCACCTGCCCGTGCTCGAAGGCCAATGAGACCTCCCGGTGCCGCTCGGCGCTGGTGGCGAACAGCACCACCCCCGAGGTGTCGCGATCGATGCGGTGGCACACCCAGACTGGCCGGCCGAGCTGGCTGGCCAGTAGATCTCTCAGGCAGGTCGCGTCGGCCGGAGCCCGCCCGGGAATCACCAAGAGCCCGGGGGGCTTGTTCACCGCCACCAGCCCCTCGACGCACGGCAGCAGCTCGAGGATCACTCCAGCTCCGAGGGCTTGATGACGCTGACCTTCCCGAACCGTTCGAGCTTGGGGCCCATGGCCTGGGCGTTCCCGACCACCGTGATGACGCGCGCTGGTCCGTCGAAGAGGTGGGCCTTGGCGGCCCGGGCCGCTTCCCTCGCCGTCACCGCCGACACCCGCTCCCGGTAGAGCGAGAGCCACTCGTCATCGAGGCCGTAGTGAACCACGTCGGCGATGGCCCCCGCGATGGCCTCGTTGGTCTCGAGGCGCGCAGGGTAGAGCCCGGAGATGTAGCGCTGCACGGTGGCGAGCTCGCGCGGGTTTGGCCCCCGAGCGCGCATCTTGGACACCTCGCCAAGCGCGATATCGAGCAAGGTGTCGACCGTCTCGGTGCGAGTGAAGCTCGAGATGGAGAAGCTCCCCGCGCCGCTCAGCATGTCGAAGGAGCTCCCAGCTCCGTAGCTGAGCCCGCGCTTCACTCGGATCTCGGTCACCAGCCGCGAGGTGAAGCCGCCGCCCAGCACGGTGTTCATCACCATGAGGGGGAAGTGATCGGAGTGCCCGCGGGCCACGCCCGTGGCTCCGATGCGAACCTGGGCCTGGGTCTGCTCGGGCTTGTCCACCACGACGATCTCGCCCGGCCGAACGATGCCCCGCCATTGGGGGACTGGAGGCGGCGCCGGTGGACCGCCCGACCAGGCCCCGAACGATCGCTCGACCCAACGCATCACCTGATCGGGGTCGAGATCGCCCACCAGGTAGAGCTGGGCGATGCGGGGGCCGAGGCGCTCGCGGTGGAAGGCGCGGAGATCCTCGAGGGTGAAGCGCTCGACGTCGGCCTTGCCCCCGGACGCCTCGTGGCCGTAGGGATGCTCGCCCCACACCGCCCGAATGAGGGCCCGGTCGGCCAGCGACGAGGGGTCGTCGAGCTCGTTGGTCAGCATCGCCAACGTTCGCCGGCGAGCCAGCTCGACCTCGGTCTCGGGGAAGTCGGGGGCCATCACCAGCTTCGAGAAGACGTCGAGCATGGGCCCCAAGTGCTTCGTCGGCGTGCTCATCGAGACGACGACGTTCTCCTCGTTGGCGAAGCCGCCCATCGACGCCCCGACGAGCTCGACCTCGTCACTGAGCTGATCGGCCGAAAGACCTCCGGCGCCCCGGCGGAACAGGCGCGCGCCAAAGTCGGCGAGCCCAAAGCGGCCCGGTTGGTCGAAGGCGCTCCCGGCCCGCACGATGAGCCGCGCGGCCACCAGCGGGAGCGGCCCCCGCCGCAAGAGGTAGACGTCGAGGCCGTTGGCCAGGGTGCGCTTCTCCCTCTCGGGCAGCTTGAAGGGGCGGAGCTTGAGAACGGTCGCGCGGGCGCTCACGAAGGCACCTCCTCTGAAGGCACCAGCGTGACGACGGACCTTCGCTCGGGTGACAGGTACTTCTTGGCCGCCGCCTGCACCTGCGCCCCGGTGATGGACTCGTAGCGCGCGGCCAGCTCGAGACCTCGCCGCCACGACCCCAGCATCAGCTCGTAGCTCCCCAGCGCGTGCGCCCGGCCGTTGTTGGTGGCGAGCTCACGGAGCAGGTGCGTCGACAGGTTGTTGCGGGCCTTGGTGAGCTCTCGCTCGGTGAGGCCCTGGGCAGCGACCTTGGCGAGCTCCTCGTACAGGGCGGCCTCGGTCTTCGCCGGGTCGGCGTCGGGCTTGAGCTCGAGGCTCACCATGAAGGTCCCCGGGTCGAAGCGCCAGGTCCAGTCGACCGAGGCCGACACGGCCAGCTCCCGCTCGAAGACGAGGGCCTTGAGCAGGCGGCTCGATTGCCCCACCGACAGGGCGTACTGCAGCACGTCGAGGGTGAGCGTATCGGGGTCACCGGCCGAGGGGCCCCGCCACGCCACCAGGAGAGATGGAGCCTGGGCTGGGTGCCGAACCTGAGCCCGTCGCTCGCCCTTCTGGGGTGGCTCCGAGTCCACCACCGAGGCAATCGCCGGCCCTGCCTTGATGCCACCGTAGGCCTTCTTGATGGTCTTGAGGGCGTGCCGTGGATCGAAGTCACCCGCCAGGTACACGGTGGCGTTGTTGGGGGCATAGAAGGTGCGGAAGTACTCCAGGCAGTCAGCGCGAGAGATCCGCTCGATGTCCTTCATCCACCCGATGACGGGCCAGCGGTACGGGTGGGCCTTGTACACGAGGGTGGCCAGCTCTTCGTCCATCATCCCGGCGATCTCGTTGTCGACGCGCATGCGCCGCTCTTCCATCACCACCTGCCGCTCGCTCTCGAGCTTCTTGGGCGTCACCGACAAGGAGCGCATGCGGTCCGACTCGAGATCGACCACGGTCTCCAGGGCCTCGGCCATGAAGTCCTCGTAGTACACGGTGAGATCGTTCGAGGTGTACGCGTTCGAGGTGCCTCCGCTCGACTCGAGCACCTGATCGAACTCCCCCGGCCCGTACTTCTTGGCCCCGTTGAACATCATGTGCTCGAAGAGGTGGCTGATGCCGGTGATGCCCGGGCGCTCGTTGCGCGAGCCCACCCGAAAAAACGTGTAGAAGCTGCAGGTCGGCACGCCGTTCGAAGGGAGCAGCCGGACCTTGAGGCCGTTGGGCAACCTCGCTTCGATGACGGTCTTGGCGATGGCCTCGAGCGCGGGAGGCAGGGCTTCTGTGGGGGGGGACGTGCGGCGAACGGACATTGGAGAGCACCGTAACCAGCCCTCGGAGGATTAGCCCAAAGAATCGGCCACCGAGGGAGCCTCCGGCTCACACCTCGACGATGCCGGCCTTGAGCGCGAGGACCACCGCGTCGACGTGGCTGTTGACACCCATCTTCCGGTAGACGTGCGAGAGCTGGGTTCGCACGGCGCGACGCTCGAGGCTCATCACCTGCCCGACCTCGGCGTTCGACAGGCCCTTGGCGACATAGCGGAGCACGTCGAGCTCGACGGGGCTGAGCCGCCAAGGGTTCTCCCCCGCCTCCGGCCGCGCCTGCACCGACTGGAAGTAGTTCCAGAACCGGCGGGCGATGATGGGCTCGAGCACCGTGCCACCGGCGACCACGTCGTGGATACCGGCGCGGATCTTCTCTGGCCCCACCCGCTTGACGAGGTAGCCCGACGCTCCGGCCTGCATGGCCTGGTAGACTTTCTCCTCGTCGTCGAAGGAGGTGAGAATCAGCACCTCGAGCGCATGGCCCAAGCGCTTGACCCGGCGGGTGACCTCGATGCCGTCGATGCCAGGGAGCTCGAGGTCGAGCAGCAGCACGTCAGGCTCGAGGCGCCCCACTTGCTCCACGCCCTCTTCGCCGGTCTGGGCCGAGCCCAGCACCTCGAGCTCGTCGAAGGCACCCAGCACCTTGACCAGGTTCTTGCGGAGCGCCGGTTGGTCCTCGACGATGAAGACGCGGACCCGCTGGGGCTCGGTCACGGCCTGGGTCTCCCTTTGAGCCCGCGGCGCCGTCGAGCCAGCGGAGCCACGGCGTCGAATCGAAAGCCACAGAACACGCAGGCACGCCCGCGCCTCCCGTTGGGCAGCTGGGACAAGCAGCCCGGACACCGAGGGCCCGTGGGTCGCACGGTGGGCTTGGCCGGCGGGCTGACCGCGCGCTTGGCCAGACGCCGCTCGAGCTGGCGAACTCTGACCTCGAGCTCGCTCACGCGCTCGACGAGGGCTTGAGAGGCCGCTCCTTTCGTTCGGCGCAGTGACATCGGGTGTGCGAGAGTGCCATGGCATTCTCCCGAAAGGAATCATGTGGATTCGATTCACGGAGGCGCGGCTCGCACGGCCGCGCAACGCAACGCGCTCGCCGCCGAAGCGCGCGCCGAGGAGCTGCTCGCCGCCGAGGGCCTGAGGACGATCCTCGGGCGACCGACCCAGAGTGACACCCCGCCGCCCCGGCAGGTCTTCGTCAACCGCAGCCTTCACCTGGCCGATGTCGAGCTCATCGGCTTCGACATGGACTACACGCTGGCGATCTACCACCTGCGCCGCCTCGAGCTCCTGTCGTACGACATGACGGTGGAGCGGCTGGTGACGGCCCGCGGGTACCCCCCGGAGCTTCGCGCCATTCCCTACGATCACCTCTTCGTGCAACGCGGTCTGTTCGTCGACAAGAAGCACGGGAACCTGCTCAAGATCGACCGCTTCGGCCACGTCGGCCGGGCCTACCATGGGCGCAAACCGCTGGAGCAAGCCGAGGTCGATCGGCTGTACCACAACGAGCGGATCCGCCTGAAGAACACCGAGTACGCGTGGATCGACACGCTCTTCGCGCTGCCCGAGGCCTGCCTGCTGGCGGGCATCATCGAGCTGTTCGAGGGCACGCTCCGGCGGCCCATCGACTACACGAAGCTGTACGACGACATTCGCGAGGCCATCGACACGGTTCATCGTGACAACTCGCTCAAGCGGGTCATTCGGCAAGACATCGCCCGCTACATCTTCAAGGATCCAGAGCTGGGGCCCGCGCTCCACCGCCTGCGCTCCGGTGGCAAGCAGCTCTTCGTCCTCACCAATTCCCTGTGGGACTACACCAACGCGGTGATGTCGTATCTCCTCGACGGGGTGCTGCCCGAGTACCCCAGCTGGCGAAACTACTTCGACGTCATCATCACCGGCGGGGGCAAGCCGGCCTTCTTCGGCGAGGGTCAGCCGTTCTCGGAGATCGACGCCTCCACCGAAGAGAACCGGGTGCTGGGGCTCGCCACGACCCTGGAGCGCGGGAAGATCTACACCGGCGGCAACCTGGCCGACTTCGAGCG
>PMBV01000065.1 GCA_003153055.1 Myxococcales bacterium
TCCTCCCGCCGGTGCACGAGGTAGACCTTGCTGGCGAAGCGGCTGATGAACGTGGCCTCCTCGAGCGCGGAGTCGCCGCCGCCGACCACCGCGACGACCTTGTCGCGGAAGAACGACGCGTCGCAGGTGGCGCAGTAGGAGACGCCGCGGCCCTGGAGGCGCAGCTCCGACTCGAGCCCGAGCTGGCGGGCGCTTGCGCCGGTGGCGACGATCACGCTCTCGGCCCGGTACTCGTCGTTGCCGACGAGCACGCGGAACGGGCGCTCGGAGAAGTCGACGCGGGTGACGTCGTCGGTGAGGAACTCCGCGCCGAAGCGCTCTGCCTGGCGGCGGAAGTCCTGCATCATCACGGGCCCCATGACGCCGTCCGCGTAGCCTGGGTAGTTCTCGACGTCAGAGGTGATCATGAGCTGGCCACCCCAGTTGAAGCCCTCGATCACGAGCGGCTGCAGGTTGGCGCGCGCCGAGTACAGCGCTGCTGTATAGCCCGCGGGGCCTCCGCCGATGATGATCACGTTGCGTACGTCACTCACGTTGCTCACGGCTCCTTGGTCTTCGTAGTCGGCGGGCTCGTTACACGGTTTGCGCGCCGCCATCGCCCACCTACGGTAGACAACGAGCGCGACGGCGTGCGTGTTCCAGGCGCCGCGCGCAGGGTGAGGCTCCGGCCTCGCCCACACGTCGCCGGCCGGCTCGCAGGCGGGGGAGGCTGAGCGTCACCCTGCGCCGGCGTGAGCCTACGCCGCGCTGATGTCGGTCGCCCTGATCTCCAGCGGGATCGGGCCATCCACCGCGGCCGCGTCCGCCACGAGCTCCTGCGCGGTCAGCCCGCGCGTCTGGCGCTCGATCGGCTGGAGCTCCGGCGGCTCGACGCCGGTGATCCCGTGCTGCTCGAACCGGCGTGCCTGCGGCAGCACCTGCCGCTCCAGCGAGCCGACCGTCTCGTTGTAGGACTTGACGGCGCCGTCCAGGGACTTGCCCAGCCGGGACACGTGCGCCCCCATCGTCGAGAGCCGCTTGTACAGCTCGCGCCCGAGGTCGCTGATCTGCCTCGCGCCCTCCGCGATCGTCTCCTGCTGCCAGCCGTAGTGGACCGCGCGGAGCAGCCCGATCAGATTGGTGGGTGTCGCGGGGATCACGTTGTTGGAGAGCGCCAGCTCGTGCAGGGAGGGGTCGACGTCGAGCGCCGCCAGCCAGGACGACTCGTCGTGGAGGAACATGACCACGAACTCCGGCGTCGCGGGCAGCTGCCGCCAGTACGCCTTCTGGCCGAGTGTCTGGATGTGCGTGCGCACCTGGCGGGCGTGGTCGACCAGCCCGGCGCGCCGCGCCTCGTCGCCTGCGCCTTCCTCGTGGGCGCTGAGGTAGCCGGCGAGCGACACCTTCGAGTCGATCACGATCGACTTGCCGCCCGGTAGCTTCACGATCACGTCGGGACGCAGCTGGCGGCCGTCGTCGCCGGCCAGGGTGTGCTGCTCGTCGAAGTCGCAGTACGAGAGCATCCCGGCCATCTCGATCACGCGCCGGAGCTGGATCTCGCCCCACTGGCCGCGTACCTGCGAGTTGCCGCGGAGCGCGCTCACGAGGTTGCCCGTCTGCCGGCTCAGCCCCTCGTTGTTGAGGCGGACGATCTCGAGCTCCTTGTGGATCTCGCCGTAGGCCCGCTGCCGCTGTTGCTCGAGCAGGTTCACATTCGTCTCGACCTTCTCGAGCGACTTCTGCAGCGGCTCCATGACTACTCCCAGGCGGCCCATCGCCTGCTCGGTGAAGGCGGTCGCGTTGGCCTGCAGTGCGTCGGTCGTGAGCCCCTTGATCGTGGCCTGAAGGCGGTCGTCGAACGCGCGCCGCTCGGCGGCCAGAGCTCCCTCGCTCTCGGCCAGCGCCTGCTGGGCCTCACGAGCGCCTGCGACGGCGCCGTCGCGGTCGGCGAGCGCCCGCCGGAGCGCCACGAGGTAGACGCCTGCGGCGCCCGTAGCGAGTCCGATGAGCAGTGCGAGGATGGTCACGAGGGCATCCCAGGATAGTCCTGCCCCCGGACGGAGCCGGTGCAGGTGGCCGGATTAAGCCGGGCCGCCGGCGTTCCGAGCGGCCGCTACCATCTCGCGAATGCCGCCCACCCCGCGCCCAGCCGGCCCGAAGAAGAAAGCCGACGTCAAGGTGCCGAGCCCATCTTTGGGCGGCGGCTCCAACCGGAGCCTTCTGATCGCCGTCGGCGTCGCGGGCATCGTCGTGATCGCCGCGGCCGTGATCGGCTACGTTGCCTTCGGAGGCAGCTCCAGCAGCGCCTCCGCCGACGCGCCGAAGCTGCTGCAGGCCGCCGGCTGCAGCCTCCAGTCGGTCAAGTCGGAGAAGGCAGGCGACCACTCCGTCCTCGTCCCCACGGGCATCTCCAGCAAGTGGAACACCGACCCGCCCACGAGCGGGCCCCATTACCAGGTGGCGGCCGTCTGGGGTGCCTACACGGCGCCGCTGAACCCGGCCCAGTTGGTGCACAACCTCGAGCACGGCGGCGTCTACATCCTCTACGGCAAGGACGTCCCGACTGCGACGGTCGACCAGCTGAAGGGGTTCTACGACAAGCACACGAACGCCACCATCATGGCGCCGCTGCCCAGCCTCGGCAACAAGATCGCGCTCGGTGCGTGGACGACGAAGAGCGCCTCCCAGCCGAACAACGGCACCGCCTACCTGGCCAAGTGCACGACGTTCGACGACGCGGCCTTCACGGCGTTCCTCTCCGCATACCAGGGCAAAGGCCCCGAGCGGTTCCCGATGGTCTCGCTCTCGCCCGGCTCCTGAGGCCGACGCTCTAGACTCGCCGCATCCCGCCGGGGTGGCGAAACTGGCTATACGCGCCCGACTTAAAATCGGGTGGCCNNTCGGGCCGTCTGGGTTCGATCCCCAGCCCCGGCACTGCTCTACGAACCGCTTGCGCGGTTGTCGCTGGTTGCTTGGAGTCGGGGATTGGGTCAGGGCAAGGCCGGGGGCAAGGTGATGCCGACGGTGCGCCACAGGGAGTAGAAATGGCCGCGCATCCAGCACGCAGATGGAGCCCCACCCCGATAAGTCTCGTCCGGACGTATCAAATGCGCGTTCTTGCTGGTGCGGGACGTCTTGAGACTGACTCGATGTCATATTCATGCGGTTGAAGGCATGCCAAAGCGGTATATTCCGAGTCGACATTAGTCCCATATTGGAGCAAAACGGCGAATAGATAAGACTCCAAGTAGAGCGAAAAAATGATATAGATCAGATCAAATTTAGATCTGGAAGGAGATTATCTTGGGTCTGAGGTACCCCAAAGACGAGCTGCAAGCGCTGAGTGACTTCGATCTGGCGCTGCTGGTGCTTGTCCGCCTCCACCACGAGGACGGGGGGATCACTGCGTACGAGATCGTCCGGCTCAACAACCAGGGCACCGCAGGTCTCCTCGGACGGTCGCAGGCATCCGCGTATGCACGCCTGCGCGTGCTCGCCGAGAAGGGCTTCGTCACCGCCGAGCAGGTGCCTGGAAAACGAGGGCGAGAGGCAACAAGGTACGCGCTCACGCGGAAGGGCGACGAAGCTCTCCTGGTCTGGCTCGACACGAGCATCGCAAGGCTCCCAGCGCTTGACGACTCGGAAGTCTTCGTCCTCATCCGCGCAGCACGCCTCCCCGGAGCCGAGAAACCCGTCCTGAAGGCCCTGCAGCAAGTGAGCTGGGAGATAGAGGATTGGCGAGCACAGCTGGACACCGAGGAGAAGCTTCTGCGAAGAGAGGGTATCTGGACGGTTTCCCCGGCGCATCGCCTCGAGATCAGCCTCATGCGCAAGCTCCTCGACGCCTATTACGGCTGGCTCGAAGAGGTCGAGCGCGAACTCGGCAACCCCGAGGCTCGCGCATGACCAGCGCTGCGGCACGACTTGTGCCGAGAAGTGCGAGCCCCGTTCCTTCCCTAGCCTTCTGGCCCGGGCGATCGTTGCCTTGCTCAGTTGGTCTCTAGGGCGGGGCGCGACGTCGCCGCGTCGCGCCCCGCAGCATTGGAGAGTCCTGGAACCGACTTCTAGTCGCTGTCTCAAGTGCCCGGTCGTCTCAGCGAGCCGGCGGGCAGCGAATCGCCGGCCACCTCTTCGGGCGGATAGCCCCACATTTCGCTCACTCCCAC
>PMBV01000071.1 GCA_003153055.1 Myxococcales bacterium
ACGACATCATCACCGGCGTGTTCAGCGAGACGATGATGCGAGACTGGGACGCGGGCGACAAGGACCTGCTCGGCTGGCGCGCGGCGACCAACGAGACCGCCTTCGAGCGCACCCCCGCCGGCTCGGCGAAGATCTCCGAACAGGAGTACTTCGACCACGCCGTGCTNNAGCTGTACGAGATGAACAAGGTCATCAGCGACACGGCCGAGTATGGATGTTACCTGTTCAGCCACGCCGCGGTGCCCCTGCTCAAGGACTTTATGGCCACCGTGAAGACCGACGTCATTGGCAAGCCGTACGCTCCCGGGAGCCAGCAGGTCGACAACCGGAGGCTGCTCGCGGTGAACACCGCCATCGAGTCGCACCCCGTCGAGCGCATCGGCAAGACGCTGCGCGGCTACATGACAGCGATGAAGCAGGTCTCCGTCGCCGGCTGAGCGACTCCCAAGACGCGCGGCGGCCGCTCCCACCAGCGCCTGCCGCTCACCACTGCATCGACGAGGCCGACGGGTACACGGCTTCGCAGTCGCGCCGGGCGCTGCGTACCAGACTGGGCGAAGCGACCCGCTTGAGCTCCTCGATGGCCGTGCCGAGCAAGACATTCGACGCCCGATGGCACATGCCGAGGACCACGAGCGACATGGCGCGCGCCCGCGCGGTCCGTGAGTCGAGGCCGCGCACGCTGGAGCGCTGGGCCTCGAGGTACTCCCAGTCGCCTCGGTCACGCGCCGCGGTCAGCTCCGTAAGCCGGGCCTGGTCCTTCGGGCTCGGGGTGTCGGCGGCCACCTCGACGACGTGGGTCGGCGGAGTGGCCGGTCTGATCCCCGCATCGATGACCAGGACCACGCCCGCGTCGAGCTGGCCCGGCTCGGTGCCCGCGTCGGCGGTCGTGGCCGGCGGCTCAGCGGAGGTGACAGGCACGACCACGCCAGCGTCGGCAGGCATGATGCTCACGAGGTACTTGCGCCAGCTGATCATCCCGCCCGAGAGGAGCACCACTCCACCCAGGAGCCCCACCAACAGCTTGGTACCAGAGGTGCGGCGCGCGGCGGCGATCGGCCCAGGCGTTGCCAACGCACGCTCGGGCGACGGGTTCACCGTCTTGCCCGACATGAGCGACTCGGACACCGACATGCCCGGTGCGATGACACCCGAGCTGGTGGAAGGCGTGGGAATGGCGAGGGGCTCTCCGGTGAGCTCCAGCACGAAGGTGTCGATGTCGGCGGTGCGCCGGCTCCGTTCCTTCTCGAGCGCGTGCTCCACCGCGGCCACCACCGACGCGGGGAGGTCGGCGCGGGCCTGCCCCAGCGGCACGTGCTTCTCGTAGGCGATGCGGAACACCACCCGCGCCACGCTCTCGGCCGAGAACGGTGGCTCACCGGTCAACAGCTCGTAGCAGATGGACCCCATCGAGAAGAGGTCGCTCTGGGCGGTGACGTCGCGGTTGTTGCCCAGGGCCTGCTCGGGCGACATGTACAAGGGCGTGCCGATCAACACCGCGTCGGTCGTCATCACCGTCTGCGAGTCGGCCAGCTTCGAGATGCCGAAGTCGAGCACCTTGACCTGGTCGCCCAGTGAGGTGGGCACCAGGAAGATGTTCTCGGGCTTCAGGTCGCGGTGCACCACGCCGGCCCGATGGGCGGCCTGGAGCGCGGCGCCCACTTGACGGACGACCTGCTGCACCGCGGGCAACGCCAGCCTTCCGCCGGTGAGGCGCTGGGCCAGGCTCTCGCCCTTGAGCAGCTCCATCACCAGGAACGGCTCACCGGAGGGCAGGGTGTTGAAGTCGAGCACCTGCACGATGTTGGGGTGCTCGAAGCGCACGGCGATCTCCGCCTCGCGTCGAAAGCGCGCCAGTGCCTCCTTCGAGACCGTGCCCTCGAGGCGGAGCACCTTGATGGCCACCTGCTTGCCGGCGAGCCTCCGGTGTTTGGCGAGCCAGACCTCTCCCATGCCTCCGCGGCCGAGGAGGCGATCGATCTCGTAGGTGTCCGCGACAATCAGGCCAGGGGTGAGGAGGGCGGTCTCCGCCATAGAGCATCGAACTACACTGCCTGGGGAGAAGAGTCACGGATCCACGGGCCAGCGGCGCTCCGGCCTACGCCGCGGCCACCTGACCCATCACGATCGCCAGCAACTCCACCGAGCACAGTCGGTCGGCGATGGCCGGCGACGGGTGCACGGTGATGAGCTCATCGGCCTGGGCACGCACCACGAAGCGCTCCAACCACGCGCGAACCTCCGCCCCGGTGCCCACCGCGGAGCATGACACCATCTCCTCCAGCTGCATCCCGGCGGGCGAGGCGAGCAGCACGTCGGCCTCCTCGTCGCTGAAGCGGCGTCCCTTGCCGAGGAAGGTGCTCACCCGGGCGCGCTTCACCGCGCGGAACTGCGTCTGCGCCGACGCCGACGTCTCGGCGGCGATGACGTTCACGCCCGCGATGACCCAGGGCCGCTCCAGCTGCCGCGAGGGGCGGAACTCGCGGCGGTAGACGGCGACCGCCTCCTCCAGCGCGGCCGGCGCGAAGTGCGAGGCGAAGCCGTACGGCAGCCCGAGCGCCGCGGCGAGGTGGGCGCCGAACAGCGAGCTGCCCAGGAGGTAGAGCGGCACCTTCAAGCCCTTGCCCGGCGTGGCCTCGACCCCGGGAATGAGCGACTCCCCCGAGAAGAAGGCCTGCAGCTCGAGCACGTCTTCGGGGAAGCGGTCGGCGGCGAGTGGCTCGCGCCGCAGCGCGCGCAGCGTCTTCTGGTCGGTGCCTGGCGCCCGGCCCAGCCCCAGGTCGATGCGACCGGGGTGGAGGCTCTCTAGCGTGCCGAACTGCTCGGCGATGACCAGCGGCGAGTGGTTGGGCAGCATGATGCCCCCCGCGCCGAGGCGGATGCTGTTCGTCTGCGAGGCGATGTGCGCGATGAGCACCGCCGTCGCTGAGGAGGAGATGGCCGAGATGTTGTGATGCTCGGCGTACCAGATGCGCCGGTACCCCCAGCGCTCCGCCAACTGGGCCAGGGCGACACTGGCAGCGAAGCTCTCGCGAGCGGTTTGTCCGGGGCCGGTCAGGGCTAGGTCGAGGATGGAAAGCGGAATGGGCATCGCGGCTCTCATTAACGGCCGGGGGCACGGGCTGCCCCGCTGAAGGGTCGCCAGAGGGTTGCAACGCCGGTTCGTTGAAGGCAGGAAACAGAGCTCAGGTGGCGCAATCCCCATCGAGGGTCTGGGGCCGAAACGCTTCGCTGGCCCCCAGTTCGACGAAGTCCTCGGCCCGTGCGTCTTCGAGGTCGAGCGTCTCGAGGGGCGCGAGGAGCGCCTTGGCCTGGTCGAAGGCCCTCGCGAAGAACGGGCCGGCAGCCTCCCCTGGTCGTCGCTCCGCGAGGTAGAGCGAGACCAGCCGGTCGACCGCTTCGGCGGCGCGTCGCGCGGGAACCTTGGCCGCCAGCCGCCCGAAGGTGGCCGTGCCCGGGGCCGAGCTGCCTCCGAGGAGCACGAAGTACTGGGGCACCGAACGGCCGCCGAGCTTGCGAGCGCTGCCCTGGAGCCCGATGGCCGAGATGTGGTGCTGGGAGCAGCCGTTGGGGCAGCCCGACACGTGCACCGAGACCTCGGCGCCGAGGGCCGCCGGACCCAGGCTGCGAATGCGCTCGTCGATGGCCCGGGCCACCTCGCGGGTGCGGGTGACGGCGAGCCGGCAGACCTCGGCGCCTGGGCACGCGACGACGTCGGCTGCCGAGCCCACGCCGTCGCGGGCGAGGCCAGCCGCGGCCAGCCGGGCGTGGAGCGAGGGCACGTCGCGCTCTCGCACCCAGCGGAGGAGCAGGTGGCCGGAGCTCCCCAGGCGAACCGAGCCGTCTCCGTAGGAAAGCGAGAGGTCGGCGAGGGTCTCGAGCTGGGCCGAGGTGAGGTCGCCTCGGGGTGTCGCGATGGTGACCACGCGGTAGCCGTCTTGCCGCTGAGCCCTCGAGTTGGAGCGGAGGAACGCCGTGAGCGACGCGGGCGAAGGCTCGAGGTCCACCTCGACGGGAGGGATGGCGCCGGGGCCCTTGAGCGTGGCGGCTCGCGCGCGCTCAGCAATGGCTTCGACCGACGGGGCTGGGGGCCGCGCGTGGAGGGGCGCCTCCTCGATGGCCGGGTGCTGGGGGTCGAAGGGGAGCCGTGGGGCGCCCTCGCTCTTCACCGCCGAAAGTGACTCCTCCACCAGGGCTCGGATCGCCTCGAAGCCGAGCTCCTTGACCAGGAACTTGAGCCGGTTTCGTTGTCGGTTCTTGCGATCACCTCGGGCGTGGAAGACGCGGATGATGGCTTCACCCAGCGCCAGGACGTCGGCGACAGGCAGGAACGGGAAGAGCAGGGTGCCGGAGGTGCAGGCGGAGGAGGTGCCTCCCGCGATGGTCACCGTGAACCCGCGTCGGTCGACGCCGCCTTCCTGGCGAATCACTGCGCGAAGGCCGAGGTCTTGAATGGCCGTTCCGGCGTGGTCCACCGAAGCGCAGCCCTCGAAGGCTAGTTTGAACTTCCGCGGCAACGACGACGCCAGCGGGTGCCGAAGGAAGTGGCGCGTCATCGCCTCGGCGTAGGGGGTCGGGTCGAAGACCTCATCGGGTGAGACGCCCGCGAAAGGGCAGGTGACCACGTTGCGCACGGTGCTGCCTCCGGCGCCCGAGGTGGTGATGCCGGTGTCGGCCAGTCGGCGTAGCGCGGGCACCAGGTCGGCCGGCCGGAGGAAGTGGGCCTGGAAGTTCTGCCGCGTGGTGATGTGCCCGAAGCCCCGGGAGTAGAGAGCCGTGACGTCGGCGAGGGCCCGGAGCTGCTCGGCGGTGGCGATGCCCTGGGGCATCTTCACCCGGAGCATGTGCACTCCGTCCTGCCGCTGCGAGTAGGCGCCTTGGGCCACGCGGTAGGTGCGCCAGGCCTCGGTGTCGATCTCCCCTCGCTCGTAGCGGCCGAGCGTCGCGACGAAGTCGTCGATCTCGGTTGGGTCGGCGAACGATGCACGGTCACGGCCAGGGGGCACGGGGGCGAGGACGGACATGGAAGCTCCTTTGTGGGGCGAATCCTTAATAACGGACAAACGTCCTGTCAAGCGGACGGTCGACCTCGGCGAAGGGTGAAGAAGTTCTGCGTGCGGGCAGGATGGTGAGCATGCCTTGACGTGCGAGGGTGGGGTTGGTGCCCACCGACCGAGGCGGTCTGACCAGCGCCTCGGCCCGAGATCGCAGTGAGCACACGTGTGGGGCACGAGCCGGGCCTTCACTAATCGCCCGCCGGCCGTGGGCGCCTGCTGCTCGCCGAGCGGGTGAGGCGAGTGGCGGCCAGCAGGAACAGGGTTGCGTTGCCGACGGAGGAGCCAAAGGCCCGGCGATAGACAAGCCGAGAAATGGAGCGGCCGAGCGCTTGGGCGCTGGGCAGACATCTCCGTCGAGCTCCGCACCGCCTCGGCTGGCCCAGGCTCCCACGACCTGTCATCGCGGTGTACAGATTTGTACACCCTGATGACGCGCTTTGAAACCCAAGGCGAGCGCGACGCCACTCCACGATCAGACCAGCCCCGCTGCACGGCAGGTCCCCGACTGAAGGACTGAGGGGCCAGGGTCGCCAGCAACGGCACCAATGGTTACATCTGTCGCGAGGCCCGCGAATGGTACCATTGGTGACGTTGCCGGGGACCCTCGCCCATGAGGACGGGTCAGCGACCTGGGCAGACATCTCCGTCGAGCTCCGCACCGCCTCGGCTGGCCCAGGCTCTCACTACCTGTCATCGCGGTGTACAAATTTGTACACCCTGATGACGCGCTCGGAGACCCAAGGCGACCGGACGCCCCTCGAGCCGTGATCGCGCAACGTCCGTGACGCGTGGCAGGTGAAGAGCCACGGCCATGCACCAGTCGACCGACCGGCCGAGGGGCTCGTCGTGCTCGCCCGGAGCCCCCGAGCCCCGCGCCATCGGCCCACGCCTCGGGCCGCTGACGAGCCGGCAGCCGTCAGTACCGGTTCATCTCGTATACAGGACGCCTCGCCTCCTCGCGCGCATAGCCCCATCACCGGCTCACCACACCCGCTCGCGTTCCTTCGGCTCGTGTCGGGGTCCCCGGCGATGGCCAGGCACAGCCCCGCCGGAGCGAGCATCCTTTCAGGCACGCACTCGCACGGCTTCGGCCAACGACGCCCGCGACACACGTCTGAGCGCGGGCCATTGAGCGAGTATCGCCACCAGGAAGACACCTGCAAGTGTCCCCGCCACGGTTCCCGCCTCGACGACGAACGGAAACGAGAAGAGGTCCCCTGAGAACGTGGCCAGAATCGCCCGCCCGCCGACCATCGCCAAGGGAAGCCCCAGCGTCAGACCAAGCAGGACCAGGATTCCGTGCTGCATCGTCACGAGCGCCGTCACCTCTCGCATGCGCAACCCCAGGGCCCTCAACGTGGCGAATTCGCGCTGTCGCTCCAACACGAGCAGCGTGGCTGTGTTGAAGAGGATTGCCCCAGCCAGGACACCCCCGAAGGCCAGCATCACGGCGATCATCACCCAGCCCAGGCCCATGATCGCGTCGAACTGCACCCGCGTCGCCGCGGCGTCCTCGACCCGGAGGGCCCCGGGAAACGCGGCGACGAGGCCCTCCCGCACCGAGGAGGCTGCGTCCCCGGGCGCGCGCGCGACGACGGACGTCGCGAGCCCCGAGAGTGCCCACCGCTCGTCGACATCGGCTCGACGCGCCGACGCAGTGCTGCCCATCGTCGCGTCCGCGAAGCCAGTGAGGCGCAGCGGGATGTCCATCCCACCCAGCAGTGGAGCGACCTGCACCGTATCGCCGACACGGACGTGGAGCTTCCTCGCGGCGTTTCTTGTCATCACCAGCCCGCCGGCCTCCATCGGCACCAGGGCGCCGTCAGCATCGGCCGCCCGCACCAGCCGGGCGTCGTCATCGAGGGCCTGCAGTTGAACGTCGACGGCGGCTCCGCCCGCCTCGAGGCGCGCGGGGACCACGAGGAGCGCCTCGACGGCGCCCACCCCATGAACACCACGCGCCACGGCCAGCGCCTCAGCCTTCGGAACAGGGGCGCCGAAGTCCACCCGCACGTCGTAGGCACGCGCGCGGGTGAAGAGGGAGCTGAACGTCGCGCGCATGGAGTCCATGAGGAGGCCGGTGGACAAGACCAGGACGACCGCCGCAGCCACTCCGAGCGAAGTCCCCAGGCTCCGCAATGGGCGGTCGAGGATGTCGCGGAGGGCCAGTTGCACCGAAAGCGGACCTGGCACGCTCCTCAGGAGACGGGCGGGCTTGGACAGGGATGGCGGCGCTGGCCGCATCGCGTCGGCCGGTGGCAAGCGCATCGCGCGAAACGCAGGCAAGAGCCCCGCGACCGTGGAGACCGCCCCCCCCATCGCCAGACCAACCAGAAGCAGGTCGGAGTGAAAGCTGGCCACGACGAAGGGAATGTTGAGCTCCGATGCGTAGGCGCGAGTCACCTCGGGGGAAACGAGTGCTCCCAGGAGGACGCCGAGGAGGGCGCCTCCCCCTCCCAGCACCAGCGCATACGAGAGGTAGTGCCCGAGCACCGCGCCCCGGGACACTCCCAGGGCAAGCAAGGTCCCGACGAGGGGGCGTTGCGCGTCGACCAGCCGCGCGAGCGCCGAGCCCATGATGAAGGCCCCGACGCCGAGAAAGAAGAACGGAAAGAAGGCGGCCATGCCCTGGTACCCGTCCACGTCCATCTGGAGGAGCTTCACGCCAACCAACTCGCTGCTCGGTGTCGCCCGCAGGACCCGCGCCGGGCCGAGCGTCGCCGTGATGGCTTGACCAAGGGTGGAGATGGCAGTGCCGGGGCTCGGCTCGACAAGAAGCTGGGTGCCGACCGCGTCGCTTGCGGCGGCGAGGAGGTCCGGGGCGCGCAGGCTCGAGGTCAGCGTCTGCGCTACGCGACGCAGCTCAGCCCGTTGCATCCAGCCGACGCCGAACTCCTCGGCGCTCGGCATGAAGTCATTCTCATCTCGCGCGACCCAAAGGTATTCGGCGCTCACTCCGACGCCACTCACGCGAAGGGGCTGACCACCCGGCCCCACCGGCAGCGAAGCACCGACCCCGAGGCCGTGGTACCTGGCGAAGTGCTTCTCGAGCAGGACCTCGCCGACGCCCGGAGCCCTGCCATCGAGGACGAGGACCCGATCGAGCCTCGAGGCGCCTCCGTCGGGGAGGGAGAGCACGCGAAGGGCGATGCGGCGCATCTGGCCGTGGGGCGGAGCAACCGGAATCTCAGCCACCACCCGCGCTTCGGCGACGGCGACACCGGGGAGCGCCGCGATTCGCGCCACGTCGGGTTCGGTCAGTGGCGTCGCTACGTCTACGTGAAGCCCGGCGAGGCCGAGCCGGGCACGGGTCGCCGAGTAGCTATCGCGCAGATCTCGGTACGCCCCCGCCGAGGAAACGAAGAGCATCACTCCAAGGGCCATGACAATGCCCACGGCGATCGAGGAGCCGAGCTGGCCCCAGAGGTCACGCCGGAGCTTCTGGAGGAGCAGCATCAGGAGGCCTCCTCGCGCAGCCGCGAGCGCGTGTCGGAGACCACCTCGCCATCGCGTAAGCGGATCACCCGGTCCGACGCGCCCACGAGGCCCTCGTCATGGGTCACCACGACAACCGTGCAGCCGGACTTCGCCGCCTCTCGCAACAGGCGCATGACCTGACCACCAGTCTCGTGGTCGAGTGCCCCTGTGGGCTCGTCAGCGAGGAGGAGCCGCGGCTTCTTCGCGAGCGCGCGGGCAATGGAGACTCGCTGCTGCTCACCGCCCGAGAGCTCGGACGGAAAGCGGTCCGCCTTCTCGGCGAGACCGACCTCGGCCAGGCAGACGCGGGCCTCGGCGGAGGAGCCACCGACGAGCTCGGCGGCGAGGCGCACATTCTCGAGCGCCGTCAGCGTCGGCACGAGGTTGAAGAACTGAAAAACGAAGCCGACTGTCTGGCGCCGAAAGAGCGTGAGCGCGTCGAGGCTCAGGCTCGAGAGCTGGTGACCTTCAACCTCGACCGAGCCTCGCGTCGGGCGATCGAGGCCACCCAAGAGATTGAGCAGCGTCGTCTTGCCGGATCCGCTCGGGCCAAGGAGGAAGGCGAACTCTCCTCTGGCAACGGTGAGGCTCGTCGGCGAAAGCGCCAGTGTCCTGACTACGGTCCCGTATTCCTTGGTCGCTTGAATGAGACGCCCACCGGTCATGGCTCCATCTCCTCTCGCAGAGAAATCGATTCGCTGCCTCCCCCATCGGCAATGAAGCACTTGCAGGCGGGGGCTCCATCTGCTCCACTTAGGTGGATATCCAACAATCAAAGAAAAGACAATGCGCCCTCCCCTTTGGGCCCTTCGCGGTAGACCAGGATGCGCCCCACCATGACGCAGCAGCTCGTGACACCCTCCGCAAACCACCCCATCCAAGTGACGCTGGCAATTCTCGACTCGGCCCGCCCCCCGACGGTTGCGGACCTCGCCGTCGTGGTGCTGACGAAGTCCGCCCGCCTCAAGCGAGCCCTTCGGCACCTCGCGGCCGTGTGGGGTGGGGCGGCACTCGCAATCGCCGTACCGCTGCTCCACTTCATCCTGGTCCCGCTGTTGTTTCTCGCAGGCCCGGTCGTCGCGGTGCGTGCCTTCCGCGCGCGCGTCCGTGCAGACGCGAAGACCAGCATCGGCTGCCCAAAGTGCGCCGCCCTGGTCTCTCTCGAAAGCCCTCGCTACGGGTGGCCTCTTCGCTTCGACTGTCGCGAATGCGGAGTCGGGTTCACTGCCAGCCCCCGAAGCTGATGGACCTCCCTCAGGCCCGAGAGGATCGCGCGTACCACTCGACCAGCAAAGACCCGAGGGCGGAACGGGTGACGACGCCTTCCTCGGCCGCGCCGGGCGAGCCCCGGATCAGCAAGGCGGGCGCGTCGGAAGAGACGCACTGAGCGACGAGCTGTGAGAGCGTCGCGTTCGCCTCAGCCTGGGGCGCTGGCCTCATGAGGTCCGCTGCGACCAGCATCCGTTGAAGCTGCTCGTCGCCGAGGAAGTCGCGCACATGCTCCAGCAGCACGACCCCTAAGGCGTGCCCATCGCTCGCCCGCACCACGATGGCGCCGCTGCTCGAATCGCAGAAGCGGTCGAGCAGCTCCTCGAGGGGCACATTGGCCGCTACGGAAGGAGCCGGCTTTGCGAGGTCTTGGGCCAGCACCTCTCCCAGCCCGTCCAACGCGAGGCGCTCCAACTTCGGCGTCGGTCCCGCGCCAGCGGCTCGTGCATGGGCGCGAACCAAATCGGTGATCGTCAGGATGCCCACGACCCGAGAGGCGCTCTTCTCGTCGAGCACCACGAGCGCGCGCACCGAGCGGTCATTCATACGAACGACGGCGCGGGTCAACGGAACATCGGCGAGGATCGTCTCGACGCGCTGCACGAGCTGCCGGAGCGGTGTATCGGGAGGGGCTTGGCGAAGCTTCGCGAGGGGAACCGCGCCCTGGAAGGTCCCGTCCGCATCAAGCGCCGGTGCCATCTCGAAGGTCCTCCCCGAGAAGTCAGGCCGCACCTCGCCCACGGTCCCCGTCGTCTTCACCGACACGACGGCGGCCGTCATCGCCTCACCGACCGTCAGCCGCTCGAGCGCATGCCCACGAGGTGAAGCATGGGGAAGGGCGATGCCATCTTGGGCGAGGAGCGCCTCGTAGATGGGGGTCGGCCGAAGGCGGCGCGCGAGCACATAGGACGTCATGTTGGCGAGCATGAGCGGGAGGACGAGCCCATAGCCGCCCGTCATCTCGAAGATGATGAGGACCGAGGTGATGGGCGCCCGGATGACTCCTGCGAACACCGCCCCCATCCCGACGAGGGCGAAGGCGCCGAGTTGCCGTTCCTCGTGGTGAAAGGCGGCGACATCGAGGTAGCCGACGGCACCGCCCAACATCGCTCCCACGAAGAGTGACGGAGCAAAGATGCCACCTGCTCCACCGCTCGAGTACGAGAAGACGGTCGCCGCGATCTTCACTGCGCAGAGCGCCAACAGGACGCCCAGCCCCAGCTGCCCTGCCAGCGCCTTTCCCAGCGTCTCGTAGCCACCACCGGTGACACCCGTCGTGCCGAGGAGCTTCATCATCGCCACCGCCAGGACACCAGTCACGAGTCCCCCGACCGCCGGCTGCGACCACCGAGGAATCGCCTCGAGGTCTCGAAAGCCCTTCCTGAGTCCAAGCAGCCCGTCCGTGAAGACCACCGACACCAGGCCGCCGGCAATGCCCAAGAGCGCATAGAAGGCCAGCGAAGAAGGGTGGTCGAGCCCATAGGACTGCTGGACTTCGATGACTGGGTGGACCCCGAGGACTCCGCGCTCGATCACCGCAGCCAGGGCCGCGGCGACGACGACTCCCGAGAGCACGGCGTGGTCCAGCGAACCGACGATCTCCTCGATGGTGAAGGTCACCGCGGCGATGGGCGCGTTGAACGCGGCGGCGATCCCAGCCGCCACGCCCACTGGGAGAAGGCGACGCATGTTCTTCGCGGGCAGCGCCGTGAGGCGGGCCAAGAGGCTCGTCGCGCCAGCACAAATCTGAACGGTGGGCCCCTCTCTGCCCAGCGAGGCCCCGGAGCCAATCTGTAAGATGCCGATCCAGAACTTCCCGAAGGCGTCCCGGAAGCGCACGCGACCGCCCTCGATCGCGAAAGACGCCTTCACCTGCGGAATGCCCGAACCGCGCGCCCCTGGAACGACGAACGTCAGGAGGGCGCCTGCGACGAGGCCTCCCACCGTCGGCGACACGATGGTCCACGCCATCCAGCTGTCTCCTGGAGCATGGAGGGCTCGGTCGATCAGTAGGGATTCGGCCCCCTTGATGCCGAGATGAAAGGCGACCGCGACGAGCCCGCAGACGACGCCGACGCCGATGGTGAGCGCGAACAAGTGCTGGGACTCGAAGGGAAAGTGGCGGCGGAGGAGCGCGCTGACCCGCTCCCGTGCCCGAGAGCCTCTGACGCGGGCCCGCTGCACCAACGCGTTGGCTCTGTCCATCAGCCCCGAGTGCTCGACTTCACGCCCCATGGCTCTCGCGACGCCCCGCGAAAAACTCCGAGCCCCCCGACAACGTACCGGCCATGCAGCGGAGGACGACTGTTTCCCGGTTACCCCCGGGCGCCTCACGAGTCATTCGTTCAATCTACCATGCGTTCGATTGGATATCCAACTTGTTGGTGCTATGAGCACCAGTACACCGAGGTCAACGCGAGAAGAAGTCGGGCTGCGCGCCGCATCACTGAGGTCGCCAGCGTCGGCTGCCGAGTATTTCCTTCACGACCAAACCGAAATTGATGGTCTGCTCCGACGGCTCATCAGCTTCCGGGAGTCCATGACATGAAGGCCACATTGCCGGCGGAGTTTCCTCTCGAGGCGCCCCTCGACTTCCTTCAGCACCTCTGGCACCTGAACCACGCTCTCGAGCGCATGTCGCAGCAGATGAAGCGCACGCTCGGCGTGACGGCGCAGCAACGCCTCTTCATTCGGTGCATCGGGAAGTACCCCGGCATGACAGGAAGTCAACTGGCCACGGTCCTTCACCTGGATCCTGGCACCGTCTCCGTGGCCCTCACCAGACTGGCCAAGCTGGGCCTCATCACCAGGCGCCGCGACTCGCGCGACAATCGCAGGGTCTCCCTCGGGTTGACGGCTCAAGGTCGAGCGCTGGACAGGCCGAACCGCGCGACGGTTGAACATGCCGTCGAGGGAATGCTCGCCAAGGCCGGACGCGCAGACGTCGAGAGGGTCAAGGACGTCCTTCGGATTCTCGCCGAGGATCTCTCGGAGAAGGTACGGGGCGGAGGCCGCACCACCACGCGGTGAGCTCCGGCGAGGAGCCCTCACTGTCGTCACCAGGCGGCCGCCCTGCGCGAGCCAATTCGCCTATACTATTGGTGCTCCAATGATTGGGTGTTCACTCTCGAGCTCGAGGCGGAGAGCGCCGGATACAGCGCCGTCCGTGCATTCGTACCCCGTGGCCATCTTGGCCGCGCTTCTGGTGGCTCATGGCGCGCACGCCGCCCCGTCTCCCGGGGCGGCTTCGGGCGGTGAGCGCTGTCCAAACCTGAGGCCCCTCGGTCGCCTCGACGCGCCGCTCCCTCACACGGCAGAGAGGTTGCGTCGCGGCGGAGTGCTCCAGGTCGTCGCGCTCGGCTCCTCCTCGACCGCCGGGGTCGGCGCGACTGCTCCGGCCAACGCGTATCCGAACGAGCTCCAGCTGGAGCTGGCCGCGCACTTCGGGCACTCCTCGATTCGCGTGCTGAATAGAGGGGTCCCTGGTGACACATACCGCCAGATGCTGGATCGCCTGGATCGCGATGTCCTCGCATTTCACCCCGACCTCGTCATTTGGCAGGTGGGAACGAACGCAGTCATCAACGAGAACGGCGTCGCAAAGGACGGGCCGCCAATCCGAAAGGGCGTAGAGCGGCTCAAGGCCGCAGGTGCAGACGTCATCCTCATGAACCCGCAGTACTCGCCGCTCCTCCTGCACGATCCAGATTGCCCGGTGATGCTCGATCTGATCGACGAAATCGGTCGGGACGAGCACGTGCCGGTGTTTCACCGCTTCGCGGTGATGCACGAATGGCTGGTTTCGGGCACGACGACGTTCGCCACCATCTTGGCCCCCGACGGTCTCCACATGAACGACCTCAGCCACCGTTGCATCGGTGACTTGCTTGCCGACGCGATCGCCGAGGTCGCAGATCACGACTCGGAGGCCGCAGGGTCGGAGCATGCTCCACACCTCGTCCCCCCACTGCGTCGCGGAACCTGGCGTTGAAGCTGCTCGGCCGTCATCGGCCTCACCGTCGGGCTGAAACATCATCGCGCTCGACCGCTGGGGAAGCCGCAGCGCGCGGCGAGAGTTCGGCGACCAGCTCCCATGCTCCGTCCGCCACTGACGCCTGGCGTAGAAGGCAGACTCGTAGGTCGATGATCGCTCCGCCGTTGAGCTCAAGCGCCAGGGGTGTCCCTAACTCCACGGGGCGCCGAAAGCGAAACGCGATGACCGACGCTACCGAGGCTGGCTCCTCCGAATCCCAAAGGTCCCCCGGCCCGATGAACGACGTCACCGGGCACCAGCGAGCCCCGCGCACGACCAGCCAGGTGGTCACCGCGCTCCCTCCTCTGGCTACCTGGACGCGTGAAGCTCATCCCGCCGGTTCTGGGTCCACGCCTCCTCGGTGTGCGCGGGATTGACGGGCCGGAGCGCACCGTAGCTGACCGTGGCGAGTTGCGACGGATCCACCCCGAGGTCGAGCAGATACTTTCGCGCGGCTTCTGCGCGGCGCTGCCCGAGCATGAGGTTGTACTCCTCGGTGCCACGCTCGTCGCAGTTGCCCTCGATGTCCACGACGCGTGGGTGCTTTCGCAGGACCACGGCGACGCGCCGCAGTGCCTCCATGCCTTCCGGTTTGAGCTGCACCTGGTCAAAATCAAAGAAGACCGTCGCGCTCTTGATCGCGGCCTGTATCTCGGCCATCGGGTCTCCCTCAGCAACTGGCTGGGCAGTGAGCTGCGGCTTCGCGGCTGGCGACTCAGCCTGAGGAGGAAGAACGGCCGTTTCTTTGGGGGCTGCCGTGTGCGCGCAAGCAGCGAAGACCAAGGCACCAAGGACTGCTGACATCGGGACAAGTCGCATTGTTGGACCTCCACTCATTGGATATCCACTTAATACGCAGACCAAACCCTCGCCGCAACTGGGCGGGCTACTGGTATTGGGCCCGGCCCCCATGGAGCTGGGGAGAAACGCCACAGGTCTTCCGCGTCGTTGTGGGATTCCCCGTGCGCCGTAGCTCAATCCCTCACCACACGCGAACGCGTTCCTTCGGCTCGAGGAACAGCTTCTCGCCGGGCTTTACGTCGAAGGCGGTGTACCAGGCGTCGACGTTCCGCACGGTGGCCGCGCGGTACGGGTCGGGCGCGTGGCCGTCGACGATGATTTGCTGTCGCAGAGACTTCTCTCGGGACTTCTCTCTCCACGACTGGGCATAGGCCACGAAGAACTGCTGCTCGGGAGTGAAGCCCTGCTCGGCGAGGGCCGGCTCCGCGCCCCGCGAGTGAACCCATGCGTCATGGGTGGCCGCGAGCCCCGCCAGGTCGGCGATGTTCTCGCTGAGGGTCAGCTTCCCGTTCACGTGGAGGTCGGGGAAGGGCTCGTAGGCGTTGTACTGAGCTACGAGCTGGGCCCCCGACGCCTCGAAGTGTGCCGCGTCTTCCTTGGTCCACCAGTTGGCCAGCCGACCGCTGGAGTCGAACAGCGCCCCTTGGTCATCGAAGCTGTGGGAGATCTCGTGCCCGATGGTAGCGCCCAGAGAGCCGTAGTTGGCCGCCGCAGTTGCCGCGGGGTCGAAGAAGGGCGGCTGGAGGATCGCCGCGGGGAAGTTGAGGGCGTTCTGCACCGGGAGGTTCACCGCGTTCACCGTCTGCGGCGTCATGCACCACTCCATCCGGTCCACCGGCTTGCCCAGCTTGGCGACCTGCCTCCGGTACTCGAACAGCCCGGCCCGCTCGAGGTTCCCCAAGGCGTCGCCCGGCGTCACCACGAGGCCTTCGTAGCTCACCCACTTCTCCGGGTAGCCGATGCCCACGTAGAGCGTCGCCAGCTTCTGCTTGGCCTGGGCCTTCGTCTTGGGGGCCATCCACTCCAGGGCGTCGATGCGCGCCTGGAAGGCAGCCACGAGGTTCTTCACCATGACTTGAATGCGGGCCTTCGACTCGGCCGGGAAATAGCGCGCGACCCACAGGTGGCCCACGGCGTCGCCCAGGGCCTCGTTGGTCCTCGACACGCTGCGCTTCCAGCGGGCCCTCAGCTCCGGCGTGCCCGAGAGCGCTCGCCCGTAGAGGTCGAAGGACGCATCCACGAAGGCCTTGGGCAGTGCTGGGCTCGCGCGGTCGATGGTGTGAAAGACGAGCCACTCCTTCCAGGTCGACAGGGGCTCGCTCTGGACCAGCGCCGAGAGCGCCGTGGTGGCCTTGGGGTGCCAGACGATGAAGCGCTGTTGCTGAGAGAGCCCGGCGCCGTCGAAGAAGGCCCCCCAATCGAGCCCCGGAGCCTTGGTGCCGAAGTCGGCCCGCTTCCACGGGTTGTTGGCCTTGAGCACGTCGGCCGACACCTCGCGGCTGGCGTGGCCCTGGGCCATCTTCGTCTCGAGGGCGAGCACCCGCGCGGCTTTCGCCTTCTCATCGGCGACGCCCGCCAGGTGGAGCACGAGCGCGATGTGCTCCTCGTACGTGGTGCGGAGCTCCTTCATGCGCGGTGACTCGTCGAGGTAGTAGTCGCGGTCAGGCAGCCCCAGGCCTCCTTGCAGCAGGTACGCCGTGTACCGCTGGGGCGCGTCGAGCGCCGGCGACACCCAGAGGCCGAACAGGCGATCCGTGGCGAAGTTGGTGGAGTTGAGCGGGTCGACGTCGGCGCGGAGCTCTTGGCCCAGCAGCTTGGCCAGCGCCTTCTTGTCGGCGAGCTTCTCGATGCGCTCGAGGGCTGGCGCGAGGGGAGTGACGCCGCGGGCCTCGATGGTCGCCTCGTCGAGGAAGGTGGCGTAGTAGTCACCCGCCTTGCGCGCCTCGGTGCCTGCCGGAGCCTTGGTCGCAGCCTCGAGGAGCTCGCGGACCCGCTCGTCGGCCTGGGCGGCGATGGCCGAGAAGACGCCCCACCTCGGGCGATCCGCGGGAATCTCGGTGCTCCGCTCCCAGGCTCCGTTGGCGTAGCGGAAGAAGTCGTCGCCGGGCTTCACCGTTCGATCCATTCCTCCGAGGTCGATGGACGGCGTGGTCGCCGCGCCGCCGTCGGGAGCACCGAGGGCAGTGGCGGAGACCAGGCTCGAGAGGGCCGCGGTCAGCACGAGGTTGATTCTCATGACGGGGGGATGGTCCAAATGGCCGTCGGTTTCAAGTGCCGGCTCTGACGCCCAGCCCCAAAGGCTTGCTCCAGCCTGCCCATGTCAAACACCCTCACGGTCGTGGATGTCTTGGGAGACCTCCTGGGCCTGGGCTGACCCACGCACTCGCGGGCTTCCTCAGAGGTTGCGCTGGCTCGGGAGTTGCTCGACGTGGGGCCAAGAGGCTCGTGTGCGTGCTGTTCTTGGACAATGGATTGGGGCGATGCCACGAGCTCAGGGGCGCTGCGCGGTCACCATGCAGGTGATGGGCAATGGTGGAGTCTGGGAGGTGAGCTGGCGCCAGCTGGGAGCGGCACCCGCGGGCGAAAGTGAAGCGCGGCGGCTGGGCACCGCGATGGTCGAGCTCGCCGAAGGAGCTGGGCTGCGCGTCTCGCTCGAGCCCACGCTCGTCTTGGGCGGCACGGTGGTCGACGTGGGCCCGGTCGAGCGCCTGCCTGCGTGGGATGGGGCCGAGCTCACCTGGCGCGGCCGCTCGGTGGAGGGCGGCGTCGACGCGGGCCGAGCGTTGGAGGCGGCGCGCGACCTCTCGGAGCGCTCGGTGCTCGAGCTCAACCGTGGGCTCGAGGAGGTCCTCTCCCTGTCGCAGCAACAGTGCACCGAGGTCGAGGGGCTGGCTCGAACCTTCGACACGACCGGAGGTCTCGGCGTCGCGCTCACGGCGCTCGAGGGGGAGCTCTCGACGGTGGGCCAGCGGCTCTCGGGGGTGCTCTCGGGGCATCTGGTGGAGGTCGGGAGCGCGGCTGCGTCGGCACACGACATCGTCAAGCTCGCCGCCGCGGTTGGGCAGATCGCCCAGTCGGCGCGGATGCTGACCTTCAATGCCAAAGTCGAGTCGGCGCGGCTGGGCGCCGAGGGCAAGGGCTTCGTCGTCATCGCAGGTGCCATCAGCGAGCTCGCCAACGACGTGCGCACCTCGAACGACCTGGTCACTGGCATGGCCGAGGAGCTGGTGGCGAAGCTCCCCAAGCTGCGTGAGGCCACCGCCGAGCTGGCCTCGGCGACGGATGCGCAGTTGGCGAGCTTGAAGGGGCGTCTGGGGTCGTTGCGCGAGACGTTCCAGACGGCGAGGGATCAGGCGGTGACTGAGCTAGGCAAGGCCCAAGGCGCTGCCGAGGCGGTGAAGGCCCGCAGCCATGAAGTCATTCGTCACCTCCAGTTTCAGGACCGAACCAGCCAGCTGCTCATGCGAGTCAAGGCGCACGTGGAAAGCATGGAGGCCGCGCTCGGCGTAAAGGAGGCCGCGGCGAGCCCGGATCTCCTCGCCCGGGTCGGCACGCTCGGCCGAAAGCTGGAGGACCAGACCATCGGCATGAACGCCGGCGAGGTGACGCTGTTCTGAAGCGCCGCGTGGTCAGTTCTCGTAGACGGCGACGTTCATACGCTTGAAGACGCCCACGCCGAGGCGCCGGCGGAGTTTGAGCCACTGGCACTGGGCGAAGAGGTTCGGTTGATCGTCGGCGTGGGCGTACAGAACACGGAGGCGTCGTGAGCGCCGCCGCAGCGAGGCCTCCACCTGGGCCTGGGTCGAGGCCATCACCGTCCCCACGAAGGGGTTGAAGAGGAAGACGATGCTCACGTCGTCGGGGACCTCGTAGGTCGCGGCGTCGGCCACGACGACTTCCACCGGGCTGTGGAGTCGCGGCTTCGCGGCGCGCACGTTCTCCCGGGCAATCTCAGCCAGCGGAGCGAGGAGCTCGACGCCCACCACGCGCTCGAGCTGGCGGCGCGCGACCATGAGCAGCACGCGCCCCATGCCAGCGCCGTAGTCGAGAAACACGTCCGCTCTCGTCACCGGCAACGCGTCCATCGACTGGCGCAACAGGAACCAGGGCAGCGGCTCGTAGGGAACGCTCTCGGCCTTGTCTGCGTAGGCACTGCCATCGAACGGGCGTCGCGTGTCGGCGCTGAAGTACCGGTCCCAGGCGGCCCCTTCGGCACGGACGCACGCCCACCGGGCCAGCTCGATCGGCCCGACCTCACCCAGACGCTTCTTCAACCGGCGGAGACCCTCGAGCATGCGAAACGCGAGTGCAAGAGGTCGCGCAGTGGCCAACGCCTCGACTCGATTGCCCTTGGTCCTTCTGGAGCGGCTGGGAGGTGTCGTTCTGAGGGGCGGAGGCCTTCATCTTGATGGAGTGGTGACCTCGCGCTCACGAGCCGGTCGTCACCAGGCAACGCGGGCTTCATCTTGCACCGCGCGCCCCCATGCCCTCGAGTCAAACCCAGGCCAACGCCGCGAAAGAAACCCTTCTCCAGCATCGCGCGAGCATCCTTCGTCTGCGTGGCGGCAACGATGCGGGAGTGAGCTCGCTGGCCGGAGAGCGGCGGGTCGACGAGCTGGCCGAGAACGAGGAGATCTCCGGCGTGCTCGTGCTCCTGTCAGAGCGGGAGACCCGCGAGCTCCGAGAGGTCGACGCCGCGCTCGCGAGGATCGAGCGCGGCACCTGGGGCCTCTGCGAGACCTGTCACCGGCCCATGGACGGGAAGCGACTGAAGGCCCTCCCGGAAGCGCGCACCTGTACGACGTGTGAGGTTTAGCTACACGCCCTGCTTCGCCATGAGCAGGGTCAGATCGACGACGCGCATCGAGTAACCCCATTCATTGTCGTACCAGCTCACCACCTTGAAGAANNCCCTTCAGGTTGTTCTCGAGCGTCGCCCTGGCGTCGTAGATGGACGAGCGGTCGTCATGAATGAAGTCCGTCGAGACGACCTCATCGGCCGTCACGCCGAGGATGCCCTTGAGCGCGCCCGCGGCGGCGTTCTTCAGGGCCGTGTCAATCTCTTCGATGGAGCTGTCGCGCGCCGAGCGGAAGGTCAGGTCGACCACCGA
>PMBV01000380.1 GCA_003153055.1 Myxococcales bacterium
TCACTCTGCTCGCCCTGCTCACTAAACTTCGGGGTGCCTGCTGTCTCACTCACGTTGTCAGAGAGGGCAGACCTCATTCGAAACGAGTGTGCGTCGTCACCGGCGTGGGGTTCGAGTCCTCCGCCTTCCGCATGGAGAGCGAACGCTGATTGGTCGGCGGCCCGCTTGGAAGGTGGTGCGGTCCCGCAAGGGGCTGAGGATCGTGTCCTCCGCTCTCCGCTGTCAGAGAGGGTGCTGCCGTGGATGTCCTCGAGGCGAAGCAACATGCTTGGCTACATGCGAGTGCTCCTCAAGGCCAGGAGGCAGCTCGATCTGCATTCCGTCGCTCACGGCCCACAGGTCGCTGGTGCGGCGGATGGTCGCGACGCGGCGCCGCTCCCGGGGAAGGTTTCCCAGCTCAAGTGAGGTTGAGTTGCCCTCCCTTGGTCTGCGGAGGTTTCGGATCTGGCGAGGGCAGGTGGGCGGCGTCACGGTGGTCGAGGCCGGGATGATGCGCAACGGGCCGCATCGGGTAGCATCTCCGTCGTGCGCGGCTACGTGGCGAACACCGACTACGACTGGTTCACCTTCCTCCGCGCGAGGCAGCCGCTGGACGAGGTGAACTTCTGGCAGCCCTCGGCGCATTCCTTCAAATTCCCGGCGGGGACTCCGTTCTTCTTCAAGCTCAAGCGCCCCCACTACGCCATCGGCGGGTTCGGCGTCTTCGCCCGCCACGAGGCCGCGACCACTCGGCTGGCCTGGGAGGCCTTCGGAGTGAAGAACGGAGCCGCGAGCTTCGAGGAGATGCGAGCGCGCGTCGAGGCGTACGCGCATGCGCCGAGCGCGCCGGGCCATCAGGTTGGCTGCATCATGGTCTCACAGCCCGTCTTTTTCGACGAGGCTGACTGGGTGGCGCAGCCGAAGGATTGGAAGTCCAACATCGTCTCTGGCTCCGGCTACGACTTGACCACCGGGGAGGGCAGGAGGATCTGGGAGGAGTGTCTGGCTCGCGCGGATCGGGGTGGACGCTTGGCCACGGCCGAGGACGGGAGCCCGTTGCGCGTGCCCGCGGCGGCGGACGCTCCGCGCTTCGGGGCGGAGCAGTTGATCCGCCCGCGCCTCGGTCAGGGCTCGTTCCGCGTCGCGGTGACGGGGGCCTACGCCGGCGCCTGCGCCGTCAGCGGCGAGCACTCACTCCCCGTTCTCGACGCCGCGCACATCCGGCCGTACACCACCGAGGGCGGGGACCACGAAGTGCAGAACGGCCTGCTCCTGCGCGCCGACATCCACCGGCTTTTCGACGCCGGCTACGTCACCGTCACCCCGGATTTCGACTTCGTGGTGAGCGCTCGTCTCAAACAGGAGTGGGAGAACGGGAAGGCGTACTACGCGCTGCAGCGCAAGGTGGCCCTGCCCAGGAACCCAGCCGACTGGCCCGATCGCGAGGTGCTCCGGTGGCACAACGAGCACGTGTTCGAGCGCTCGGCCGCCTGAGCGCGTCGCTTGATCGTGTATGGGGACCGTAACCGACGACATCGAAAATGGTGATTTTGTGCTGGACAGACTTGCCGAGGTCACGGTGCTCTTTGATCGGGCGGACTATGATGATCTGGAGTCGGTCTTGAACGCGAAGTACGGGTCGGCCGACCGTGTTGGTTTTCTGACCAATACGTGGGGCACCCATGAGAGCATAATTGTGTTAAGGCTGGAGCATTTTCGGTCGACATTGAGATACACATCCAAGGTCATGGGTGTGTTCCTTGACCAGCAACGACTTGACGAGAACAGGGCGAGGGCAAAGGATCTTTGATGCCGCCTTCGCTGGTTCAGTGAGTAGCAAGCGTTGTCCGACGCCCTCAGTTTGCTCGTGCTCTCTTGCCTTCGCTTGGCTCGACGGCGACGAAGATGCGGACCGTTGGGGTGAGGTTCAGCCTGACTCGATCAGCTAACAAGGCGGCTGAGCGACGCTCGTCGCCGACACCGACTTCGAACTCGCCGCCGACGCGCAGGACGTACTGCGCTCGGTCGACAGGTGGGCGGGTGCCACGAACGTTTCGACCGGGGCACCTTGCGCATCCCGCTCACCATTCGGCTGACGGCGCGTCCAGGTGAGTGCCCGGGAGGGCCAAACAGCCGGAGCTCCTGGTGCAAGTGGCCCGATGGCTGGAGTCGCTCTTAGTGCGGCGTGGAGCGTGGACGGTGTCCTGGTGGCCGATGTGCTTTGGTGTGGGTGGCGCGTCATCGGTCCGGCCATCTCCAGCTGAGGGCCCGCGCCATGACGGAGCGTTGTGGCGAGTTCACCAGATGACGGACATGACGCGATGGGAGACGAGATGAGCATCGAACGAGGCAACGCAAACCTGCTGAGCGCCGAGGTCGACGCCCTGGTGAACCCCGTGAACACCGCGGGCGTGATGGGGAAGGGGCTCGCCCTGCAATTCAAGAAGGCATTCCCGGAGACCTTCGTGTCGTACGAGCGCGCCTGCAAGGGAGGGGAGGTCGTCACGGGCCGCATGCACATCGTGAAGCGTCACGGCTCCCCGCGATTCATCATCAACTTCCCGACCAAGAGGCACTGGCGGCAGCCATCCAAGCTCGAGTACGTCCAGGATGGCTTGCGCGACCTGGTCGCTCACGTGGGCACGCTGGGCATCCAGTCGATCGCGGTTCCGCCGCTCGGCTGTGGCAACGGCGGACTCGATTGGGCCAGTGTGAGACCGCTCATCGTCGCCGCGTTCGCGGAGCTGCCCGACGTTCGGGTCCTGCTCTTTGAACCAGTCGATGCGCCGACAGCCGAGAAGAGCACCGACCGACGAGGAGGGCGGCGATGACGTCAGTTTCCCCCAGCCGAGGGATGCAATAGTTTTCTGGCAGGTACGATCGTTGAACTTGGACATTGGTGCTCTGGCGAGGAGGGGAACGACTCAATGGCTCGGTTCTTCCGGCGAGGCGCCGTAGCGGCGCTGGTGTTGGCGCTCGTGGTCATCGCCGGGTTCCTCGTTCGCGACCGCACCCTCGGGGGCCGCCTGGTGGGCGAGGTTCAACGGCTGTCCGCGAATCGGAGCCGCCCCGTCCATCGGCCCTCATCGAAGCAGGGCACGTTTCAGGCCTGTCTCGGGCCGCTCTTGGACACGATGCCCGACGGCGCGTCCGAGTTCTCGATGAGCTCGTCGACCTTCAAAGAGGAGAGGCTGGCCATCAGGGAAGGGACCCGCTCCGTCTCGACCATGTCGAGCGCCCTCTCGGAACGGCTCGAGCAGGTGCTCCCGTGGGCAGACGCGGTGCGAACTTGCACCGAAGCTCCGGAGGTCGGAAGCGCGCCTGGCCTCGGGCCTTTCGCCGATTGGGACCACCCGCGACAACGTGGCGGTGGGCTGGGCGTCTCGTCGGTGGTCGCTGCCTCGATGCTTCAAGTCCGCCGAGATCTCTCCGGGGGCTCGAGTGAAGAGGCGCTCCGGCGTTGCTCGGACAGCCTCGCGCTTGCGCGTGACCTCGTCTTCGATCGAGGCTTGGTTGGGTCCGCACTGGCCGTCGCCGTGACCCGAATGACCCTCCAAACGTGCGCGACTGCCGTGTGTGCGGCCCACCCTGACGCCCGAGCAGCCTTCGTCGAGGAGTTGCGGCGAATTCGCCTCGCGCTTCCTCCGTTCTCCGAGGTGCTGGTGGTCGAACGAGCGGAGATGCAGCTCATCCTCTTCGGGCAGTTCCTGGCCGACGCCGACGTCCACCGTCTTCCGGGAGACGCCATCGCCCTCGCTGCGGTCGGCCGAAAGCAGGGAGGTTCGATTGGCAAGTATCTCTTCTGGCCCGAATACGTCGGGAAGCTCGACGGGCTCATCGAGGCTGCCGATGGCCCGCGGCGGGACGAAGTCTTCGAGGCAAAACTGAGGTGCCGGTCGCTGATTGAGCGAATGGCAGATAGCAGCGGCTCCGACCCCGC
>PMBV01000074.1 GCA_003153055.1 Myxococcales bacterium
TCACTCTGCTCGCCCTGCTCACTAAAACTTCGGGGTGCCTGCTGTCTCACTCACGTTGTCAGAGAGGGCTACATCGCCTTGAGCAGCAGCTCCTCGAGCTTCGACTTCGACACGGCGCTGGCGATCTGCCCGACCACCCTGCCGCCCTTGAAGAGGAGCAGGTTCGGCACGCTGCGAATGCCCCACTGCTGGGGGGTGAGCTGGTTGTCCTCGATGTTCAGCTTCGCCACCTTGGCGCGGCCGGCGTACTTCTCGGCGAGCTCCTCGAGGGCCGGCTCCATGGCGAGGCACGGGGCGCACCAGGTCGCCCAGAAGTCCACCAGCACGGGTTGAGTCGAGTCGAGGACTTCGGTTCTGAACTGCCCATCGGAGAGCGTGACGGTGTGAACGGCCATGGCGCTGCTTTTACACCCGAGCGGCGCGCGACAGCCACGGGCTCCTCGCTTCCACGTCTCAGCCGTTCGATTCGAGGGAGCTTCGCCTGATGGTGACCGACGTCGTGGGGCGCAGGCACCGCTCCGCGGCGCGCTGGACGAGGGGCCTCGGGTGTTTGATGCTCGTGCGCACCCTCGGACTGCTCATCGCTCTCGGCTCGCTGCTCTCCTGCAACGGCGCCGCCAGTGGATTCGGTGGAGCCGGGGGAGGAGCGACCGGCGGTGGGGGCTCGGGCGCGACGGGCGGCTCCGGCGGCGGGAGCGCTGGTGGCGGCTCGGGCGGTGGCACTCCGACACAGGCCCTGAGCCCGTTCATCGTGGTGGACCAGTTCGGCTATCGACCGGTGAGTGAGAAGCTCGCGGTGATTCGCAACCCCCAGAACCCCCAGACGGGCTCCGACAACGGCACGCACTTCACGCCGGGCACCTCCTACGCGCTGGTGAGCGCGGCCACCGGCCAGCCCGTCGCCTGGCATTCGGGAGCCACCGACGCCTCCTCGGGAGACAAGGCCTGGCGGTTCGACTCTCGAGCGTGACGACGGTGGGCGACTACTACGTCATCGACACGACGGCGAACGTGAGGTCCGACGTGTTTCGCATCGCCGGTGACGTCTACCGCGACGTCCTGGTGCAGGCCGTGCGAATGCTCTACTACCAGCGCGACGGCACCTCGAAGCTGGCCCAGCGCGCCGGGGCCGCGTACGGCACCGTGAGCTGGGGGATCAATGCGTATGACTACTGGCTCAACAATGGCACGATGCGCAACACCGCGCAGCACCTCTGGGTTCAGGACCACTACAGCGACGTCTCCGGCGCCACGAAGTGGAACGGCGGCGGCGAAGGAGGGCAACCCCCAGGATCGCGAACGGGGCCGAGTAGCGTCCCGAAGCGCAGCCGCCGCAGCCCGTGGAGGCCTCGCCCGTCGTTTCGACACCATCATCCGGTCCGGCGTCAGAATTCTTGGCGGAAGGCACAGCGGTGGCTGTGAAGCTCACGCCCGTTACGTTGGCTCCGCTCACAGTGGTCGACAGGCTCGCGGGCGAGAAGGCGAAGCCTGGAAGGAAAGGCGTGACCGCATGGGTGCCGTTGGCGAGGCCTGCGATCGTGTAGCTACCGTCCCTCGCGGTGGTCGCCGTAGGTTCGCCTGCCCCTGCCGAGACGGTGACGCCTGGGAGGCCTGAGTTGCCGAAGGCTATGGTACCCGAGATCGACCAGGTTGACGCGGCGGCGGTACCTGTGAAGCTCACGTCGGTCACGTTGGCGCTGCTCACTGTGGCTGACCGGTTCGTAGGTGTGAACGTGTATCCCGCGAGCGCCGGCACGATCGTGTGGCTGCCGCTGGTGAGGCCTGCGATCGTGTATGCTCCGTCCCCGCCGGTGGTCGCTGACGCATCGCCTGCCGAGACCGTGACGCCAGCGACGCCCGAATCACCGAGGGTGACGGTGCCCGAGATCGACCAGGTCGACGGGGCGGCGCTGGCCGTGAAGCTCACCTCGGTCACGTTGTCTCCACTCACGGTGACCAACCGGCTGGCGGGCGCGAGCGTGTAGCCCGAGAGCGACGGCGTGATCGTGTAGCTGCCGTTGGTGAGACCCGCGATCGTGTAGCTCCCGTCCGCGGCGGTGGTCGTCGTCGTAGCACCCGCCGAGACCGTGACGCCGGAGAGTCCCGAGCCGGAGGTGGTGATGGTGCCAGAGATGGAATGGGTGGAGCCCGCCGAGGCACCCACGACGATATCGTCGAGATAGATGTCGTTGCCAAAGGCGCTCGTACCGAAGAAGCCGAGCTGGACGGTTTGACCGCCCAACCCGCTCAGGTCGACGGAGACTCGCGCCCAGCCGCTGGTGCCGTCGTTGCGGTACACAGGCGAGCCGACGTCGGTCCATGTCGAGCCGTTGGTCGAGACCTGCGCCTGCACGCGGTCGTTCGATGCTGAGAAGGCGATGTCGTGGAACACCCAGTACGACAGCGTCATCGTCGTGCAGCTATTCGGGACGAGGAAGCCCGTGGCACGGTAGAGGCGCGCTTGGTGGCCCGAGGCTGCGGAGAACGAGTTGAATTCGGCGAAGTAGCTGCCCCCATGCGCCGACGCGACTGGGGAGATGCCCGAAGTAACTTGCACCCAGCGCGCCGTCGTGCCGGTCGCGCCGTACACCATCCATCCGGTGACGCTCTCGATGCCGTCGCTGAAGACGTCGCAAGCAGTTGAGGTCGCGCTCACCGTGAACCTTATGCTGGCCGTGTGCGTCGTGCTGCCGCCGGTGCCCGCCACCGTGACGCTGTACGCGCCGGTCGGCGTTCCGCTGCCCGCGCTCAGCGTCAGTGAAGAGGTGCCCGAACCCGGTGACGCGATTGACGGAGGGCCAAAGGTCGCGGTCGCGCCCGTGGGGAGGCCCGAGGTCGTGAACGCGATCGCGTTCGAGAAGCCGGCCGAAACCGTAGTGGTAAGGGTGGTGGTCCCCAAAGCGCCCTGCTGCGCCGAGATCATGGTGGGCGAAGCCCAGATGGCGAAGTCCGGGTTCGGATTCACGGGGGCCCAGGCGTTGGCGAGTGCGGTGGCGTCGACCGAGCCCAGGCCGGTGGCCTCGTCATAGCCGTTCGCGGCGGCGAAGCCGGTCACCCCGCGCACGCCGTTGGTTCCCGTGGTGGTGTCGCGGAACACGGCAGCGCCGCCCGAGCCGTACTGTGTCTGGGCCAGTTGATAGAAGCGTGTAGTGGCGCTGCCCTGACGGGCACCGGTCTTCTGGACGATGAGCGCCATCAGGCCGGCGAACGAGGGCGAGGAAGCCGAAGTGCCCCCGATGGCAATGAGCGCGCCCTGCGTGTAGACGAGGTAGCCGTCGTGGATGGCGGCGCTGAGGGAGACGTCAGGGATGTCGCGTTTGCCGTCGGTGGGCACGCCCGGCGCCACCTGCCAGGGGGGCTTGAAGTAGATCGACGAGGCGCCGCCGCCGGTTGCCCAGAGGCCGCTCCCGCCCGAGACGTTGGAACTCTCGTTCCAGACCATCTCGGGGATGTAGCTCAGGGCCGACTTGTCGCCGGCCGAGTTGGTGCTCGACCAGTAGGTGCCCGTCCCCTCGTTGAACTGCGTGCCGCCGACCGCGACGTTGTACGGCGTCGACGCCAGGCCCGAGACCGCCTGGCCCGAGCCGGTGGTGTCGTTGCCGCGGTTGCAACCTGCGGAGCCCGAGTCGCCGGAGGAGACGAAAGAGGTGATGCCCTGCGAGGCCGCCTGCGACCAGAGGCTGTTGTAGAAGGCATTCCCCGATGAGCCCAACGACGACTCGCACAGGCCGAAGCTGGTGCTCATCACCGGCGCGAGGTTGTTGTTGATGATGTACTGGGCCGAAAGGTCGACCCCGTCAGTGCTGGCTGTCGACTTTGACGTTACGAACCTAATCGTCGCGCCCTTGGCGACCGCGCCCGACCACTCGACGTCGAGGTCGGCCTCGCCGTCCTCGTTCGCGCCCTGGTCGCCGGGGTCGGTGCCGTTCACCACCACGACCGGCGCGTTGGCCGGGAGCGCCATGGTGCTGCGGAAGGCGCTCCAGTTGCTCGCCGCCGGGTGCGTGCGGCCGACGATGGCAATGGTCTGCCCGGTGCCGT
>PMBV01000046.1:0-466 GCA_003153055.1 Myxococcales bacterium
CCCACCGCGACGACTTCGTCGGGGTTCACGGTGCGGTTGGGCTCCTTCTCGAACAACCGCTTCACCGCCTCCTGAACCTTGGGAATGCGGGTGGAGCCGCCGACCAGCACGACCTCGTCGACCTGGGCCGGGGTCAGGCCGGCGTCCTTGAGGCAGGTGCGAGTGGGGCCGAGCGAGCGCTCGACCAGGTCGTCGATCATCGCCTCGAACTTCGCCCTCGACAGCTTGACGTTGAGGTGGCGGGGGCCCGACGCGTCGGCGGTGAGGAAGGGCAGGTTGATCTCCGTCTCCATGGCGCTGGAGAGCTCGATCTTCGCCTTCTCGGCGGCCTCCTTGAGCCGCTGGAGCACCATCTTGTCCTTGGTGACGTCGAGGCCAGTGTCCTTCTTGAACTCGGCGATGAGCCAGTCCATCAGGTGCTGGTCGATGTTGTCGCCGCCCAGGTGCGTGTCGCCGTTGGTGGCGA
>PMBV01000046.1:539-6914 GCA_003153055.1 Myxococcales bacterium
GCGTCGGTCACCTTCTCGCCCAGGTAGTTCTCGGCGGCGCGCTTCAGCTTGAGCAGCACCTGCGCCGACACCTCGGGAGCGCTGAGCTGCTTTCCATCGATCTCCAACCGGGCATCGTCGGCGGGGCCGCGGACGACCTTGTACGGCACCAGGCGGGCCTCCTCGGTCACCTCGTTGAAGCGGCGACCCATGAACCGCTTCACGGAGTAGACGGTGCGCTCGGGGTTGGTGATCGCCTGTCGCTTGGCCACCTGGCCGACGAGCCGCTCGCCGTCTTTGGTGAACGCCACCACCGAGGGAGTGATCCGGCTGCCTTCCTCGTTGACGATTACCTTGGGCTCACGACCTTCCATGATCGCCACCACCGAGTTGGTGGTGCCCAGGTCAATTCCGATGATCTTTCCCATGATGGTGCGCGCTCCTCGAAGTCATTGATTTATCGGCCGATTCTTCATCGGTCGATGACTTGGCCAAGGTAACCACCAGGTGGCGCTCGTCAACTCTCGACCCGTGATTCGGCGAGATATTCCTTTGCAACTCCGAGCGGTTTGCTCTGGAACCCGGCGGAGTGCGAAGGGGCTTTCGCGGCAACTGCCACCGTGCGGTTGCAGCCCCGAGGGAAGGCACCCTTCGTGACGTAGTTGTTTCAACAACTTAACGCGCGACGTCACTTGGCAGGGCGCGTGCTCCTTTGCCTGACAGGTCCGCGAGTTGCGGGAGCGAGGAGCACTTCGAGATGTGGGTTCAGCCGCTTCAACAGTCGGCCGAGGCGAACGTTCGCCCGTCGCGCGACACCAGCAGGAAGGTCGCCGTTCTTCTCAACGCCAACGCCCGAAAGGTCTCGGCCAGGGTGCTGCGCGCGATGCGGAGGGTCCTTCCGCCCGGTGACTTGTTCCTCTCGCGCAGCGAGCTGGACGCCCGGCGCATCGCCAAGGCGGTGGTGGAGCGCGGCTACCACACGGTCTTCCTCGGAGGTGGCGACGGCACGTTGATGTGCTTCGTGAATGAGATCCTGGCCGAGGTCGCGCTGCGACGGCGGTACGTGCCGACCGAGGCCCCGCGGTTTGGAGTGCTCAAGCTCGGCACCGGCAACTCGGTCGCTTCGTTGGTCAGCGCCTCGTCACCAGACAACGGAGGCATCATCGAAGATGTTCGCCGGGCGAGGGCCGGGCACGTGCCAGGCTACCGGACGCTGGATCTCTTGATGATCGAAGGCAAGCGGGCACCGTTCGCGGGCCTGGGCGCCGACGGGCAGTTGCTCAACGACTACAACTGGGTGAAGCAGAACCTCGGGCAGGGGCCGTTCTCGAGGATGATGACCGGCGCAGGGGGCTACTTCACGTCGGTCGCGTTCAAGACGCTCCCCTACTACCTCACGCACTCCACGGAAGTGGACTGCGAGGTGGTGAACGGCGGGTCGACGGCCTGGCGCATGGGTCCCGACGGCTCGCAGGTCGAGGCCTTCGCCCCGGGTGCGACGATGTACCGCGGCCCGCTGATGATGGCGGCGGCGGGCACGGTGCCCTTCTACGGCTTCGAGCTCAAGATGTTCCCCTTCGCCGGGAAGCGTCGCGGCCTGATGGATCTCCGCATCGGCGCGCTCCCCGCCGCGACCATCATCGCCAACCTCCCCAAGCTGTGGGCGGGCAACTGGTTCCCCGAGGGCCTCAAGGACTTCTTGGTGAGCGACGCCACCATTCGCTTCTCGCGGCCGATGCCTTTCCAGATCGCAGGCGACGCCGCCGGCTACCGCTCGGAGGTCCACTTCGAGGTGGCGCCCGAGCCGGTGCAGCTGGTCGACTTCAAAGGCAGCGTCCACTGAGGCAGCGGGCGCCGGCTCTTCATCTGTCAGAACCCGGCGCTGGCGACGCTCACGCTTGAAGAGGGACCGAGCCGGCCTCTCCGCCAGCCCCGGACAAGCACTTGATGTAACGATTCCGTTTCGTCGCTGTAGTCTATTCGTCGCATCTCGTGGCAAGAGTGCACGCATGCGAGGACAATGGCTGCTGGTCGCGCTGTTGGTGGGGGTGGGGTGCAAGCAGGAGAGCTCGAGTGCCACCGGCTCAGCCAAGTCCGCCGGACAGGCGGCAAGTGCCTGCGTCAACATCCTGGTCGCCTACGGGAGCGAGAAGAAGGCCTGGTTGGAGGAGCAGACCAAGGCCTTCGCCGACACCGGCTCGCGCCTGGCGAACGGCCGCTGCATCAGCGTGCAGCTCAAGGCGATGGGGTCGGGCGAGGTGACGATGGGGGTGCTCGACGGCTCGCTGATGCCGAACGTGTACAGCCCCGCCTCGAGCGCATACCTGTCGCTGCTCAACAGCGCGTGGTTGCAGAAGACCGGCAAGCCCGACGCGCTCGCCCCACCCGGCCAGCCGCTGGTCCTCAGCCCCATCGTCGTCGCCATTTGGAAGCCGATGGCCGAGTCGCTCGGCTGGCCGAAGAAGAACCTCTCGTGGAAGGACTTGCTCAAGGTCGCGCAGAACGAGAAGGGCTGGGCCGGCTACGGACACCCGGAGTGGGGCCGCTTCAAGTTCGGTCATACCCAGCCAGAGTATTCCAATTCGGGGCTGCTCGCGGTGCTGGCCGTCGCCTACGCCGGCAAAGGCGCGGTGCGCGGCTTGGGCGACGCTGACCTCGACAGCCCGGCGGTGATTCGGGAGCTGGAGGCCGTCGAGCGCCCCATCGTCCACTACGGCAAGTCGACCGGCTTCTTCGCCGACAAGATGATGGCCCGGGGTCCGGCCTTCCTCTCCGCCGCGGTGCTCTACGAGTCGAACGTGATCGATTCCTGGGCGCGGCAGACGCCACTTCCGATGGTGGCCCTCTATCCGGCCGAGGGCACCTTTTGGAGCGATCACCCGTACAGCGTGCTCGCCGCGCCGTGGAACGGGGCCGAGCAACGGGAGGCGGCGCAGCTCTTGCTCAACTTCCTCAAGGCACGGCCCGCCCAACAGCGCGCGCTGGCGCTCGGGTTCCGTCCGTCGGACCCGTCGATTCCGCTCGCGGCCCCGGTCGATGAGGCCCACGGAGTCGACCCGCGCCAGCCGCAGACGCTCCTCGAGGTGCCCGAGGCCGCCACGCTCGAGAAGCTGATCAAGCTCTGGGCGCGCACGAAGAAGCCCACCGACGTGGTGCTGGTGTTCGACAAGTCGGGGAGCATGGACGGCAAGCCGCTTCAAGAGGCGCAGGCCGGCGCTCTGGCCTTCATCGACCAACTGAAGGACGCCGACCAGCTCACCGTCGTGGTGTTCGACGGCCAGGTGATGCCGCCGGCAGGGCCCTTCACATTGGGTACGCAGCGCGCCGACGCGAAGGCGACGATTCGGGGGCTGTTCGCCTCGGGTGGCACCGCGCTCTACGACGCCACGCTCACCGGCTACCAGCTCGCCCAGGCGCACGCGAAGACTCACCCCGACCGCATTCACGCGGTGGTGGTGATGACCGACGGGAAGGACGAGTCGAGCAAGCTACGGCTGCCTGAGCTGCGCGGCGGTCTCAGCGCGGAGGAGCGCGAGGTGCGCGTGTTCACCATCGCCTACGGCACCAACGCCGACACCCAAGTGCTCGACGGCATCGCCGAAGCGGGCCAGGGCAGCGCGGCGAAAGGCACTCAGGCGACCATCGTCCAGGTGTTCCAAGACATCGGAGCGTTCTTCTGAGCCACCTGAAGCGAGCGCGGCGGGCAGGTGCAGGGCCAGTGGTCCTCGAGGCGGCGCTCGGCACCCTCAACCTCGTGGTGGCCGGGTGTGCGGGGCTGGTCGCTGCCGCGCTCCATTCGTTGCCGGTCGCCGCGCTCGGCGCCGTCGCCTACTTCGCGCTCGTCGCGTGGGACTCGATGAACCCCGAGTTTCAGGCGAGGGTTCGCAAGAAGTACGCGCCACCCGGGCCGAACATCGAGCAGCTCCTCCAAGCACGCGACGCGCGGGTGAAGCGCTTCGCCAGCGCCCTGCTCGAGACGCGCTCGGCCCGCGCCCGCGCCTTCGAGGACGCACCGCAGTCGGCCCGGTCGTTCCTCGAGGCGGCGCTCGGCCAGGTGCCCCAGCTCGAGGCCCACGCGCAGGTGCTCCTCGAGCGGCTCGAGGCCCTGCGCAGCTACCTCGCGGAGGGCTCACCGGCCGCGATCCGTACCGACCTCGAGGGGCTCGAGGCTCGTCGCGCGCAGACCGGCGACGCCGAGACGCGCGAGCAGCTCGCCGCCGCGATTGAGGCCAAGCAGGGCCAGGTCCGCACGCTGGAGGAACTCGAGCGCACCTGTGAACGCATCGACTCGAACCTCACCAACGTCGTCACCGTGCTCGAGGGCGTACCCGCGCGACTGCACCAGCTGCGAGCGCTCGACGAGCAGAACCGCGCCTCGTATCAGCAAGACGTGAGCGGCGATCTCGCCCGGCTCGATGCCGAGTTGGCCGCCTTCGAAGAAACCCTCAAGCCAACTCGCCTGGGAGCACGCGCATGAACATCGGCAAAGCACTGATCGTCGTCGTCTTCGTCGCGGCCGCGGCGGGCATCTTCTTCTACGCGAGAGGCGGAGGGGCCACGGCAGGCGCAGCCAGCACGGCCGGAGGCACCTCCCCTGGCACAGACCAGACCGAGATCGTCTTTCTCTACTCGACCGAGAAAAAGGAATGGGTCGAGGCCTGCGCCAGCGCCTTCAAGGCACAGGAGCCGGGCATCAAGGTGACGCTCCAGGGGCAGGGCTCGCTCGACGCGGCCCAGGCGCTCCTCGACGCGAAGGCGAAGCCAACGCTCTGGAGCCCAGCTGACTCCTCAGTGCTGGCGCTGACCGACTCCGACTACCGCACCCGCAACGGGAACACCTCGCTGTGGGCGATCGGCGGCGCGCTGGCTCCGCAGCCGCTGGTGCTGACCCCCCTGGTGTGGGTCGCGTGGGAGGACCGCGCCGACGTGCTCCAGAAGAGCGGTGGTGGGGTCGTGAACTGGAAGTCGATTCACAGCGCTGTCGCCTCGCCGCAGGGCTGGCCGGCCGTCGGCGGCAAGCCTGATTGGGGCTTCGTGAAGCTCGGCCACACCGACCCGACGCGGTCCAACTCCGGAGTTCAAGCGCTGCTCTTGATGACGCTTGAGTACTACGGCAAGCGCCGGGGGCTCGAGGTGGGCGACGTGCTCAAGCCTGAGTACCAGACCTTTGTGAAGGAGACCGAGAAGGGGGTCACCCGCTTCGAGACCTCGACCGGCACCTTCATGACCGAGATGGTGCTCTACGGCCCGAGCAAATACGACATTGCCGTGGTGTACGAGAACCTGGCGATCGCCCAGGTCGAGAACGCGCGAGGCAGGTGGGGCAACCTCAAGATCTACTACCCGGCGCTCACCGTGTGGAGCGACCACCCAATCGTACTCATCGATCAGCCCTGGGTGACTCCGGCGCAGCAGGCCGCGGCCCGCAAGTGGGTCGACTTCCTCCGCGCCCGCCCGCAGCAGGAGTTGGCGCTGCGCTTCGGCTTCCGACCCTCCGATCCGACCGTGCCACTCAAGTCGGCTGACCCGAGCAACCCGTTCAACCGGCTGGCCGGGAACGGGGTGAAGGTCGACCTTCCGCCGGTGGCCGATACGCCCGACGGCGCCGTCGTGCGTGCGCTGCTCACGATGTGGAGCCGCCTGGTCGCGAAGTAGCGGCGCCAGCTGCCGCCGGCTCGTTGCTCTGGGTCGAGGGCACCCGTCACTTCAACCTGTGCTGACCGCCGGCCTCACCGTCGGCGGCGGTACTTGCGGGGCTGTGACTTGCGGCCCATGGGGCGCTGATCCTGCTTCTCTTTGGGCTCGAGGAGCAGTGAGCGCAGCGCGGGCTTCACTCCGAGATCCATCTCCCGGAGCAGCACGAGCCGGTCCCGCTCGACCGCGGCCTTCTCGAACTCCATCTGGTCGGCCAGAGCCATCATCGAGCGCTCGGTCTGGCGAATGAGCTCGACGATCTCCGCCTTCGACAGCACCGCGCCCTGGGCGTCAGCGGCGAGGGGCAGATCCATCGCGTCGCCGTCGTAGAGGAACTGCTTCAGGTCGGTGATGGCCTTCTTCACCTGCGTCGGAGTGATGCCATGGGCCACGTTGTAGGCCCGCTGAACTTCCCGTCGGCGGTCGGTCTCGCCCAGGGCCAGCTTCATCGAGTCGGTGTGGTGGTCGGCGTACATGATGACCCGACCGTGCACGTGCCGGGCGGCGCGACCGACGGTCTGAATGAGCGAGGTGTGGCTGCGGAGGAAGCCCTCCTTGTCCGCNNGCACGTCGAACTCGCCCTTGCGGAGGTCCCTGATGATGGCGGTGCGCTCGATGGCATCAATGTCGGCGTGGAGGTAGCGAACCTTCACCCCCACCTCGGCGTAGTACTCGCTCAGGTCCTCGGCCATGCGCTTGGTG
>PMBV01000182.1 GCA_003153055.1 Myxococcales bacterium
CTCCGCGACAGTTGGCTCATCGCGCTCAAGACCTGCATCGACGACGACGGTCGGGTCCACTCCCGCTTCCACCCGGCGCGCTCGTTCTCGGGGCACCTCATCAACACCAACCCCGACCTGGGGCGGGTGCCGGGGAGGACGCCAGAGATGGCGCGGGTGCGCCGGGCCTTCGTGGCGCCCGAGGGGAAGCTGCTGATGTCGGTCGACTTCCAGCAATTGGGCCTCTACGTGTTGGCTCACCTCTCGAGAGACCCAGCGCTGGTGGAGCCCCTCGAGAGCCGGGCCGACTTGCATGCGCTCACCGCCTCGGCTGTGCTGGAAGTGCCGGTGGAGTCGCTCACCCACGAGCAGAGGCAGCTCGGCAAGGTGGTGAACTTCGCCACCTTCGCCGGGCAGGGGTCGAGCGCCCTGTCGATGACACTCGGCCTCACGCCGGCTGAAGCGAAGGCGTACGTGGCGCGGTTCGATCGACGGTACGCGGGTGTGCGGGCCTTCCAAGACGAGCAGCTCCGCCTGGCGAAGGAGCGAGGGTACGTCGAGACCATCTCGGGGCGGCACTGGCCCATCGGTGGGCTGGAGTCGCTCGACTCGCAGATCCACTCCTACGCCGAGCGGCTGGCGCGACGAGCGACCCATGAGGGCTCGGTGGCCGACATCTCACGCCGGGCGCTCCTGGAGGCTGACCGGGCGCTGCGAAGGGAGGGGCTGTCGACGGTGCCGCTGGTGCAGATGCTCGACGAGGTCATCTTCGAGGTGCCCGAGGCCGAGCTCCAGCGGGCCGCGGCGGTGTGCGCCGAGGCGATGCGAGGAGCCTACCGGCTCGAGGTGCCGCTGGTCGTCGGCGTCGAGGTCGGGCCGAACTGGGCCGAGCTCAGGAGCTATTCCCTCGGGGAATGAAGCCTGTGTGTTGCCTCCTCGTGTCACAGCCTCTTGAGGTGCGTCCTGGAGAACACCGTCACGCCCAGGGCGAAGAGAGCGACTGACATGACCGCCATCTTCCCCAGGTCCACAGCGACGTCCTCCAGGCTGGCTCCGTAGATCAATACCTTGTTCATCGCAGCCACCGCCGGAGCGGAAGGCAACCAATCCATCAAAGTGACGGGGTGGCTCGCAATCGTGAACAGGACGTGCTCGGGAATGGGGAAGAAGGCACCCGAGAGGAAGACGGCGGGAATGGTGATCAGGTTGCCCCACAGAAAGGCCTGGAGGACCGTTCGCGAGATGGCCGCGTTCACCAGGCCGAAGGCGATGGCCGTGCCAGAGGCCGCGAGGCCCACCACGAAGGCGGCGCCCACGCTCCCGCTCCCCTTGAACCCGACCAGCACCGCCACGCCGTACATGATGGGCAGCATCAACCCGGCGAAGAAGACCTGCGAGAGGGAGACGCCGAGGAGGAACTCCCAGACGCTCATGCGGGACAGCTTGAGCCTCAGCATCGTTCCGTTCTGAACCTCGCGGACGATCACCATCGAGCACTGAATGAGCAGGAGGAAGATGGACATCAGCATCAGCCCGGGGGCGATGTAGGTGAACTCGCCGCTGCCCTTCACCTTGGTCTCGATGAAGCGCGTCTCGAGCGACGCGGCCGGCTGGGTGCCTCCTCGTGCCCCGAGGAAGTCGTCGAGGGCGCTCTGCACCATCATTCGCACCAAGCCAAAGCCGGGGTTCGTGGGGTCGCCGGTCACTACCAGCTTCGCCGACGGGCCTGCGCTCTCCACGGCCCGGGAGAAGCCAGCCGGGATCCGCACCGTGGCGTAGAGGTCTCGCCGCTGAAGTCGTGGCTCCACCGCCTCGAAGGACTCGACGCGCTCGACGGTGAACAGGTGCACCCCGTCGTCGTAGGCCATCGCCTCGAGGGCCCCGATGAGCTCGGTGCTCGCCCGTCCGTGGACGTCGAGGTTCCAAACCGCGACCCGGTAGGTGGAGGCGCCCGCTCCGAAGGCGAGGCCGAAAATCAACATGAACACGGCCCCGAAGGTCACCGTCACCCCGAGCATGAGCGGCTCGCGCAGCTGCTCCCTAACGCTCTTGAGGAACAGTCTCAGGGTCTTCACTGGCGAGGCTCCTTCCGGTCAGGGCGATGAAGGCGTCTTCGAGGGTGTTCTCGCGAATGGCCAGCGAGCGAATCTCGATGCCCAGCGCTCTGAGGGCGTTCACCGCGTCGGCCACCACGTTCACCACGTGAGGGCTGCGAACGACGAACATCGACGGCCGTCGCTCGGCCGACACCCTGGCGCCATCGCAGACGAGTGACGTAAGGGCGCTGGTCGAAGCAACCTCGCCATCCTCGGCGCCGATCCATCCCGGCTGGCTTCGTTGCTCGTCGGTCACGTACCGACGGGTATGCTCCCTCCTCGCGCCTCGCCAGCCGGGCGTCTCGACGCCGATCCCTGGCGACGTTGTTTCGACCAGCGCCCTAAGGGCGCTGAGGGCCGCCGCGCTCGTGGGTTCGGAGCACGGCTCGACCTCGATGCGCAAAGCGTCGCCCGCTCCGGTGCGAGCCTTGATGTTCCGAGGGGTGTCCACCACCAGCATTCGCCCTTCGTGGAGAATGCCCACGCGATCGGCGATCCGATCCACCTCGTCCATGTCGTGGCTGGTGAGGATGACGGTCGTGCGCCGGGCGAGACCTCTGATGAAGTCGCGCACCAGCACGCGGCTCTGCGGATCAAGGCCAGCCTCGGGCTCGTCGAGGAGCACCACGCTCGGGCCATGGGCCAGCGCGAGGAGCAGGTTGAGCCGGCGCTTCATGCCCCCAGAGAGGGTCCCGGCTCGCTGGTGGGCGCGATCAGCGAGGTGGAGCGCCTCGAGCAGTTGGACGCCCCGGGCCCGGGCCGCCCTCGACTTCACGTCGTACATCTCGGCCATGAACACGAGTTGCTCGAGGCAGGTGAGCTGCTCCCAGATGACGAGCTCCTGGGGGCACACGCCGACCTGGCCTCGTGGATCCTGAGTGCTTCCCGGCTCCGGCCCGAAGCAGATGGTCCCCTCGTCGGGGGTCAAGAAGCCGCACACCATACGCACCGCGGTCGTCTTTCCGGCTCCGTTGGGCCCGAGGAGCCCGAAGATCTCCCCCTGTTCGACGCGGAGGTCCAGCGGATGCAGCGCGACGGCTGAGCCGAACCGCTTGGCCACCCCTCGGAGCGTGAGCGCGCTCATGGCGTCCTCCGTCGCGCCGTAGCCTGAGGGCCGACCGTGAAGGCCCCCACCAAGGCGCGGTGGATCGCCGCGGCCGTCGCGGTGGCCGTCTGCCTGGGGTCGATGAGGATCATCCCCAACGCGCCATCGAGCGCGGCAACCAGCGCCAGGGCGGTGGCCCGGGGCTCGAGCCCTCGCAGCTCCCCGGCCTCCAGGCCCCGGCGATACAGCGTCGCCACGGCCTCGGTGGTCTCTCGGTAGGAGCCCGAGTACCCCCTTCGCGCGTCGGGAGACTCCGCGAGCTTGGTCATCGTGAGGAAGAAGAGCTCGAGCTGGCGGGGTCGACGCGCCCAGAAGCCGAGGGAGCCCTTGATGTACCGGGCCAACCCTCCCACCGGGCTCGCCTGGCTCATCGCGTTGGTGAGAATGCGAAAGACGGGCTGGGCCAGCGCCTGGGTGGCGAAGATGAGCAGGGCGTCTTTTCCGGGGAAGTGGTGGTACAGCCCGCCCTTGGTCACGCCCGCCCGGCTGGCGATGCGCTCCATCGAGGCGCCCTCGTAGCCGCGCTCGAGAAACTCGGCGACCGCCGCGTCGACCAGCCCTGTCACGCGCTGGGCCTTGGGCATTCGTGTGCGCATGGAACCCCCGCATACCGACCGTCGGTATGGAAGCGAGCATGGTCCGTTTGGAGCGTCAAGTGCTTCGCCTGGATCCGACGGTCCAAAGAGAAGCCCCTCCTGGGGCGCGCGCTTGGTATGTTGGCTCCAGGCGATGACGCTCATCGATCTCCTCGATCTCGAGGCGCAGCTCGCGCGTGACCGCGAGGCCGATCCGGTGACGCTTGAGCTGCGCGACCGGTCGCTCCTCCTCGGTACTCCCAGGGGCTCGGGCGAGCGCGCCGCGTTACTTCATCGGTGGCTCACGGCGTTGCGCCAGCGAGAGCCCCAGGCCTTCTTCCCAGGGCGGGCGGTCTCGAGCGCCATCTGGGGCCTCCGAGCGGTCCTCGCCTTCGTCGGTCTGGCTCTGGGGTGGGGCGCCGCGACGGCCGTACTCCATTACACCGGCAGCGACCCGGTGAACGTCTGGGACTTCTTGTTGGCCTTTGTCGGCCTCCAACTCGTGCTCCTGGCGCTCCTCGTCGCCACCTTTCTGATTCCCATGGCGGCCTTCGGGGCGCCCTTCGTGGGGGCGATCGGCGGGCTGTTTCGCGCTGTCTACCCGCGGTTGGCTGCCCGTGGAGGCGAGCGGCCGGAGCAATGGCGTGCGCTCTGGCATCGGCTGGGGGCCAGGCGGTCGCTGTACCACCGCGTCGAGCCCTGGGTGCTCCTCGGCCTCACTCAGACCTTCGGGGTGGCCTTCAACGTGGGGGCGCTGCTGGGCCTGGCTCGGCTCGTGGTCTTCTCGGACATCGCCTTCTGTTGGAGCACGACCCTGGTGCAGCTCGACGGCCCGCGGTTCCACGCGCTGGTGGCGTCGCTGGCGGCCCCGTTCGGCTGGGCGTTCCCCGACGCGGTCCCGTCTCTCGAGCTGGTCGAGGCGACGCGCTTCTCGAGGCTCGAGGGGGCCTACGTGCTCTCTGGCACGGGGCGCGCGGCATCGCCGGAGCTGATCGGCGGCTGGTGGCCCTTCTTGACCGCCGCGCTGGTGTTCTATGGGCTTCTGCCGCGGGTGGTGACGCTCGGGCTGGCTCAGGTGGCCGCCTGGTGGACGCTCGCGCGGCTCCCTCTGGATGACGTCGAGGTGTCGCGGGTCATCCACCGCCTCGCTGAGCCACACGTGGAGACGCGGAGCTCGACGCCCGAGCTGTCTGGCAGCCTCCCAACGCCGCCGGCCGTGCTCCCCAAGGCCAAGGGTGAGGTGCCAGCACCGGGAGCTCGCTGTGCCATCGTGCTCTGGCGCGACATTCCATCGGGTCCGGCGCTCAAGGCAGCGCTGACCTGGAGCACGGGCGGTGGGGTGACCGAGTTTCACTCCGCTGGAGGCCTCGATTTCGAGGAAGGGGTCGAGGGCTGGCACGATCGTCTCGCGGGGGCCGCCCGGGTCGCGCTGGTGGCGGAGGGCTGGGAGGCGCCGGATCGCTCGGTGCGCCGCCTGTTGACCGAGCTGAGGCGCTCGGCAGGGCCCCGGAGCCCCCTGACGGTGTGGCTGGTCGACGAGGCTGGTGAGGTGGTGCGACCGGCGGCTGCTCCCCAGTTGAAGATCTGGCGCGAGGCCCTCGGGCGCCTCGAGGATCCGTACCTGGCCGTGGAGCCGCTGGGCGGTGCTCCATGAGCGACGTGCCGCGCTTCGCCGTGGTCGGTCGAGTCAACAAAGGCAAGTCGAGCATCGTCGCCACGCTGGCCGAAGACGACTCGGTGCTGGTGGATGCTCGCCCGGGCACCACCACCGACGTGCGTGAGTACCCGGTGCAGGTCGACGGCCGCACGCTCTTCGTGCTCATCGATACTCCGGGCTTCGAGGACGCGACCCGGGCGCTGGCCTGGCTCAAGGCCCGAGAGCGTTCGGCGGCCGACCGGCCGGCGCTCATCGCCGAGTTCGTGGCCGCCCACCGCGGTACCGGCGACTTCGTGGACGAGCAGCGGCTCCTCACCCCCGTGCTCGAGGGCGCCAGCATTCTGTACGTGGTCGACGCCACGCGCCCCTACCGGCGGAACTACGAGGCCGAGATGGAGATTCTCCGGTGGACAGGTCAGCCGGGAATGGCCTTGCTCAACCACATCGGCCAGGCGGATCACGGCGCCGAGTGGCATCGCGCGCTGGATCAGTATTTCAAGATCGTCCGCGACTTCGACGCCTTCACGGTCGGGCTCACGGCTCGCCTTGGCCTCCTCGAGACCTTCCGCGAGCTGCGCCCGGAGTGGCGGGCCCCCATCGACGAAGCCGTGGCGGCGCTCAGCGGTCAGTGGCGTCGCCGGCGCAGAGACGCCGCCGCCGAAATCGCCTCCCTCCTGGTCGACGAGCTCACCCACACCCAGGAGGCCGCCGTCGCCGACGAGGAGCAGCTCGACGCGCAGAAGGACCGGCTGGAGCAACGCTTTCACCAGGCGCTCAGGGACCGGGAGGAGAAATCCCGCCACCGCGTTGAGCTCCTCTTCGCGCACCACGAGGCGCGCTTCAGCGACTCGAGTCTCGAGCGGCCCATCTTCCACAAGGATCTCTTCGCCGAGGAGACCTGGAGGCTGCTCGGCCTGTCTCCCGCTCAGCTCGTCACCGCCAGCGCCATCGCCGGGGCGGCCGTGGGAGGCACCATCGACGCGATGGTCGGTGGCGCGAGCTTCATGACCGGCACCGTGCTGGGGGGAGCGCTGGGCGGAGCGACGGCCCTCTACAGCCTCGGGCGACGATGGGCCCAGGCCACCCGGGTTCGCGACGAGGGCGCGGTCGGGCTCCTGGCGAGCCTGCGGCAGACCTTCACTGGCGGCCCGCGCTACCGCATCGGCCCTCACGCGGATCCGAACTTTCCCTGGGTGCTGCTGGATCGGGCGCTGCTCCACTACGGCGCCGTGGCCCGGCGCACCCACGCTCAGCGAGGAGAGACACCGCTCGGAGAGGCCGCTCGAGCCGGCATCGTCGCCGACCTCGGGGCGCAGGAACGGAGGGAGCTCGAGGAGCTGTTCCGCCGGCTCCGTCGGAGTCATGAGGATCCACCCCGCGAGCTGTTGGGTGAGCTCGAGCTGGCCGTGAGGCGGTTGGTGGAGCGCCTCGACCCGGCACCGGGCACCTGACGCCGCGGGCCGCCACTGCCGCCAGCGGCCGAGTCACTTGAGGTGACAGGCGAGACACAGCTGACTCTGCTGGGTCGTCACGCGGAGGAAGTGGCGGAAGGCCGTGCCATGGGGGTCATGGCAGGAAGCACACTCGACCCCAGCGGCGCCGGCCGTCGGGGCCCCACCGCCGCCCGGGCCGAAGACCTTCACGCCCGTCGGCTGGGCCACCCATTCGCTCAGCTTCACATCGGGCCCGGTGGTGATGGAGTTGTAGGTCGAGGCCACGCGGTTGTACGGGTAGGGCACGCCCACCGGGTGGTTCCCGCTGAGATCGGTGCCACCCCCGGTGGTCGTCACCTGGGCGCTGTTGGTCATCTGACCCGCGGCATTGACGTTGTTCCCCGCCATCTGGATGTTGGGGTTGGCGGTGGCCTCGCTCCAATACAGGGCGCCCACGCTCACCGTGCCGTCGTGGCACGAGAGGCACTTGGCCGTCGAGCCGGTCCAGGCGCGGAGGTTGGTCGGCAGTGACGTGCCGCCGGTTGTCTTGCCGCCCCCCGACGCGACGTCGGCCCAGGTGTAGTTTGTCTCGCTCATTCGATGGTTCCAGAGAATGAGTGACGACTGGCCCTTGTGGGGCGTGTGACAGAACACGCAGAGCCCGTCCTCCTTCTCGCCGGCCGCGACCCTCACGTCGTTGGTCTGCAGTTGGAAGTTGTGCTTGGTGGTGGTGATGGTCTGGGCGCTGGCCAGGGCTGAGACGACACAGAGGGCCAATACGATGCGATTCATGGAGCGACTCCTTTCGCGGCATGTTCTTCCTGGTCCGAGCTCAGGGAGAGGACAAAGGCAGTGAGGTTCCTGCGCTGATCGGTGGTCAGCGAGGTTCCGAAGCTCGGCATCGGGGTGCCGTCGAGGCCGGTGCTGATGGTGCGGAAGATGTCTTCTGGGCGGTGGCCGCCTTTGAAGTCAGCGGCCTTCGTGAAGTCGGGAGGGCGCACGGGTCGGCCTTGCCGGTGCCCGCTCACATAGGCGAGGCCCAGACCCGCCGGCCCGTCGCCGCGACCGGTCATCCCGTGACAGACGAAGCAGGCCCCGGCGCCGAGGAACACCCCGCGCCCAGCCTCGACGTTTCCCGCCTTGCCTCCCGGGGGCATCACGGGTGCCCCAGGCTTCTCGGCAGCGAACCGAGGTGAGAGGCCCTTGATGTACGCCACCACCGCCCACACCTCCCGGTCGGACAAGAAGGCGAAGGCGGGCATGTCGGCGGCGGGCTTGAGGCCCCGACGGATGGAGCCGAAGAGATCCGCGTCGAGGGGAAGCGTGCCCGCTGGCGTCGAGCGAATGGCGTACTGGCCGGTCGTGAAGTCGTTGGGCGCCGAGGTCTGGTTCAGCACTTCCTTGCCATCGCCGAACCCCTTCTCCCCGTGGCAGCCGATGCAGGCGCCTCGGTAGACGCGTTCACCGGTGGCGCGCAGATCTGGCGTCACGGCGGGAGCGCTCGGAGGCGTCGCGGGCCACAAGGTGATGGTGGCGCTCGCATCGCCGCGAGCCGTCGCGCTCAACAGCACCAAGGCGAGGGTGCTCAGTAGGGGTGACATGCGAGGCATAGGGCTTCCTTTCGTACGGCGCCAAAGCGGTAGAGGGCGACTGACTGAGCCGCGTGCGACTCGTGGCACGAGCTGCAGGTGAAGCGCGCGCCGCCGTCGAGCCAGGCATCGACGGGGTGAGAGTCGGAGTTGACGAAGCCGGCCAGCACGTGTCGGCCCGCCCGCTGCCCGACGTGGCACCCGGTGCACAGCTCGAAGGTCGGCCGCGTCAGCCAGCTGGGCGCCGAGCCGCCGTGGGCGTCATGACAGACGGTGCAGCGCCCGGCCACCGCTGGGCCATGGCGGTGTGATCGGAGGTCGATGGCCTGCTTGGTCTCCTGATGACACGCGAAACAGCCATCCTCGATGGGCCAGCGGACCGCGAAGCGAGGAGCCGAAGCGTTGTCGTGGCAGGCCAGACAGGCGCCCTGCTTCACGGGGCCGTGGAGCGAAAGCCGAGAGAGCAGCGGGTGGCACGAGAGACACGGGCCGTCGAGCGCCAGGCCGGCGTCAGGGCGCTCGGTCTCGTGGAGCTGGTGACAGCCCTGGCAGCGCGCCTCGACCTCGGCCCCGTGCACGGCCGTGCCGAGCCGCCCCTCGGGGAGCACGTCTCTCGAGGCGTCGAGCCGGGTGATGGCGAGCTCGGCCCACTCGGCTCCGAGCTGGGCCCTCAGTACCTGGCGCCCGGGCTCGAGCGGCACGAGGCAATGGAGCACTGCCGTCGCCCCCGTGGGGACGCCCCCATCGGGAATGCCCGGCGTGCAGGTGAGCGTGGTGGCTCCGTTGACGAGCTGGGTGGAGGGTGGCGCGTCGAGGAACACCCGCAGCGATGGCCGGGTGGTGGACGAGTCTGGGCCTGGCGCCACGAAGCGAGGGGCCGCGGCGAGCGCCAGGGCAAGCCAGAGGCTCATCGGAGATTCTCCTGCTTCGTCACCACGTCGTAGGCGCGCTGGGCGTGGCATCCGGGCCAGCAGGAGCCGCCGCTGGGCCGGGGCTGAAAACCCAGCCGGAACTCCCAGTCACCCAGGCGGGCGGTGCTCTTCACCAGACCGCGCCCCGACGCCGAGTGCACGTCGTGACAGAAGCGGCACCCTCGCCCCTTCTCATTGAGGCTCACGTGCTTGAAATGGAGGTTGTCGCTCCCATTGCGGAAGGCCGTCACCCCGGGCCAGCGCTCGATGCCCCCGTCGGACGAGAAGGCGGCGCCTGGGGTTCCCGGCTCCACGAGGACGGCCTGCGTCACCAGGCGGTTGTCATGGCACCGGAAACACAGCTCATACGTCTCGGGGCCCACGAAGGGCGCGTAGCTGTCCTTGGGCATCGGGCTCCGGAGGCGACGCCACGCGTCGGTGCCGTGCGGCTGATGGCAATCGCCGCAGCGGCCCTGCTGGATCGGCCCATGGAGCTGCGTGGTGCTCGACGCCAATGCGAGCTGGGCGCCGAGGTTCACCAGGGTCTCCTTCGAATGGGTGACGACGGGCGTGTCGTGACAACGCAGACACGTGGCTCGCTCGGTCTCTGCCTTGAGCATCGAGGCGCCCTTCGACTGGTGCGCGTCGTGGCACGTGTCGCAGCCCTGAGTGGTGGCGCCACACTGGCCCGGCGAGGTCGCCAGGGGCTCGGTGCGCTTGGTGGGGTGGCAGGTGAGACAGAGCTCGGTGGGGGGCTGTCGCAGGAGCGCTGGCTGGGCCGAGGCGTGGGGCTGATGGCAGATCGCGCAGAGGCCCTGGGCCGAGGGCGCGTGCAGCGAGGTGAGGTGGCTCCGGGCGACGTGACACTGGAGGCAGAGGTCGGTGCCTTCCGCGGGAAATTCGAAGAAGTGCTGGCGTGGGCTCGTCGAGCGATGGCACGCGGCGCAGAGGCCGGCCCAGGTAGGCGCGTGAGCCGTGCGCGCGTCCTTCCATTGGTCGTGACACGCGACACAGTCGTCGCCCGGGCCTGGCGGAGCGACGTCCTTGGGGCCCGCCGAGGCCACGCCCGCCGCCATGAGGAGCATGGCTATTTCTGGTGGCAGGCGAGGCACAGCTGGCTCCTTTCCAGGGGCAGTCGGAGGAACGAGCGATGCTTGGAGGCGTGAGCCTCGTGGCACGAGACGCACTCCACGCCGGCGGTGCCTCCGAGGGCGTCGGCGCCGAGGGTGTCGGGCAAGAGCTTGAGGCCCAGGGCCCGGGGGTCCTCGACCCATGAGGTGGGGTCGACGGGCATGGCCCGCGCCACGAAGTCACGGTAGCCGATGCCCTTGAGTGGCCAGGGGACCGAGACCGGGTGGTTGGCCATGACCTCGGTGGTCCACCACTGGGGCGCGAGGAGGGCCGGGCCACCCAGGCCGCTCCGCCGTCGGGCCTCCCCGGCGATGGCGTCTTGAGCGAGAGACTCGGAGGCGGGGCGGTAGGTGACGCCGAGGGCCGAGACCGTGTCGTCGTGACAGGACAGACACCGGAGCGTCGAGCCCGCCCAGCGCAAGGCGAGGGGCGGCCCAGAGGGGTCCTGCACCTGGCCGAGGGCCGAGCTGCGCGCCGTCTCCGAGGGTGCCCAGCGCGGCGGGAGGCTGCGCCCCGAAGCAGCCTGGCTGGGCACATGGCAAGACTGGCAGAGATCCGACTCGGCGGTGTGGGTGGCCCCGAAGAAGTCATGGGCGGTCGACTCGAGGCGGGTCCTCAGCACCCCCGCGTCGGCGGCTTGCACCGTCGGCGGCATCTGCTGGAGTGCCCAGAGGGCGCTGATGGCCAGGGCGAGGCTCATGGGAAGCTCGGCCGGTAGACTGAGAGGATCCCGTCCATCGCGGTGCTCTTGTCGTGGCAGCCAGCCAGACAGTAGGGGTCGCCAGACGGCGTTCTCCCGTAGCGCGGCTGGGTGGGCACGTCACCGTAGTAGGGGTCAGCCCCGGGGTACGCCCTGACGGTGGGGGCGAAGTTGATGAGGTGGGTCGAGGTTCCCGGGAGGACGTTGCGGAAGTCGGTGTTGGTGGCCGCCACGTTCGAGTGCACGTTGCCGTGGCACTCGTGGCAGCTCGCGTGCGTCAGGTTGTTGAGGTGGACTTGATGGAGATTGCCCCGGCCTGCCCCCACGCCCACCGGCTGGTAGAAGTTGGTGGTGGTGGTGAGGAGCCGCTGCCCGTCGTGGCAGATGAAGCAGAGCGCGAAGTTGCCTGGGTTGTAGCCGGCGTAGGGCGCGGCGTTGGCGCCGACGGTCGTATCGTAGTTGGCCCTCAACAGCGGCGCGTACGCCGAGCCGTGAGGGCCCTTGGGCGAGGCGGTGGAGCTGCGAGCGCTGCCCAGCACGTCGGTGGTGGCATCGGAGTTGTGGCAGTCGGTGCAGAGGAGGGTCGAGAAGCGGTTCAAGGGGGCGCCGGTCCAGTCTTGGCCGCGGAGCTGGCCGCTCGGGGTGTCGACGGCGTTGTTGAGCACGGTGCTCTGGTTTCTCCCCGCCGAGGCCACCGGGTGAAAGGAGTCATTGGTGGGCTGGAACTCGACGCGCTTGTTGCTGCCCGAGGGGGGCCTCGTGGGCGCCGGGGGAATCGCCGAGGCGAAGGTGTCCCCGTGGCAGCGCAGGCAAATCTCGTACTCTTTGAGGTTGGTCACCGCGTCGTCGACCACCACGGCCCCAGAGATCGAGATGCCCTTCATGCCCTCGAGGGTGTTGCCCGGTAGGGGGCGGGCCTGGTGTGGGTTGTGGCAGTCGGTGCACTCCACGTGGCGCGAGCTGTTGAGCACCGGCTCTGGAGCCGGCACGCGCGAGGTGAAGACGGGCTGGTGCTCATTCACACGCAGGCCGACCTGGTGCGTCGAGGTCTTCTGGCTTTCGCTGAGCAGATCAGGCGCTGCCCGACCGGTCGACGGGTCGACCCCGGTGCCCCCCGCGCGGTGGCACGAGAAGCAGACGTTCTCCTCGGCCCAGGGCAGCGCCGCTCCAGAGAGGTTCTGGGTGGTGAGGAGCTGGGTGGGCGCCTGGGCGCCGTGAGGCAGGTGGCAGCCGCTGCAGGCCTTGTCGCGAACCGTCGTGGGGCCGGCCGCCGGGTAGGGGGCGGTGGAGTTTTCATGGCTGCTCCCGACCCAGCCTTGCTTGGCATGGCAGGTGGTGCAGAGCGCGCCGCGGGTGTCTTGCTTGACCAGGAAGAACGTGGTCGTCAGGTGCGCGTCGTGGCACGAGGTGCATTGCACCGAGTCTTTCGCCACGCCGGTGCCGGGCTGGAGCTTCACCGCGTCGGACGCTGGGGGCAGGACGATCTCGGGGTCGGTCAGGTCGGGTTGGAACGACACCGGGTGATCGTTGCGCAGGTCCGTGCCCAGCCTCGAGAGCCCCGCGGGAATGACGGTGACGCCGTTGCGCATCGCGACCGTGGCGGGCCGCACCGCGTCGAGGTTCATGAGCGAGCCCAGCGCCAGGGCGCCGTCGTGACACGTCAGGCACAGCTTCGACGCGCCGTTGGGCCGGTTCACCACCGCGTCGAGCGTGGAGCTTCCGTAGAGCGTGTAGAGCGAGCCCGAGAGCTGGTAGGTGAGGTCCTTGTTCCAGATCGCCCGTGTCTGAGATGCGCCGTGAGGTACATGACAGAACACGCAGATTTGGTCCTGGTTGACGGCGCGCACGGTGCCGGGCGACGAGATGGCCAGGTTGTGCTTGGTGTGCCGAACGTCGGCTTGGCCCAGCGCCATGATGAGCAGGATCCAGGGGCTCATGGCGCGGCCTCTTCGGTGGCGAAGACCTGCACTCGAGCGTTCCAGGTGTCGGCGATGTAGAGGCGGCCGTGGGCATCGACGGCCGCCCCCGAGGGGAGCCAGAAGCGCCCCGGGCTGGTGCCTGAGCCGCCGATCACCGCCACCAGCTCACCCGCGGCGCTGAAGGCCTGCACGGCGTCGAAGGCACCCTCGACCACCCAGATGGTGCCCCGCTCATCGACCGCCACCCCCTTGGGTCGGGGGAGATCTCCCGGCGTGTCGCCCAGGCCGCCCAGCTCGCGCACGTAGCCGAGCTGCGCATCGAAGATCTGCACCCGAAAGTTGAGGGAGTCGGTGACGTAGAGCTGCCCGCCGGCCCAGGCGACGTGCGTCGGGAAGTTGAATTCGCCGGCCAGAGAGCCGCGGCGACCCAGCTTCACGGCGCCGCTCTTCGACAGTACCTGCACGCAATGGTTTGCCGCGTCGACGACGAACAGGCGCTGGCCGGCCTCGTCCCAAGCCAGCCCCGTCGGGCGCCCGAGCGGGGGCAAGGGCCAGGGGAGCTGGGCCGCCCCGCCCTCGGTGTCGAAGGCCTTGACCGTGTGCCCTTCGGCGTCGGCCACCGCCAGCAAGGGTCCCATGAAGGCGACTGCCACCGGCGCGGTCAGCCCCTCGCTGAGCCGTTGGTGGCGATGCCTCGGCGGATCGTACACTCGCACGGTCCTGCTGCCCGGGTCGGCCACCGCGACGCGTCCGTCGTGAGCGACCGCCAGCGAGAAGGGGCGGCTGAGCGCGGTCGACACCGGCTCGCCGCTCACCCAGCTCGTGAAGCGCTGCCAGGCCGTGGGCTCGATGCCGAGGTTCTCGGCGGTCTGGAGCTCCCCCAGGTACCGCACGGTCAGCTGGCCGGCTCGGGGCCAGGTCGGGTCGTCGTCGCGCCGCTCGCCCACGAGCCGCACCGGGGTGCCAGCGCAGCTCATCACCAGGAGCCCGACCAGCAGCCGATGGGTGACGCGAGAGCGGAGCATCAGAAGATCTCGAAGGGCCGCAGGAGCGAGAGGCGAACGAAGTGCTGGAACGACTGGAGCCCCTGGGTATTCGAGCTCCCGAACTCGTATTGGAGGTTGGCGATGATGCGCCCCAGTCGCACCGAGACGCCGGCCGTCGCGCCAGCGGTGAAGAGCGGGGCCGCCGAGTCGAGGGTCGTCCACGCGGCCCGGCCACTGACCGAGGCATCGAGGCCGTTGACGATCGGCACCAGTCCCGTGATGGAGCCGGAGCTGATGGCCCGCGCCGTCACCGGAGGCCCGGACACCAGCCCGCCTGGCGGGAGCACCGCGCTGCCTCGAACGTGCCGTACCTCGAGCGTCCCGCTGCCCCGGCCGAGCATGATCGTCACCGCGCCTCCGACCGAGAGCGCTTGCTCGTGCAGCGAGGTCAACGTCGCGTTGACGTCGATGTAGTCGCGGAACCCATCGTCATAGCCCGCGTTCAGTGTGACCTGCCCCCAGGTAGTGAATCGGCTGCGAGCGAAGGCCGCCACGTGATGCTCGCGGTGCTTCCCCCCGCGCCCCAAGGGGGCGTCCACCAGCGAGAAGCGGTAGTCGGCGCGGGCCTCGAGGTGGGCCAGGCCGATGGTGCTCAGGGTGGCTCCGGCGTCGAGGCTCGACAGGAAGCCGTGGGCGAGCCCGGCGCAGGCGCACCACTGGCTCCCTCCTCCCGCGAAGCCGCCCAGTTGAATGGGGCCCACCGGGCGGGCGTAGCTCAACCGGCCCGAACCCCCCGACGAGTTGCTGTGTCCGGCGCCCGAGGTGTCGGTGAACCCGAGGTCGGCGTTGGCGCTCACCGCCAGCTCATGCGCCGTGAAGGGCCTCCAGCGCCCTCCCAGCGAGAGCTGGCCCAGGCTCCCTTGCCCCGTCGAGAAGCGCGCGTCCTCCAGGCGACCGTGGGCGTCGGCGCTGAGCGACATCGTCAGGCGTTGCACGTGATCGACGCGCACCTGGCGCTCCTCGACGGCGTTGGGGAGCCCCGGCAGGGCCTGGGTCAGCTGTCGATCGAGGATCGACGCCGACGCCGAGGTCTCGTGCAGCGGTGACAGCCAGCTCGAGGTCAGCGTCAAGGCGTGCCAGTCGGAGATGAGCGCCCGGTGCTCCTGCTCGAAGCGCAGCGACAGGGCGACTCGATGGGCGCCGAAGCTCCGACTCAGCCCCAGGCGCCCCATGCGCCGCTCGTCTCCCAGGGGCGCGCTCGGGTTGAGCCCGCTGAAGTGCTCCTCGTCGAAGTCCAGGCGCAGTCCAGGCATCCACCCGCCGGGCTCGAGGTTGACGTTGGCTCCGAAGGCGAGCCGCTCACGGCCGCCGATCGTCACGAACTGGGGAGAGCCCTCTGCCAGGGTGCCGCGGAGATAGACCCGCACTGGCACCGCGCGTCGGGGTAAGAGCCCCACCGCCACGTCGAGGGTGGCGGAGCGACCGGAGCTCGGCTCGACGTCACCGCCCCAGAGGTTCGCGTTGCTTCCTTGGAGCCCAGCGCTCAGCACCGCGACCGACGGGCCGAACGGCATGCCGCTGTACTGCAGATTGAGCGTCTCCTGGAGCATCGCCGAGGTCGTGCGCTGGGTTCCTCCGTTGGGGGTGTCGGCCTCCAACGAGACGAGCTGCCCCGTGGCGCCGACTTGGCCGGTGAGGCCTCCCCAGGCCGAGGCCGACAGCACCAGGCTGCAGGCGAGCAGGGTTCGCACGGGCTATTTCCCGACGACGCCGAGGCCGCTGTCCGCCGCGGTCGTGTTCACCAGCGCATACACATCCACCCTGAAGTTGAGGGCGTTGGTGACGTAGATGCGGTTGTGGGCGTCGATGGCGATGCCCGCGGGGTTCGAGAGAAAGCCAGGCGAGTCGCCCCGGCCGCCGAAGAAGAGCAGCAGGCGCCCTTGGCGATTGAAGATCTGCACCACCGAGAAGAACGAGTCGACGACGTACACGTTGCCGAAGGCGTCGGTGGCGATGCCCTTGGGCTTGTCGAACTGGCCGACCTGGTCGCCTCGCTCCCCAAACTGGCGAATGAAGTGGCCCTCGAGATCCAGCTCCTGCACCCGGGCGTTCATGGTATCGGCCACGAGCAGTCCGCCCCCCGGCGCCCTGGCCAAGAAGGTGGGGAAGGAGAACTGCCCAGGGCCTTCGCCGCGCTCGCCGAGAGTGCCCACGTGGGCGCCGGTGTCGAGCGCGTGCACGTGAATTCGGTGACCCGAGCCCGCGGGAGAAGAGGTGTCGGTGACGTAGACCCGCCCTTCACCTGCGTCGAGGGCGATGCCTACCGGCCGATCGCAGTCGGCGAAGTCGATGGCCCGCAGCAGCTCGCCCTTTCGCGAGAACTGAAGGGCGGCCCGTCGCGCGGGCACCATGACCCACGCCTTCTCGCCCTCGAGCGCGACGCCCACTGGCGCCCCGCCCAGCACCGATGCCGGCACGGTGCGCACCTCTCTGGCCGCGAAGTCGAACAGGAAGAGCTCAGAGAGAGCTTGGTCAGTCACGGCCAGGAGGTCACCCTCGGACGTCACGGCCACGCCCACCGGGTGGTACAGGCGAATGGGCTCCTCGGCTCCAGCGACTCGCCTCCAGAAGCGTGTCCAGGACGAATCAATGTCCCCCTGGCCGGTCAGTGTTTGAACGAGCTCGATCCGCTCGGTGGCCGGTGGATTGGGCCAGACAGTCCGCTTCACCGGGGCCGTCGCGCACCCGAGCGACAGAAACATGGCAAGGAACAACGCCAGTGAGACTGTCGGGCGCATGAATCCGGCGTTCAGCAAGCGACATGCCGCCTCGGTCGGTCGCGCTCGGTCACCCTGACGCGACGTCGAGGTGCTCGTCCACTTCGCCTCAACCGCTGGCAAGAAGACGTTCTCTCGCGCCCGTCGAGAGCCCGGGAGCGAGGTGGTCACTGACGACCGCTTGGGGCGGGTACGATTCGCTCGACCGGGGTACGGCGCACCCGCACAAAGGTGACGCTTCTGTAGGGGTTCTCCGTAGCGCCCGCGAGGAAGTTGGCCACCCTATGAGGTCGACTGGTCCAGTTGCAGGGAGGGAACGCCAGTTGCACAGCGGGCCGCCCATGGCCAAACCAACCTGGAGGCAGCTCCTTGGAGCGGTGAGCGCGCTGGCGTTCCTTGCTCCCGTCGCTTACGCCGCCGAAACGAACGCGCCGGGCTTCGCCCTCTCGCGATTTGAACCGGCAGAGCGTGGCAGCCATTTCTTCACAATCGAGACGCTCGATTGGAGAAGTGATGGTCTACCGACGTTCGGCCTCGTCTTCGACTACGCATACAAGCCGCTGGTCATCTACCAGGTGACTCAGTCGGGCCCGCTCCAGGAGCTCAAGACGGTCGCGCGCGACTTCTTCGTTGGCCACGTCGGTGGGAGCATCAACCTGGGCGAGCAGTTCCGCCTCGGCTTTGACGCCCCAGTGCTGTTCTACGGCTACGGTGGCTCGGGCGAGCTGGGGCTCACCTCATACCTTCCTCCGCATCGTACCGGCTTCGGCGACCTCAGAGTCGCAGGTGATTGGCGCTTCTACGGTAAGGCCGACGACTCGGTGCGACTGGGCCTGGGAGTGCGGTTGTACCTCCCCACCGGCGACACCACCGCCTACATGAGCGACGGGGCGGTCCGCGCCACGCTCCAGGTGCAGGCCGCCGGTGAGGCGTGGCAGCAGCTCGCCTGGAGCGTGCGGCTGGGGGCGAAGATCGATGGGCGAGAGGTTCTCTATGCAGGGAGCCAGGTCGGCCACGAGGTGCAGGCCGCGGCCGCGCTCGGTTGGAAGGGCCTCGGCGGCGCGCTCGTCATCGGCCCCGAGCTGTACGGGAGCACCACTTTCAATCACGCCTTCTCGGCTGGCTCGTCGGCCTTCGAGCTGATGCTGGGCGCCCACTACGACGTCACCCGCCAGTGGCGCCTGGGTGCAGGGCTCGGCCACGGCGTCACCGTGGCGCTCGGATCGCCCACCGTTCGGGCGCTGCTGAGCCTGGAGTGGACCCCGTTCGTCGAGGGCGACTCGAGCTGCCAGGCGGCGCGTGCCGAGGAGCAGCGCGCGGCCGAGGAGCGCCTCGCCTCGATGCTCAAGGCTCAGCAGGACCGCGACGCGGAGCTCGCCCGCGCCAAGGCCGCCGCCGAGAGGGAGGCCGCCGAGAAGGCTGCCGCCGAGAAGGCCGCGGCCGAGGCTGAGCTCGCCAAGGCCCAGGGCGACGACGACGGTGACGGCATCATCAACAAAGACGACGCTTGCCCGACCCAGAAGGGGCCGGCCAACGCCGACAAGGCCAAGAACGGCTGCCCGACGGGCGCGGTGGTGAATGGCCAGTTGGTGCTCGACCTGGTGCGCTTCGGCTTCGGCTCCGACGTCATCGCCAAGGAGAGCGAGGCCACGCTCTCGAAGGTGCTCGACGCCATCACTCAGCTCCCCGCCGACTACCGCTTCCGCGTCGAGGGCCACACCGACAACGCCGGGCCCGCCGTGTACAACAAGTCACTGAGCCAGCGCCGTGCCCAGTCGGTGGTGACCTGGTTCGGCAAGCACGGCGTCGACGCCAAGCGCTTCGAGGCCGTCGGTTTCGGTCCCGATCGCCCGGTCGCGGACAATGACTCCGATGCCAACCGGCTCCTCAATCGCCGGGTCGAAATCCACATCATCAACCTCGAGGCGAAGCCATGAACCGCGCTCGAGCCACAGTCCATACACTTCTTCTCGGAGCTCCCATGTCACCCTCTCGAATTCTCCTCGCCGCGGGTCTCGTGATGCTGGCTGCCTGCAGCAGTCAAGACAACCCGTCGAAGGCCGCACCGACGCTGGGGTGGTCGCAGAACGCGCTGTCCGCCGACGTCAGCATCACGGCCTCGACCGCCTCGCCAGCAGTGGCCGGCGCCGTCGCCCTGAAGCTCTCCGCGCCAGTGCACGCCGACCAGGCCACCATCAGCCAGACGCTCGAGGCGACCTTCGACAAGACGGTGATGCACGTCACCGCGCCTCCCACGGTGCCTGAGGGCTGGGCCATCACGTATTACAACGGCGCCACCGCGTTGGGCAGCACGCCCACCACCGACGCCGGGTGGGCGAGCGTCGACAAGATCCTCACCGCCGGCAGCGTGGAATCCGACGGCACCGCGTCGGGTCTCCAGGTGGTCATCGGCCACGCCGACGGAACGGTGACGGCACCGCCGACCGCCAGCACCTTCTCGGGCGGCTCTTCGGGCGACGGCTGGGACGTGTTCTTCAGCCCCGACCGGAAGAAGGTCTTCAACGTACACCACCACGACGGCCCGGCGACGTTGATGTGTCGCAACGCATCCGACGGCACCGTGTGCGGCGCGGGCTTCCCCTTTGCTCTCTACCACACCAGCAGTCGCTCTACCGGTTGGATTGACCCCGCGACCCTCCACTTCTGGCACGAGACCTACGACGGGACGAACGGCGGCTGGGAGTGCGTGAACCTCTCCGGCGTCCTCGGCGACACCTACAGCGCCCCGACGTATTGCGCCACCCGCTTCGTCTCGGCAGGCTTCGTCGCGTCCTCCTACGGCTACGACGGACACATCGACCTCGCCGTGGTCGGCAACGAGCTGTACAGCCTCGACGCGGTCAACGGGCGGCTCACCTGCCTGGACGTCACCGGCAACAGCGGCGCCGGTGCGCCTTGCGCCGGTCAGCCCTACAGCGGCTTCGGCCAGAGCGGGAATTTCAACTACCACCTCAGCATTGTCGCCATCGCCGGCAAGCTCTACATCCAAGACAACACCAGCGTGAAGTGCTTCGATCCTTCGCTCAAAGGCGCGTGCACCAACGGCTGGCCTGCCGGTGGGAGGAGCACTACCAAGAACCGCCCGGTCATGGCGGTGCCGGACACCAGCGGAAACCTCAACGTCTGCGTCCAGGGTGACTGCTGGTCGCTCACCGGCGGCGCGTCGACGCTGCCCGCCGGCTTCTCGAACTACATCACTTCCAACCCGGTCACCAGCGGTTGTTGTACCGAGTACTATGCGTCGACTGCCTACGCTGGAACCAAGCTCTTCTACCCGATGGTCACGAGTCGGCTGAATTGCTACGACTCGACGACCGGCACCACCTGCGCGACCGCCCCGTACACCCAGACGGACGGCGGCACCGTGCAGGGGAACTACCCGCTCACCGTCAACAACATCTACACCACGCGCGCCGACCCGTTGAACGCCAACTGCCTGTGGACCAACGGCGACGACGGCACCATTCGCACCTGGGACGTCCCCTCGGGCAGCTCGGGCTGCAAAGCGCCCCCGCCGCCTCCTCCGGTCGCGACATACTATCCGCAGGCCGTCATCCCCCGGCTCGGCTGTGACGCCGCCGAGCGCATCGGGAGCTGGAAGACCTTCACAGTCAAGAACCCGGAGACGACCGAGTACACCTCGGCCACCGTCACCATTCAGACGGCTGATGGCGGTGTCGTCGCCGGGTGGACCGATGTCGCGCTGCCGGGGAACCAGACCCTCGACCTCACGGGGCTCTCCACGGCGTCCACCGGCCTCAACCCCTCGTTCAAGATCACCTTCGTCGGCATGGCTTCGGACATCACTGGGGGCGCGGTCGCAGGTGGCCCCAAGGCCGACTTCAAGGTCCTGGGTGACTCTCCGCAGATGTGCCTCAACGGGACCATGCGTTCGTGCGCGACGGGCCACGGCGTCTTCCCGGTGATGGCGGCGACCACCACGGTGAACGCGAACGGCTCGGCGGCGCTGAGCGCTGGCGCTCCGGTCGCCTTCACGCCGGCCTCGGTGTCGATCAACGACGCTGCCTCCTCGGTGACCAACTGCGGCGCGACGCTCAACGGAACCTTGGCGACGGCCGACCCGTTGCCCATGGCGGCCTTCGAGGTGGCCTTGCTCAACGACGTCGGGCAGACGGTCGGTGACGCCACGAACATTCCGCTCCGCGCGACCACGGACGCGGCGGGTCTCTACACCTTCCCGCCGTTGTTGCCCGGCACCTACGCGGTGCGCATGACGAGCACTCCGAGCTGGACGCTGAAATCCATCTCGGTGGTCGCCGGTGGCTCCAGCACCGTCAACGCGTCGGCCATCGGAGGGAACTCCGGGCCTGTGGCGCTGTCGCCGGCCGCTACGTCGACGGTCAATGGTCTCTACGAGTCGCCGAGCAGCGGCGCGGCCGATGGCGGGGCGGGTGGGAGCGGCGGCTCAGGTGGGAGTGGTGGGGCAGGTGGCTCGGGTGGCAGCGGTGGGTCCGGGGGCTCGGGTGGCATCTCCGGCTACCAGGGCAACACCCAGTTCACCTTCGTGGCGTCGACGCTGGCGCCAGCGCAAGGCCAGCAGGTGACCTACACCGCGACGGCGCCGCTGGAGGACATGCGGACCGTCATCTCGAACTCGCTGGAGGCGACCATCGACACCGCCCGCCAGCACCTCATCGGCGCGCCGACCATTCCCGAGGGGTGGGTGGCGAGCTACTACAACGGCGCCTCTCCCATCGGCACGCCGACGACGGCGGCGGGTTGGGGCTCGGTCACCCGGGTCGTCGCGACCGGCGACGTCCGCTACGACGGCGTGGTCAATGGCTATCAGTTGGTGGTCGGCGCGACGGTCGCGACGGCTCCGCCTCCGACGGCGTCCAGCTTCTCTGGTGGCTCTTCCGGTGACGGTTGGGATGTCTTCTTCAGCCCAGACCGCACCAAGGTGTTCAATGTCCACCACCATGACGGCCCGGCCACCCTGATGTGTCGCAAGGCCGCCGACGGCAGCACGTGCGGCGCCGGCTACCCCTTCGCGCTGTACCACACCAGCAGCCGCGCGACTGGTTGGATTGACCCAGACACGCTGCACTTCTGGCACGAGACGTACAACTCCACCGGCAACCTGGCTGGATGGGAATGCGTGGACGTCTCGGGGACGCTGGCGACCCCGTATACCGCCCCGGTCGCCTGTACGACGCGCTTCGTCTCGGCTGGTTTCAGCGCGAACAACTATGACCGCCACATCGAGCTCGGCGTTGTCGGTAAGGAGCTGTACAGCATCGACACCGCCAACAGCCGGCTGACGTGCGTCGATGTCACTGGTAACAGCGGTGCTGGAGCCGCCTGTGCTGGGCAGCCGTATGCCGGTTTCGGTGGCAACGCCGCGAATAGCTCCCTGGTCGTCGTCAACGGGAAGGTGTACGTCCAGACCAACGGCAGCGCGGTCAAGTGTTTCGACCCCGCGACCAAGGCCGCGTGTGCCAATGGTTGGCCCGCGGGTGGCCGCGCCACCACCAAGGCCCGCCCGGTGATGGCGGTGCCCGACGCGAACGGCGTGGTCAACGTCTGTGTCCAGGGTGACTGCTGGGCTCAGGACGGCAGCACCACAACCATGCCGGCCGCGTTCGCCACCTTCATGGCGTCGAACCCCGTCGACAGCGGCTGCTGCGGCACCTACTACTCCTCGACCTCGTACACCGGCACCAAGCTGTATTTCCCGATGACGTCGAGCCAGCTGAACTGCTTCGACGCGGCCACTGGGGCCAAGTGCACCACGAGCTCGTCGCAGTTCCCCCTCACGGTCAACAACATCTACACGGTGCGAGTCGACCCGGCCGACGATGCGTGTATCTGGACCAACGGTGACGATGGCGTCATTCGCACCTGGAACGCCAACACCGGCGCCTCGGGCTGCGCACCCCCGCCTGGAATCGCCAAGTTCAAGCCGAGCATCACCTTGCCTCGGTTGGCCTGCGACCCGGCCAAGCGCGTGGGTGACTGGTCGATCTTCAAGCTCACCAGCCCGACCACGGCTGGCTACACCTCGGCCACTCTCACCATTCGCGACTCATCCAAGGCAGCCCTGACCGGCTGGACGAACCTCCCCCTGCCGGCGAGTCAGGTCATCGACCTCAGCGGCCTGACGACGGCGATGACCGGCGCGGCGCCGACCTTCGAGGTGAACTTCGTGGGGCTCACCGACACCGGCAACCCCACCGCGGACTTCACCGTGGTGACCGCCTCGCCCCAGCTCTGCCTCACGACGATCGACACCTGCCCGACGGGGTTGGGCCTGATGCCGACCGCCACGCCTCCGGCCACCACGGCCTCCGGCGGGGGCTCACTCACCTTCTCGGACAACTCGGTGGCGAACTTCACTGCCATCGATCGCACGGTGCAGTTCGCGGCTCCCGGGGCGGCCGCCTGTGGCGCCACCATCTCCGGGACGCTCACCTCGCAGGAAAGCCGGGCCGTGGTCGGCGTGCCGGTCGCCCTCCTCGACAACTCCAGCAACCCGATTCAAAGCGCCGGAGCTGATGTCATCGCCACCACGACCGCGCAGAGCACCTACGCGTTCCCCACGCTCCTCCCGGGCGTGTACCGGGTGAAGATGACGGACGTTCGCGGCTGGGTCCTCGACACCATCACCGTCACCGTCGGTGGATCGGGTACCACCACGCCGACCGCGCGAGTGGGCATCTCGAACTCCGTGACGCTGGTGGTGGGCACGCAAGCGGTGGTCAATGGTGGCGTCCACATCGGCGACTCCGATGGTGACGGCATCACCGACGACGTCGAGATGGGGCCTGGCTTCACCGACGTCGACACCGACGGTGACGGGGTACCGGATTACCTGGATCTCGACTCCGACAACGACGGCATCCCGGACAGCGTCGAGAACCACGGCCAGTCGTTGCCGCTCATCGACACCGATGGTGATGGCATTCCGGACTTCCGCGATCTCGACTCCGACAACGACGGCATCCCCGACAGCGTGGAGGCGGGCTTCGACCCCGCCAACCTCAACGCCGACGGCACGCTGAAGGGGCCGTTCGACACCAACGGCTTGGCGACGGCCCTCGAGACGGCTCCGGGCAGCGGCGTGGTCAACTACACCGTGAGCGATCAGAATCACGACGGCGTGGCCGACTACGTCTCGCTCGACAGCGACGGCGACCACATTCCTGACAGCGTCGAGAAGGGCGTGACCGGCCTGCCCGTCGACTCCGACGGCGACGGCATCCCCGACTACCGTGACCTCGACTCCGACGGTGACGGCATCTCCGACTCCATCGAGACCAATGGCAACGGCACGCTGGTCGACACCGACGGCGACGGTACGCCCGACTACCTCGATCTCGACTCCGACGCCGATGGTATTCCCGACTCAGTCGAGACCTCCGCCGACGCCGATCACGATGGCGTGGGCAACTGGAGAGACCTCGACTCCGACGCCGACGGCATCTCGGATCAGGTGGAGACGGCCATCGACACCGACTCCGACGGCCTGCCCAACTCCCTCGACACCGACTCCGATGGTGACGGCATCAGCGACTCCATCGAGACCAATGGCAACGGGACGCTGGTCGACACCGACGGCGACGGCACCCCAGACTACCTCGACACCGACACCGACGGCGATGGCATTCCCGACTCGGTGGAGGGCACCGCTGACGTCGACAGCGACGGCGTCGGCAACTGGCGCGACTTGGACTCCGACGGCGACGGCCTGGCCGATGCGCTGGAGCGGGGCCCCAACGGCGCCCACCCGCTGGACAGCAACGATGACGGCACGCCTGACTACCTGTCGACTGATAGCGACGGCGACGGCATCTCCGACACCGTCGAGGCCGGGGCGAGCCTGACCGCGCCTCGCGACACCGACGGCGACGGCCTGCCCGACTACCGAGACACCGACTCCGACGGCGACGGCATCCTCGACTCCATTGAGACCAACGGCAACGGCACGTTGGTCGACACCGACGGCGACGGCACGCCTGACGTGCTCGACCTCGACTCCGACAACGACGGCATCGCGGACCACTACGAACTCGCGGATGACTTCGACCATGACGGCGTCCCGAACTTCCGCGACCTCGACTCCGACGGCGACGGGCTCTCCGACACCTGGGAGAAGGGGCCGACCAGCGTCCCGCGTGACAGCGATCTCGACGGGCACCCGGACTTCCTCGACCTCGACTCCGACGGCGATACGCTGCCCGACAGCGTGGAGCGGGGGATCGTGGTCGGGCAGATCGCCGACACTGACGGCGATGGCACGCCCAACGTCCTCGACCTCGACTCCGACAATGACTGCGCGCCCGACGTGTCGGAGCCGTACTTCTCCACCGACCCGTCGATGCCGCACGCCAACGCCTCGGACAACTGCGGTGGCCACGGCGCGTGCGACCGGAGCACCGGGACCTGCATCACCGCCTGCGTGACCGACGGTGACTGTGGCGGCGCAAGCAGCGGGAGCATCTGCGACCCGTCGTCTCGCCTCTGCGTCAGCGGTTGCCGCGGGTCTGGTGGCAACAGCTGCCCAGCCACCTACCTGTGCAGCTCCAGCACCAGCGCTGCTGGAACCTGTGACAAGGACACCGACGGCGATGGCATCACGGACAAGGCCGAAATCGCGCTCGGTCTCGACCCGACGAAGACCGACAGCGACGGCGACGGCATCTCCGATGACGTGGAGACCAACCACGGTCAGGTCGTCGACACTGATCACGATGGCATCGTCGACGCGCTCGACCTCGACTCCGATGGAGACGGCATCCCCGACTCCATCGAGGGCACGACCGACACCGACGGCGACGGCATCGGCAACTGGAGAGACCTCGACTCCGACGGTGATGGCGTGCCCGACTCCGTCGAGAAGGCCGTGGACTCCGACGGCGATGGCATCCCCGACTACCTCGATACCGACTCCGACAACGATGGCTTGAGCGACGCTGTCGAAGTGGCCATCGGGACCTCGCGCACCAACAAGGACTCCGACGGCGACAGCATCACCGATGCGATCGAAGTCGGGCCCAACCCTGCCTCACCGCTCGACACCGACGGGGACGGCATCATCGATGCGCTGGACACGGACTCCGACGGCGACGGCATCCCCGACGCGGTCGAAGTCGGGCCGAACCCTGCTTCGCCGCTCGACACCGACGGTGACGGCATTCCCAACTACCGCGACCTGGACTCCGACGGCGACGGCATTCCCGACGCGGTCGAGCGTGGCACCGGCACCAGCCCGGTCGACACCGACGGCGACGGCGTGCCCGACTACCTGGACACCGACTCCGATGGCGATGGTATCAGCGACGCCACCGAAGCCGGCCCCACTCCTGCTCACCCGGTGGACACCGACGGCGATGGCAAGGCCGACTACCTCGACACCGACTCCGACAACGACTGCGTGGTGGACGGCGCAGAGAGCTCGGCTGGGCGCACCGTCGCCTCGATCCCGTCGGCCGACGCGGACAACAACTGCCCGGCCTCCGCGCCGAAGTGCGACACCACCGTGGGTCGCTGTGTCCTGCCCGTCGGCGCGGTGCCGGCCACTGACGCGAAGCTCCAGGGCTCGGGTGGTGCCGCGGCCAGTTGCTCGGCCACCGGAGGGCTCCTGGGCTGGCTCGGCCTGGTGGCTCTGGCTGGCCTGCGTCGTCGACGCTAGGCGCTGAGTCACAGTGAGAAGTTCCCTTCAGGCCCTGTCGGCACCACGCCGGCAGGGCCTTCGGGCGTGGAGAGACTGGAAGAAGTCGAGAGCCGCTGGCGTCACCCGTCGCCATGCTGCGTGCATTGCCACCCGCGTGCCGAGCTGATAGCCCGGGCGTTCATGCGCATTGCGTCGATGGGGCTGGTTCTGGTCTGCAGTTTGGCGTTGCATGCTCGAGCCGACGATGGCCGGCTTCTGGTCAAGAAGGCGGAAGCGGCCTCCGAGCACAAGGACTCCGCAGCCAGCGCTGAGCTCTCCCTGGCCGCGGTCGATGCGGGCCCGCAGTTTCCCTGGGTGTTCGCCCGTGCCGTTCGCGCCGCCGCGCTCGCGGGCCCGACAGACGCGGCGTTCGAGCTCCTCGGTCGGGCCATCGGTGCCGGCTACTACGACGCGGCCCGCATGGAGAAGGACCCGGCTCTCGATGGCCTGCGAGCTGACGCACGTTGGGGCCGCTCCTGGAGCGCGCTGCCGCTGCCACGAGGTCAAAGAAGCTCTGGAGCAGCCCCGCACTGGCCACGCCGTACCGCGAGGTGCTGCCCGAGGACGAGCGCATTGCCGGGCTCTCGCAGCTGTGGTCCGAGGTCAAGCTGAACTTCGCGAACTTCGATCTCGTCCCCGACGTGGACTGGGACGCGCTCTACCTCGCCTCCCTGCCGCGCGTTCGCCAGACGCGATCGACACTCGAGTACTACCGAGTCCTCATGGGGGTTGTTGCCAAGCTCAAGGACGGGCACACCAACGTGTACCCGCCGGCCGAGCTTTGGGACGAGATGATGGCCCGGCCGGCCCTCTTCACGGGGCTCATCGAAGGGCGGGTCGTCATCACGCGTGTGCTCGATGCCTCGCTGGCGGCAGCCGGGTTGGGCGTGGGCGTGGAGGTCGTCGCCATCGACGGCATTCCGGTCAAGACCTATGGCGAGGAGCGCGTCGCTCCCTACCAGAGCGCGTCGACTCCTCAGGATCGCGAGGTGCGAACCTATACCTATTCTCTCCTCGCGGGGCCGGTCTCCGTGCCGGTCAAGCTGGCCCTTCGTACTGTCTCGGGAAAGACCATCGAGCTCAGTGTGCCCCGCAAGTCCGGGGCCGAGGCCGCCAAGCTGCCGGTGACGCCGCCGATTGAGCTTCGGATGCTTCCGCGCAACGTCGCGTACCTCGCGATCAACACGTTCGCCTCTGACTCCGTCGCCGAGCAGTTCGAGGCAAGGTTCGAGGAGCTTTCGCGGGCGAGCGCCCTCGTGCTCGACCTCCGCGACAACGATGGAGGAAACGGCGGCGTCGCGTATCGCATTCTTCAGACACTCACCGACAAGCCGTTCTTGGCTACACGCTGGCGCACCCGAGAGTACCACCCCGCGTTCAGGGCCTTTGGCTTCGGCGAGGGCACTTTCGAGCTGGCACCCGAAGTGGTGCCTCTTGCCGGCGCGCGCCGCTTCGACAAACCGGTCGTGGTGCTGACGAGCGCGCGGACATTCTCAGCGGGGGAGGACTTCGTGGTCGGGTTCGACGCGATGAAGCGGGGAACCATCGTCGGCGAGCCCACGGGAGGCAGCACCGGGAGCCCGCTCTTCTTCTCGCTCCCCGGTGGTGGCACGGGCCGCGTCTGCACGAAGCGGGACACGTACCCCGACGGGAAGGAGTTCATCGGCGTCGGCGTCGTGCCGGACGTGCTGGTTCGGTCGACGCTGGCAGACGTGCGCGCAGGGAGAGACACGGTGTTGGAGCGTGCGCTCGAGGTGCTGCGGCACGCGCGCCCCCCAGGCGCCCAAAAGTGAGGAGGCAGAGGGGCGACCTGCGTCTGGGGGCCTACGGGGCCATGAGGAAGTCGCGCATCCCCCGGCCTTCGTCTCCATCGGCGGCGGCACGCCCAGCTTCGATGGACGCGCGCATGCCGCCGGTGTCCCACCGGAGGGCGTCGACCAGGGGTGCCGTGGCCGAAGGGCGGTGGACGTAGAGCCGGTCGAAGACGAGCGGGCCCTCGAAGCGGGCGCGCTCCTCGTCCGAAAGTGACGCCAGGAGCTCGCCCAGGGCCTCCGGCGACGCGCCGTGGCGCACCGCGAAGCCCACCAGCTTGCCGATGGTCGACAGGTACCGCGCCTGGAGCAGGTCGTCGTCCTGGACCTCGTCGTCGAGGAGCCCCACGACGACGCGCTGGGTGAGATTCAAGAGCTGGGCGCGGCCGGCGAAGCGCTCGGTGGTGGCGTGCGAGGCGAGGTCATCAGGGTACAGCGAGATGGCTAGCACGCGAGTGGCGCCGGCCCTCCACGCCGCGTCGACCGGCACGACGTCACGGATACCGCCGTCGATGTATTCCTGAGTCGCCCCGGTGGCGTCGGCGATGGGGACCAGCGGCATGAAGACGGGCTGCATGCACGAGGCGTAGATGGCCTCGCGGTACTTGGCCGGCGACATCCTCGGGTCAGCGCTCGAGAAGGCCACCAGACTCCCCGTCTGCATCGACACGCAGTTGATGAGGCACTCGAGGCGGTCACGGGCAGCGAAGAGCTCGGCCAGCCGCCCGTCGTGGTACTCGGTTTCGATGGTCCGGCGCAGCGGCGTGGGGTCCACCACGGCTCCGGTCTCGCCCAGCATCGCGGCCATCCTCGCCTCGGTCGGCGAGACGCCGAACAGCGAGAGCACCCGGCGCACGATGGACCAGAGGAGGCTCGTTGGCTCGTCGCGGAACACCTCCGTCGAGGCCACCTCGTAGTGGCGCACGATGACGTCGAGGAGGTCGGCGTGACCGACGGGGTCGAGGCAGTACAGGCCCAGCATCGGCGCGATGAGTGAGCCGGTGCTGGTGCCCGAGAGAATCTGCACGTGCTGGGCGAGCTGGGGGGCTCCGGCGAAGAGGCGCTGGAGGAGCCCTGCCGCGTAGGCGCCGCGGGCCGTGCCCCCGGAGATGACCAGGGCCGTCCTTGGGGAATGGGGCATGTCTCGTCCTCCTCCAAAGGGAGGCCCCTGTCACGGTTTCATGCTCGATGGAGGGGGCAATGGAGCAGGCGAATCGTGCGGCCCTTCAGCGCGATGCGCCCTTCCTCCTCGAGCAGCCTCAGGGCGCGCGAGAGGCTCTCAGGCGTGGTGGCCAGCACCTTGGCCAGATCCTTTTTGGGCATCGGGAGCCGGAATTGGCACGACCCATCACGGGGGCACTCCTTCACGATGTACTGCTCGAGGCGGTCTTTCAAGGTGTGAAGTTGAAGCGCGTTGAGCCGCTGGTGGAGCATCTGGCAGCGGGCGGCGAGCAGCTCGAGGAAGTGGCCGGCCAGCACCGGGTCATGGGTGATGCGCTCGATGGCCTTGGCCCGGGGGAAGAGGAGCAGCTCGGAGCGCTCGAGGGTGACGAGGTAGTGGGGGAACGTTTCGCTCGTGAGGGCGAGGGCCGGCGCCACCCATTGCCCAGCGCCGAAACGCGCCACCTCGAACTCACGGCCGTCGGGGTTCATCTGGAAGACGCGCACCGAGCCGACGACGACCCAGTAGAAGCCCTCCAAGGGGTCGCCCTCGGAGAGCAGCATGGTGCCCTTGGCGGCTTTCTGGAGCCGACCCAGGTCGCGAATTCGTTCGAAGACTCGATTCATCGTGCTCCCTTGGGAATTACCATACGTCAAAGAACCAGCGGGGAGCCGCTGAGTACCTTGGGGCCTTCACTTACCACCGAGGTTCCATGTCGATGTTTTGCTTCCAGTGCCAAGAGGCTGCCAACGGAGTCGGGTGTGACGTTCGCGGAGTGTGCGGCAAGGCGGCTCCCACCGCCCAGTTGCAGGATGCGCTCCTCCACGTGGCGCGCGGCGTCTCGATCTTCGCCAGTGCCTTGCCCGAGGTGCCCGTCGACGTCGGCCACTGGCTGCTCGACGCGCTCTTCACCACCATCACCAACGCCAACTTCGACGAGGTCGCCATCGAGGCCAAGGTGCGCCGAGGTCTGGCGCTGCGTGACGAGCTCCGGGGCCGCTGTGCTCGAGCCGCCCTTACCCCCGCGGGCCACCAGCACCACGCGGCCACGTTTCAGGCGCCGGGCCGAGCCGAGCTGCTGGCCGCCGCGGCCCAACACGGGGTGCTGCGGACCCAACACGAAGACGTGCGCTCGCTGCGAGAGCTGTTGACCTACGGGCTCAAGGGTCTCGCGGCTTACGGCTGGCACGCGCTCGAGGCAGGCAAGGAGGACCCGTCTCTCGTAACGTGGCTGTACTCGGCCCTCGCCATGTCGCTCCTCGAGACCGATGCGCAGGTGCTCGTCAAGGCGGTGCTCGCCACTGGCGCGAAGGGCGTGGACGCCATGGCGCTCCTCGACGCGGCCAATACGGGCCGGTACGGGCACCCCGAAGTCACCCAGGTGCGGCTCGGCGTGGGCACTCGCCCCGGCATTCTGGTGAGCGGGCACGATCTGGTCGACCTCGAGCAGCTCCTCGAGCAGAGCCGCGACGCCGGAGTCGACGTGTACACCCACAGCGAGATGCTCCCGGCGCACGCGTACCCGGCGTTCAAGAAGTACCCGCACCTCAAGGGCCACTACGGCAACGCCTGGTGGCAGCAGATCGACGAGCTCGAGCAGTTCCGCGGGCCGGTGCTCTTCACCACCAACTGCATCGTGCCCCCTCCGCCGAAGGCCACCTACCCAGACAAGGTGTTCACCACGGGCGCGGCTGGCTACCCCGGCTTCCGGCACATCGAGAAGGGGCCCGATGGGAAGAAGGACTTCTCGCCGCTCATCGAGCTCGCCAAGCGGTGCCCTCCGCCCATCGGTCTCGAGGAGGGCACGGTGACCGGCGGCTTCGCCCACCACCAGGTGAAGGCCCTCGCGGGGAAGGTCCTCGAGGCCATCAAGGGTGGAGCCATTCGCAAGTTCGTGGTGATGGCAGGCTGTGATGGCCGCCAGACGAGTCGCCGGTACTACACCGACTACGCCCAGGGCCTGCCGCGCGACGTGGTGATCCTCACCGCCGGCTGCGCCAAGTTCCGCTACAACAAGCTCGACCTGGGCGACATCGGGGGCATTCCCCGGGTGCTCGACGCCGGCCAGTGCAACGACTCCTACAGCCTCGCTCTCACCGCGCTCACGCTGCGCGACGCGCTCGGCCTCAAGGACATCAACGAGCTCCCCATCGAGTACAACATCGCCTGGTACGAGCAGAAGGCAGTCATCGTGCTGCTCGCCCTCTTGCACCTGGGGGTCAAGAACATTCACCTGGGGCCGACGCTCCCGGCCTTCCTCTCTCCTGGCGTGGCGAAGGTGTTGATCGACACCTTCGGCATCGGGGGCATCGGCACGGTCGAGGCGGATCTCGCCCGCGCCAGCGCCTGAGGACCCGGAGCTGGCTCACGATGCCTGCGCCCGGTCAAGCTCGTCGTAGAGCCGCAGGGCCTCCCGGCGCAGCAGGCGGACTTCGATGATGTTGTGAACCCGAATCAACACCTCCGGCAGATCGAGGGGCTTACTGACGAAGTCCCTCGCGCCGGCATGGAGGGCCCGCAGCTTGTGGCCGGGCTCGGTGGTGACCACGAGCACGGGGAGCTCGCCGCTCGGCTCGAGCTCCAAGAGGCCCTCCATGACCTGGAAGCCGTCCATCTCTGGCATCTTGAGGTCGAGCAGGATTATCGCGTAGTTGTTCTTCTTGTGGAGCGCGCAGACCTCGCGTGGATTGGTCGTCGACTCAATGGATTCATAGCCGGCCCCACGCAGCAGGCGCTCGAGCAAGAGAATGCTAGATTCGAGATCGTCGACGATGAGGACGTTTGCCTTGAGAATCTCAGCCAGACCAATCGACACGCGCACATGCTTCAAGGTCTCGGTCATCGAGGCTCCTTCGAGAGCTCGAGGGCCAGGTTCAACGCAGCCATGAGGTCTTTGACGATGATGGGTTTGGTCAAATAGCGGAAGAACCCGGCGTCCAGGCACATCTGGATGTCGCGGGGCATCGCGTTGGCGCTGAGCGCGACGACGGGGATGTTGGCGGTGCTCGGGTCGGCGCGGAGGAGCTTCAAGGCGTCGAGCCCGCTGATGCCTGGCAGGTTGATGTCCATGAGGATCACCGTCGGGTGACGGGACCGCGCCAGCTCAACGCCGAGGGGGCCATTCATCGCCGTCAAGAGCCTCAGGTCCGGGCGCCGCGCGATGATCTGCTCCACCAGTTTCATGTTCGCTTCGTTGTCTTCAACGTAGAGCACGGTGTACAGCGGCGCGGTGATCGCGGCCGGCGCTTCCTCACCCATCGCGGCACCATTCGTTTCGGCCACCAGCCGGGGTGCCTCGCTCGACAACAGCTCGAACCAGAAAGCGCTCCCCGAGCCGACGGTGCTCTCGACCCCGAGCTGGCCTCCCATCAGCTCGACCAGGCGCTTGGTGACCACCAGGCCGATGCCCGTGCCTGCGACGCCACCTTCAGCGTCCTGCCCGAGACGGTTGAACGGCTGGAAGAGCTGGGCCAGCTTCTCGGGCGAGAGGCCCGCGCCGGTGTCGGCGATGCTGATGCGCACGCGCTCTGGCGTGCTCGTGCCGAACCCGACGACGACCGTCCCTCGCTCGCAGTTGTATTTGATAGCGTTGGAGAGCAGGTTAATGAGGATCTGCTTCAATCGGGTGCGGTCAGCGCTGACGAAGACCGGGTGATTGAAGTGGGGAAAGGCCAGGCTGATGCCTCGGGCCTGGGCATCGGGCTCCATCATGGCCTGGCATTCCGACATCACCTCGGCCAACGGGACCGGCTCCGTGGACAGTGACATCTTGCCAGACTCGATGGCCGAGAGGTCGAGGATTTCGTTGATCAACTTCAGCAAGTGCCAGCCCCCTTTGAGGATCTGGGCGATGCTCTCCTTCTGCGAAGGCGTGGGTGGCGTGGAGTCAGTCTGCATCAGCTGCGCGAACCCAAGGATGGCGTTGAGCGGGCTGCGGAGCTCATGGCTCATGCTGGAAAGGAAGTCTGACTTGGCGAGGTTGGCGGTCTCAGCGACAGACTTCGCGGCAGCCAATGCGACGTTCGTTTCTTGGAGCGCCCGGGCGTCGCGCTGGCGATCGGTGACGTCGCGTGCCGCCGCGAAAACCCCCAGCAAGATGCGATCTCGATCGTAGAAGGTGGTCGCGTTGTAGGACACGCCGGTGGTCTTGCCGTCGCGAGCCCGCGCCGTGAGCTCGTAGTCGGTGACGTGCTTCTGGCGCAGCACCAGCTTGATGGCCTCTTCGGCGCGCTCAGGCTCGGTGAAGAAGCGCTTGAAGGGCGCGCCGATCAGCTCGTCACGGGTGCAGCCGGTGAGCGCCTCCATCTGCCGGTTGAGGTCCGTGATGATGCCGAGCGGGTCGGTGATCACCAGCGCGTCGAGGTGCGACTCAATGAGCGAGCGGGTATAGAATTGCTGGTCGCGCAGTCGCAGATCGAGCTTCCTCTGTTCGGCTTCCACGTGCTTGCGCGCGGTGTTGTCGGTGCCNNTCGATGCCGCGCGAGGCCTTGAACACCAGAGCATCGAAGCCCGGCGTGATTGACGTGCAGAGCTCGACGCTGAGTGCCTTGGCCCGCGCGACCAGCTCCTGCGGATCGGAGATGGCGGCCGGCGTGATCTTGTTCAGGACCTCGCTGGCCGTGTACCCAAGCATGCGCTCGGCGCCTACATTGAAAATCTGGATGACGCCCTTTTCGTCGGTCGCGATGCTCGAGAAGTTCGCGCTGTCGAACATGGCCTTCTGTAGCGCCCCCGTCTTGAGCAGTGCCTCCTCGCGCCGGACCTCGGTGAGGGTCTCTGGCGCGAGGTCCTCATTCTCGGGGGAATCGAGTTGCTTCATGGTTGTCGCTCCGCCGCTGCACCTCATCGGTACCGCGGGTGGCGAGGCCTCCGGAGCGGGAGACTTGCAGCAAGCGAGCCAACGAGACACGCAATCGCAATTCAGGCTCTTTGTGGGCCCAGGTCTACGACCCCGAGCACCGATCGGCACCCCGCGCGAGAGGCGAAGGCCTTTGAACCAATCAAGACGACGGTCCAACTCGGTCAATATGAGCGGCGGCCGGAGTTTGCACGGCTCAAGTCCCGCGTGAGGAGCTCGGTGATTCGGGAGTGCATTGGCACGGTCGAGGCGCATCTCGCCCGCGCCAGCGCGTGAGGTGAGCTGTCACCTCGGTGAGACGAGGGCCCCGCTCGCGGTGCGTCGCTCGGGCGCTGGGAGCGTGAGGCCCGCGGGCTCGAACTGCGAGAGGACGGCCGGGTCGCCCACCACGGTGATGGTCATCGACGCGGGGTCGAGGGCACGCCGCGCGGCCGCCTGGACCTCCGCCGCGCTCAGGCCTTGCAGCTGGGGCACGAGTTTCTGGAGCGAGTCGAGCGGAGCACCGGCGGTGAACAGCTCGGAGACGAGGCCGGCGGTGAGCTCGGCGCGCTGCAGCTGCTCGACCAGGCCATAGGCGAGCAAGGCCTTTCCCTTGGCCAGCTCGGCATCGGGGAGCGGCTCGTCGACAACGCGCCTCAGCTCGAGGAGGAGCTCTCCCAGCGCGGGCCCGGTCACCTCGCTCTTCACGCTCGAGGCCGCGGTGAACGGGCCATCGCCGCGACCGAACGCGAAGCTCGAGCCCGCGCCGTAGGTGTAGCCGTGCTTCTCTCTGAGGTTGGCGTTGAGGCGGCTGGTGAAGGAGCCACCGAGCACGCTGTTCATCACTTTGAGGGCCATGGCGTCAGGCGAGGTCAACGGGACGCCGGGTTGCCCGACCTGCAGCACCGTCTGGGGGCGGCCGGGGAACTCCACCAGTACGAGCCTGGGGCGGGCAGGGAGCTTCCCTGCCGTGGGTGGAGTGGCCGGGCGAGAGGAGACCTTCCAGCCACCGAACAGCGACGCCGCGAGCTCGAGCACCTGGGCCCGCGACGAGGCGCCGACGGCGATCAGCGCCGTCTCGCCCGGTGAGGCGCCTGCCCAGAACCGCTTCACGTCGTCGAGGGTGAGCGCCTTCACGGTGACCGGGGTCCCGACGGGCGCATGGCCAAGGGGCCCATCGCCGTACAGCGCGGCGGCGAAGGCTGTGGCGGCGGCGGCGCGGGGCTCGGCGAGCTGGTCCTTGAGTTGGGCCACGCGCTGGGCCTGCACCTTCTTCCATTCCTGAGGGTCGAAGTTCGGGCGCAGCGCCACGTCGGCGAGGAGCTTGGCCATCGGCTCCATTCGCGACGGCTGGGCTGAGATCGAAACCATGAGGCCGTCGGTCTTGGCCGCGGTGTGGAGCTCGGCACCCAGGGCATCGGCGAGCGCGGCGATCTCTGCCTGGCTCTTCTTGGCCGAGCCCGCCTCGAGCATGGCGGCGGTGATGGACGCCAGGCCGGCCTTCCCTTTGGGGTCACTGGTGGAGCCCCGCTTCACCACGAGGGAGAGGGCCTGAATCGGCGCTCCGGCGCGCTCCACCACCAGCACCGTGAGCCCGTTGGGGAGCACCGTGGCGAGTGGGACCGGCGCTTCGAAGGCGTCCAACGCGGGGATGACCGGCTGACGTTCGAGCACCTGCTCTCCGGGGAGCGTGGCGGGCCCCGCGTCAGGGGCATGCGAGGGCAGGAGGGCTTCTCTCGGGGCGACGCACGCCGACATGGCGAGCACGAGAGCACCAAACAGGTTATCCGACCGTCGCGAGGCGGGTGAGACCGAAGCGAGCCGGGCACGCGAGCGACGAGCACCGGAGCTGTGCTGTTGGGCCCAGAGAGGAGCGCAGGAGTGAGCCTGCCCGGCGCAGCGAGAGGATCGCCCGCCGCAGCAGGTCGGATAACCTGTTTCGTGCTCTGGGGTGGTCATGGCGCGGGGGCTCATCGTGCACCTCCGGCCTTCGACGAGGTGGCCTCGGGTTTCACCTGCACCACCAGTCGGCCCGGTACGAAGAGGGCTCGGGCCGCCGCGGTCAGTGAGGCGGGCGTGGCTCGAGCGTACCGCGCGAGATCGCGAGTGAGCGCGTTGGGGTCACCATAGGCGACCTCGTAGCCCGCGAGCATCTGGGCTCTCGACTGGAGGTTCTGGAGTCGCCTGGCGAAGTCGCTCTCGAAGCGGGCCCGGGCCGAGTCCAGCTCGGTTTGGGAGGGCCCGGTGGCGGCGAGCGTCTTCAGCTCGTCGTCGATGGCCGCGATGAGCTCCACGGTGGTGTGGCCGGGAGCCGCGACCGCTTCGATGGAGAAGATGCTCCCCAGCTCCATGCTCGACTGCTGGGCGGTCACCGAGGTGGCGAGCTGATCGTGATGCACGAGCCGCTGGTACAGACGTGACGCCTTGCCGCGGGCCAACACGCTCGAGAGCACATCGGCCTCGGCGTCGCCCTGGGTGTTCGCGGCCGGGCTGGGCCAGGCCACCAGGGCCTTCTCGGCTTCGACCTTGTCGGTGAGGTCGACCCGCTTCTCGCTGGGCATCACCCACGGGGCGGGCGGCGTCTTCTTCGGCAGCTCACGGCGGGGAATGAAGCCCAGGTACTTGCGAGCCAAGGCAAACACCACGCTCGGCTCGACGTCGCCGACCACCGCCAGCACCGCGTTGTTGGGGACGTAGGAGGTGCGGAAGAACCGGAGCACGTCATCGACCGTGGCCGCCTCGAGGTCTTTGTGCGAGCCGATGGGCGACCAGGAATAGGGGTGGCCCTGAGGGTAGACCTGCTCCTCGACGGCCAGGTCGGCCATGCCGTAGGGCCGGTTCTCGTAGCTCTGGCGCCGCTCGTTCTGCACGATGAGCCGCTGTGAGCCGAGCTTCTCGGCGTCCATCATTCGATCGAGCGTGGCGAGTCGATCTCCCTCGAGCCAGAAGAAGGTCTCGAGGAGGTTCGAAGGCCCGACCTCGAAGTAGTTGGTGACGTCTTGCGAGGTCGAGGCGTTGTTGACGCCGCCGGCCGCCTCCATGATGGAGTCGAACTTGGGGTAGGGCGCGTACTTCGCTCCCATGAACATCAGGTGCTCGAAGAGGTGGGCGAAGCCGGTGCGCCCGGGCTCCTCGTCGCGGGAGCCCACGCGGTACCAGAGGTCGAGCGCCACTCCAGGCACCGAGTGATCGGGCGCGGCGATGACGACCAGGCCGTTGTCGAGGGTGATCTTCTCACCGGTGAGCGAGAGGGCGGAGGAGGGGGCTTGAGCGACCGCGGCGGAGAGACACAGTGACAGCAGCATTCGGGAGCATCCTTTGCTGGGGCACAGGGTTTTGTCCCGGGAGATGCTCGGTTGCAACACTTCCAGAAGGGCGGGCGGCCCTGATTGTCTTGCGGAAATCACCCATTGCTCGGTTCGCGTCGAGGTAGAAGTCGACCACGCGGAAGAATGCAAGCAACGGAGAACTGAAATGCTCAGGCTCGTGCATTGGTCTCTCTTCGCTCTTCTGGTCTCCCTCCCTCTGGCCACCCGGGCCCAGACGGCCTGGGTCGACGTTCACGTGGCTGAGCAGGCCCTCGAGGACTTCAGGGTCGTCTGCGAGAAGGACGCCGGCCATCTTTGGGGCGCCAGCCTCTGCGGGCCGGTCATGCTGGTGGATCAAACCGCCCATGTGCTCGTCGCCAACGCGCACGCGGGAGCGCCAGATCTGAGCGGGCTGTTCGTGACGGTCTGGCCTGCTTCCGAGAACGTGTCGGCAACAGCCATCGAGTGGGCGGGCCTCTGGTGGGCGCAGGTGCCACTGCCGTTGCCCTCGAACGTGGAGGCGCGTCGGGTGTCCTTGGTGCACGAGTCCTTCCATCGGCTGGCGAACAGTCAGAAGTGGCCGGGGTTCGGGGGCATGACTGGTGTAGGGAATGGCCATCTCGATACGCTCGAGGGCCGGTACTTCATTCTTCTCGAGTGGCGCGCGTTGGCCCGGGCGTTGGAGTCGCAAGGCGCCTCTCGACGGAGCGCCATCGAAGACGCGCTGGCCTTTCGCGGGGCCCGCAGGGAGCGATTCGCGAGCGCGACGGTCGACGAAAGCGCGGGAGAATGGGCCGAGGGACTCGCCGAGTACACGGGCGTCAAGCTGGCGGCCGACGACGCCGAGGGGCAGCGGGCATTGGCCAAGGCTGACATCGAGACAGGCGCCCAGCGCGAGTCGTTCGTACGCGCGTTTCCCTACGCCGCGGGGCCTGCCTACGGTCTGCTGCTCGACGAGGCGGGCGCGGAGTGGAGGGACAAGGCGAGAGGTGGGGCAGACCTCGGCGTGCTCCTGGCGAGCGCCGTCAGCCTCGCGCCACCGAGGGCGACTCCCGGTGAGATCGCCCGGCGAGCCAAGGCCTACGGTGGGCCGGCGATTCGCGCGATGGAGGAAGAACGAGAGCGCTTGGCGAAGAAGCGCATCGCCGACCTTCGACAGAAGCTCGTCGTGGGGCCAGTGTTGATACTGCCCCTCGAGAAGCCGCGGATCCAACTGAACCCAGGCACCTTGGTGCCCATGGCAGACCTGGGGACCGTGTACCCGACGGCGAGGCTGGCGGCCCAGTGGGGTGCGATCACAGTGACGAAGGATCTCCTGCTCGCCGGAGACTGGAAGCAGGCCACGGTCGCGGCTCCGAGCGAAGGGGCCGGCCAGACCTGGCGAGGCGACGGGTGGACGCTGGAGCTCAAGGAGGGCTGGTCGCTCGGCGAAGGGCCGCGCCCGAGAGACCGACGGGTGGTGCTCGATGCTCGGACCTCGCCCCAATGAAGGGCCCCCCAACAGCGAGAGCGCCTATGCAGGGTCGTCGCCAAGCAGTTCGGCGACGCGCAACTCGACAGCATCGAACGGAGCGGCGCGCGCCACCTGATGGCGTTCGGCGGTGAGCACGTTCAGGTAGCCCTCTACCTCGTGACGGAAGACGCTCAACATCCCCGACGTCGGATCGAGCAGCCAGGAGTGCCCCACGCCGGCCTGGTGGTAACGCCGCAGTTTGCGCACGGTGTCATTGGCGCGGTTCGACTCCGACAGCACTTCGCAGATCCAGTCGGGGACCAGCTCTACCGGGCGCGTCCGTGGAATGGAGGCGACGCGATCCCGCCTCCAACCACACACGTCCGGGCGAAACCCGTCATTCCCCAGTCGCACGTCGACCTCGCTGCCGATCCACCAGCCGCCGGGTGCACCGCCGTGGCCTTGTGGCCGGTGAAACGGAACGAACACCGCCGCGATGAGCCCCGCCTGTGAAAGGCCATGGGTGATGTCAGGCGCCGCCTTCTCGACGAATTCTCCGTCGATCAGCTCAAGCCGGCGCTCCTCCGGTTCCGCCAGCCACTCGGCGATCGTGTGCGCCTTCATGGCCTCGGTTCTTACCGCATTCACGCACACCCTTTCACCACCACCCGTAATGTTCATGCGCTTCAGATACCACTCGGGTCTGACAGCCGGCTGTTGGCGAGCCGCGCCGACCCCGATGTCACCGGGGGGTGAGTGGCCCCTCGGGAATCAGGTGCCCGTGGGCCCTCTTGGCCTCGAGGTAGCGGGCGTTGTGGCGGCTCAGCCCGACGAGCAGCGGCTCCTGCGCCGTCACCACCAGGCCGGCCGACTCGAGGGCCTCGCGCTTGAGCGGGTTGTTGCCGAGGAGACGGATGTGAGGTTGGCCGCCGCGCAGCCAGCCGAGGATGCGGGCGGCGTCGCTGAAGTCGCGTGAGTCGGCGGGGAGGCCCAGGCGCTCGTTGGCTTCGTAGGTGTCGTTGCCGGCGTCCTGGAGGAGGTAGGTGACGGCCTTGGCCCACAGGCCGATGCCCCGCCCCTCGTGGCCGGCCATGTAGATGACGGCGCCCGCGCCGGCCGCGGCGATCGCGGCGAAGGCGGCGTGGAGCTGAGGACCACAGTCGCAGCGGAGGGAGCCGAAGACGTCGCCGGTGAGGCAGTTCGAGTGGACGCGGACGAGCGGCGAGGTCGCGGAGGCGAAGTCGCCGTACACCACGGCCGAGTTGACGGCCATGTGGTCGGCGAGCAGGGCGAAGAGCTGTCGAGGGCCATTGGCGCGGACCTCGTCGACGACGTGCTCGATACGCTCGAGCTCAGAGTGGCGCACGAAGGGGTACCAGCGGAAGGTGGCCTCGCCGCCCTCGAGGAGGATGGGCAGGGGGACGGGGCCGAGGACGTTGAGGACCGCTTCGGTGGCGTGAGGCTCGACGCGGCGGCCGGCGTCGTCGAGCGCCACGAGCTTGCCTGAGGCCAGGAGCTCAGCCTTCACCTTGGGGTCGACGTACGAGAACATGCGGTGCCTATGGGGGAGGCGAGAGGGCGAGGCCATGGGCGATATGCGGCACGGCGTTGACGAGGAAGGCACCACCGAAGAACCAAGCCAGAGCGTGTCTCCATCGCATGGGGCCTTGTAGCCCGAGCGTTTCCGCGATGTCCAAGGGCCAGCCAACCGATGAATTCGGAGTTTCGGAATTGGGTCGGGTGAGTAGCTGCTCGCGCGGCCGCTCGCGGGACTAGTCGAGCTGGTCCGCCGTTTTCGGAAGGGGAACGACCTCGACCGGCCGCACGGCCTCGGCGCGGAGCAGGGTGCGCGTACTTGCATCGACAGTGGAGAGGTCCCCGGCCTCGAAGTACGCCAGAGTTTTCTGCGCCGAGAGCGGGTTGAAGGCAGGGCCGAAGAGGGTCCTGGCTCCCCCGAGCATCTGGGCCAGCGGTACTCCGGCGCGGAGGATGGCGGCGACGTCGAGGTAGTCCTTCGCTTCCACGCGCTGGAGGAGGACCTTGACCTTCGTGGCCGCCAGGTCCATCAGTGAGGCCACCGTGAGAACGAGATCGGTGGTGCGCTGCGGCGTCCCGACCCGGCCGAACCCGATGGGCCCGAAGAAGGACACCTTCACCGGCGCTCCTCGGGCCACCGACACAGTCAAGACGTCAGCCTCCTCTTGAAGGGTCTCTGCCGTGGCGAGGAAGGGAAGCCGGCGGCGCAGCTCATGGTGCTTGAGCGGTCTGGAGGAGAAGAAGTCGAAGTCCACCGAGTGCCGGTGGCCCAGCCGCAGAGCCAGCCCCGTGCCGCCGTAGAGGACGAAGCCCGGCGGGACGTCGCGAAGCTCGGGCCACAACGCCCGCTGGGCCTCGGGCAGGCTCTCGAGGTGAGGCGTCAAGAGGGGGCTCATGGCAACGGCCGCGCCGGCATCGGCGGCACTGGCTCGAGGTGGTAGTACAGGTGCCAGTAGTTCCACGACTTGGCATCGAGGATGCCCGGCGGCGCTGTTTGAAGTGCGGTCCGGAGGGCCGCGTCGCCCAGTCGGGCGCGCACCAGGTCGACGTCATCCCATGTCCCCAGCTGGAGGAGCTGACAGAGGAACACGCTCCGCCGATCGAGCGCTCGCTCCGGCGTCTCCCACCAGACGTACTTCTCTGCCAATCGAGTCAGCTCGCGATCCACCTCCTCGAGGCTAGTCGCCCGGCGCGGCGATCTCCACCCGCCGGAGGGATGGATGAATGGAGCGACCATGGTTCAACGCCCTCAAGTCGACCCTCCTGTCCTGCCGATCCACTCGGCCAGCGTCGCGTAGAGCACCGCCACGTCGATGGGCTTGGTGAGGTGCGCCACCATCCCGGTGGCCCGCGTCGCCTCCCGTTCGCTCTCGAAGCCGTTGGCCGTCATGGCGATGATCGGCGGAGCGGCTGGCCCCAGTGCCTCGCGAATGCGGGTGCTCGCCTCGAGCCCGTCCATCTCGGGCATCTGCACGTCCATCAAGATGGCGTCGAACGAGCCGGGGTTGGCCACCACCGCCTGGAGGCCTTCGCGACCGTCATTGGCGATGGTGACGACGACGCCCGCCCGCTCGAGCAGGGCCTTGGCCAGCAGCTGGTTCACCTTGTTGTCCTCGACCAGGAGCACCCGTTGGCCGCTCAACGCCAGCTGGTGCCGAGACGCGTCGCTGGGCTCGGCCCCCCCGACCTCCTCTGGGGCGCTGCTCAGCCGGCATCGGAACACGAACGACGACCCCTGCCCGGGCGTCGAGCTGACGGTCACGTCGCCACCCATCGCCCGCGCGAGGTTGCGAGAGATGGTCAGCCCCAGGCCGGTGCCGCCGAAGCGCCGTGAGGTGGTGCTTTCGGCTTGGCGAAAGGGCTCGAAGATCCGCTCGAGCTGCTCGGCCGTCATCCCGATGCCACTGTCGCGCACCGTGATGGCCACTCCCCCGTCGATCGGCTCCGCTGCCAGCTCGACGAAGCCGGCGGTGGTGAACTTGATGGCGTTCGACAGGAGGTTGCTGAGCACCTGCCCCACCCGGAGCGCGTCGCCCAACACGTTCCGCGGGAGGGCCGGCGAGATCAGGAGCGACAGGCGAACGCCCTTGGCGCTGGCGGCGGCCTCGAACACCTGCACCACGTCGCGCAACGTCGCGTGGAGCTCGAACCGAACCTGCTCGATCTCCAGGCGCCCCGCCTCGATCTTCGAGAAGTCGAGCAGGTCGTTCACGATCCCCAGAAGGCCCGCACCGGCGCGGGCGATGATGCGGAGGTACCCTCGCACCTCCTCCAGGGACCCGCCCTCCAGGCCCAGCTTCGCGAAGCCGAGCACCGCGTTGAGCGGCGTGCGGACTTCGTGGGACATGGTGGCGAGGAAGCGGCTCTTCACCTCGTTGGCCTCGGTCGCCGCGCGCGTCGCGACGATCAGCTCCTCGCGCCCCCGGCGCAGCTCGGTCACGTCGGTGAGGGAGCTGACGACCCCGTGCGACGGCCCCCCATCCACCAGTCGAACTTGCGCCGAGGAGACCGAGAGCCACCGACGCTCCCCATCACGGTCGATTCGGAGGATCGCGTGCGGGAGGACCGTGGCCTCGCGCGCCGCTCTCACCCAAGGGAGCTGGGCCAACGCGAGGGGTTGGCCATCTTCCCTCGTCACCTGCCACCGCGAGTCGATGACCGCGTCGGCCGAGGTGCCGAACTGCGAGGTTGCCGCGCCATTCCAACTGGCGATCCGGCCCGATGCATCGTGCACCACCACCCCCTCGGCCATGGTCGAGAACACCGAGCGAAGCCGTTCGTCGCGCTCCCGCAGTGCCAACTCGCTCCGGCGAGCCGCGCTCCGCCACCTCCACGCCGCACCTGCCAGGGCGATGAGCATCAGCCCGAGCAGCGCCCGAAACGGCCAGGTTTGCCAGACGGCTCGGCGGATCTCGAAGCCCCGCGACGCCACCGGCCCCCACGCCCCCTCGGCGACGCGGGCCCGCACCTCGAGCGAGTAGCGCCCCGGCTCGAGGTTCGTATAGCGCACCTCCGTCGTCGTCACCTCGCGCCAGGCGGCCTCGAAGCCCACCAGCCGGACCGCGTAGGCGACGCGACTCTCGTTGACGAAGCTCAGACCCGCGAAGTGCGCCTCGAGGGTGTTCTCATCGTGACGCGCGGAGGCTCCCGTGGCGCTGAACGGGCGGCCCCCGAGGAAGGCAGAGGTGAAGATGGTCGGGGGCGGTGGGGGCGCCCCTCGATCGAACGCCGGATGGAAACGAACCAGCCCGCTGCTGGTCCCCAGCCACACGTCGCCCCCCGGATCGGCGAGGAACGCGTTGGCGTCGAAGTCGTCACTGGGGAGCCCGTCGCTCCGGGTGAAATGCCGCGTCCCCTCGGGCGCCACGATGTCCAACCCGGCCCCGGTGCCCAACCACAGCCACCGGTGTGCGGCATCCTCCCCCAGCGCGTACACCATGCGCGCTGGCGTCTTCGCCGGGTGCTCGACGACCAAACGCCCTTGCGCGAGCTCGACGCGGTCCACGCCAGGCCGCTCCCAATAGGTGACCAACACCGCTCCGTCCTGATCGACGGCGAGATACGACACCGCGTCATCGGCCAACCCATCGCTCGTCGTGAACCGTCGCCAGACGGCCCCCTCCCGCATCGCCAGCCCGTGGGTGCCGCCGGCCCACAGGCGGCCTTGGGGATCGCGCACCAGGGAACGGAAGGTCTCGTCCGCTTCCAGCCGAGGCACGTCGGGCGCCTCGAAGCGCAGTGGCCGGGTGAGGCTGGGCTGCGCTCGGAGCAATCCGCCGCGAAACGCCCCGACCCAGATGCTTCCGTCAGCGTCGGTCAGGAGGGTGTTGATGCGAGCCCCAACCACCCCCGCCTCCTGGCCGTAGCGCTCGACGGCGCCGGTGCCGGGCGTCAGGTGGAGCACCTCAACCGGGTTCCCACCGAGCCAGAGGGAGCCGTCGCTGGCGCGGGCGACCGCGGCCACCGAGAGACCGGCCGTGGCCTTCAGCGTCTCGAAGCCGCGCGGCGTCAGGCGAGAGAGCCCTTGCTCGGAGCCCACCCAGAGCGTCCCTTCCTCGTCACGGAGGATGCTCCAGATGACGTCGCTCGGTAACCCTGCCGCCGTGGTGTAGGTGGCCCACCAGCCCCCTCCGAGCCAGCGGAAGACGCCTCCACCCCCGATCCAGACCGAGCCCTCGCGATCGGTGAAGAAGGACGTCACCAAGGTCGTCGGCAACCCCTGGGCCGCCCCCAAGAGGCTCCATCGGCCCTCCACCGAGCGCATCGCGATCCCCGATGAGGTCGGCACCCACAGTGCGCCGTCTTGGCCAAGGGCCAGGGGGACCCTCAGGTAGGTGCGCGAGAGGCCCTCGTCCTCGCGATGAAAGCCGGCGGCACCGGCCTCACGCGTCCACAGCGCCGAGGCCGTGCGGGCCCATACCCGTCCGTTTGGCTCGACCAACAGACCCCTCACCGCGTCGGCCCCCAGGGCTCCGGGAGCCGTCTGCGCCTCCCATCGGCCGGTGGGTCGACGCAGAAGCAACTGGGACCCCCGAGCAGCGAGGACCTCCTCGGGCCCTTTCACGAAGAGGGCCGTGCAATCGCCCGAGGGCCACCCCTCCACCGGAGTCGGCGCCCGGCCTCCGCAGCTCCGCGACAGCCCTGACCCGTCGGCGCAAACCCAGACGCATCCATCGCTGGCGACCGCCAGCTCATTCACGCGCGCTTCGCCAGCGAGCTGGGCCGACTCGCCGGTGAGCACGGCAAGACCGGCCGGTGTGCCAACCCACAGGCGGCCGGCTTGGTCGGCGGCCAGGCTCTCAATGAACGTCGAGGGGAGTCCGTCCTCTCTCCCGAGACGATGGAAGCGCTGCCCGTCGTACGAGAACAGCCCGTCCTCGGTGCCGACCCACAGCACCCCACGGGCGTCCTGCGCGAAGCAGAGGGGCGACATGTTCGTCAACCCATCGTCGAGGCCGAAGCTCCGAAAGGCATGGCGCGCGCGTTCGGTTTCGTCAGCCCAACTCCCGGCCAGCAACACCGCCACCGTCAGCGTCGCCCATGGGCCCATGGAGACCCTATGGCCGAGGCCAGCCGTCGACATTCATTGCGAACCTGATGGCCACCCGGACAAAGGTAATGAAACCGAGCTGAGTGTGCATGACGTCGGGGTACCCCCATCGCGCTGAGCCGAATGCGCCTCGAGGTGCGTCTTGAGGATGACCGCCACGGAAGGAACCAGAATGACTCCGAAATCCATCGCGATGCTCGCCGTCGTCGCCCTCTCGGGATGCGGAGCAGGGCTCGTGGCAGCCCTTGACGAGGTCGATGGAGGTATCGGCGCGGGAGGTGGACATGCGGTGGGTGGCGGCTCTGCGACCGGGGGTGGTTCCGGTGGTGGACACGCGGCCGGCGGTGGCTCCGCGGTGGGCGGCGGCTCCGCGATGGGCGGTGGCTCCGCGATGGGCGGTGGGGCGTATGCCGGAAATCCGGATCGCTCCTGCTCTCAGCCCATTCCTCCAGAGGGCGTGGCCGCCGACGTCTCGCACCCGACGGCCGTCGTGGGTACCGGCTCGGCTGCGAGCTGCACCTTCGCCGCGCTCAAAATGGCGGTCGAAGCCGGGGGCATCATCACGTTCAACTGTGGCTCGGCTCCGGTGACGATTCCCGTGACTGCCACGATGAAGCTCCCCATCAACAAGAACACGGTCCTCGACGGTGGGCGCCTGGTCACGCTCGACGGCGGCGGTGCGACGCAAATCCTCCGGTTCGAGTCGCCAAACTTCAGGGCGCTCGACACCCGCGTGACGGTGCAGCACATCACTTTCATCAACGGGAGGATCGCCGGCTCGAGCCCCATTCCCACCGCGCCGACCCCGTGCTCGCAGGGCTTCAACGAGGGCGAGGGCGGAGCGATCTTCGTACGAGATGGCAACCTCTCGGTCATCGACTCGGTCTTCATCGGCAACCAGGCGGCGCCGCTCGGCCCTGACGTGGCGGGCGGCGCGATCCGAATGCTCGGCAGCAAGGCGGGCATCACCATCGTTGGAAGCACCTTTCGAAACAACTCGGCGAGCAATGGCGCCGCGGTCGGCTGCCTGTTTGCTCCGCTGTATGTGTACGACAGCCTCTTCGAGAACAACACCGCGACCGGGAACGGAGCCAACAACGACGACGCGTCGAAGTGCTCCGTCATCAACAACGCTCAGCACGAGGTGGGGTCCGGTGGCAACGGCGGCGCCCTCTACAGCGACGGCGCCTCGGTCAACGTCAGCCTCTGTGCCGATAGAATCGTCAACAACGCGGCCGGCACAGGAGCATTCGGAGGCGGCCTGTTCTTCACCAGCAATGACTTTGGTGGCGACCTGAGCATCGTCCAGACCACCATGCAGGGGAACACTGGTGGCTCCTGGACCCAGTCGCACATGGGGGCGAAGAGCGCTGGCACCGCCGTGGGCACCAACACCCGCAGCCTCACCATCACCGACTCCAGCCTCCAGTAGGCGCCCGGGAGATCGACGGGCTCGATCAGGGAGGACTGTCTTCCTCGCGAATCCGCTCGAACAACCAGACGGCTTCGAACAGCTCGACGCCGAAGCGAACGTCGGCAGTGAAGCCCCACCCCGAGCCTCCGGGGAGATGGAGCCCGAGCTCCGGGCCTGCACCGACCGAGATCGAGTAGCCGCCGGCGTGGCCTCCGATGCTGAGCCGGGGGACGGCACCCCACTCATTGGCTGAGGGCAGGTACCTCGCCGCGCCGTCGAGGCGGAGGAACGCCCCAGCCGACAGACGGCTGTCGAGGTCCACCAGCACGAAGTCCCACGAGACGAAGGCGCCGAGGTCGACTCCCAGCCCGTTGAAGGTGCGGGCATAGAGCGCTTGGCCAACCACTCCGAAGCGCACCCGATCGAGGCGCACTCCGAGGGTGAGGTGGCCTCCGAGGAGCACCGAGTCATCGGTGCCTGACCAGGCGCGGGCTCCGAGCACCGGCCCGAGCTCGAGCACCGGAGCGTCGAAGCCCGCGGCGCCAGCGGTGAGCGAGAGCGTCGAGGCCATCACCCAGGCCAGTCGTCGCGCGGGGCTCATGGGCGCACCGTTGCCTGCGTGGGCGCGAGCTCATGGCCGGTGCTCGGGCAGAGGAAGTAGCCCGGCGTTTGACCACTGAGGTCGTGCACGTCGCGGCAGTCAGCTGTCGAAGGGCCGAGCAGGCGCAGGGCTCCCGCTGCCATGCGCGTCTGACGGAAGTCAGGGCACTCATCGAGCTCGAAGGCGTGTTGCCAGAGGGTGAGCGGAGGGTCGGTCTGATCCGCCTTCACCTGGGCAAGCACCTGATCGACCAGCTCCTGTGGCCAGCCGAGCTGCACCGGGAGCTGGTGGCTCGGATCGAGCTGACCGTCGGGGCCCTGGCCCAGCATGCGGCTCATGGCCACTCGACGCCCCCAGGTGAACAGGCCGCGCATCACGTAGCGGTCGAACGCGTACCCGGAGTCGGCCACGATGCCCGTGGGGACCTCGGTGGGCACGTAGACCGAGTCTACGCTCCACGCGTCGGGGACGTCGCCCAGGGTGTCCAGCTCACTGGCCTCCTGCTCGTCGGCGGTCCCGGCGTCGATCGCCCGGAGCGGCAAGACCTTGGTAGCGACGGCACCGCGCGGAGCCCTCAGTGTGTCTCGGAGCACGCGGAGCTCTCGCTCCCGCTGGGTCGAGGCGAGCTGAGCCAAGGCAAACTCGTCGACGGTGTTCGCGCCCGCCATTTGCCCGATGGCGTTGAACGACACATCGACGATGCTCTTCGGGCTGGGGTTGGGGAGGCCGTTGCGCCGGCCGGTGTCGATGCCCAGCACTCGGAGCTCACCGCGATGTTGGGGCGGCGATTCATCGCTGCGGGTGGAGAGGGCACGGGGGCGTGACAGCCGCAACGCCCGGAGCACCGGGAAGCCCGAGCGGAGGCCGCCGTCGATCCACGTGGAGCACTCGCCTCCATCGCTGAAGCCCGAGTACGTGTGGCGGAGCGGGCGCGCGAAGAAGGGCAGCACCACGCTCGCCATCACCCCGGAGCCGAGACAGTAGGCCTGGCTCCCCGGCGGCGCGACCGTGCCCGGCTCGAAGGGCGTCATCGGGAGCCCCGCGCAGCTGCGCTCGTCGAGGCCCAGGGTCTGGTTGAGCTGCATGTCCACCGACACGACGACCCGGGTGGTGTCGTTGTCGACGAGGAGCCCCGAAAAGTCGCGGAGCAGCGGGTCGATGGTCTGCCGGCTCATGGCGTCGAAGCGCATCAGCCCCATGCTGGGCACGCCGAGAATGCCCACCACTCGAGTCACCGGCCCAGGCTCGAGGCACATCAGGTCGGGCTCGCCGATGTCGGTGAAGGAGTGGTGCAAGAGCTCGAGGGCGCAGCGCTGAATGCGTCGCTCCGGGAGCGCTGGCTCGGCTGGCAACCCGGGAAAGGTGGGTGCCGGGTCGCCTCCGTAGCAGCTCGTCGAGGGCGACAGGGGCGTGCTGATGGTCACCGTGTGCGGAGTCGAGAGACAGGCCTCAAGGTACTTTTCCTGTGCTGGGCTCAAGGTCGCGTGGGCATCGACCGCGTAGAGATCGACCAACTGCGCGATGAGGGCGCCGACGCTGGTGCCCACTACTCCGGCGAAGCGCGAGCGCCGGTCGAGCTTCTCTCTCGCGGGGAGATCGGCGGTGGCCAACAGGGCTCGCTCACGGGCCCAGAGCAGCTCGAAGAGAAAGCCGGCGGTGAAGGCTCCGTTCGCCGAGCCACCGCTCAAGGCCAGCACTGGCCCGTTGATGACAGAGGTGGGGCGGGGGGCGCCCGTCTTCTCGAGGAGCGTTGCCAGCCGGTCGATGGCTCCGACCGAGGCCGCGGAGATGGCGTCGGGAGAGCCGAGGGTGCTGGCGCGGGCGAAGGAGGCCACCGCTCCGGCGAGGTGCACGACGGAATAGGCTACCAGCGCCCGGTCGAGGCCGACGATCTCAGGGCAGTTCTTCGTCACCCAGGGGTACCAGGTGGCCTCCACGGTGCCCCAGGTGACCGCGCGGTCTTCGTCCTTGGCTTCGGTGAGGTCCTCGGCGATCTCCCGGAGGACTTCCGGGGTCAATTGTCGGTAGCAGCGGGCGACGGGGGCGGCGCTTTTGTACGTGGTGACGGCCTCAGGCTCGAGGGCAGCGTAGAGCTGGAACTCGAGCTGCGCGGCCGACAGGGGGGCCGGCGTCGGCCGGTTGTCGTAGGTGAGCGTCGCGAAGAGGCTCCTCGTGTCGACGTGCGATACGCAGGCCGAGAGCGCGATCAGCGCCAGGCCCCACCGATTCGACTTCATCATCCGTGCGCTCCTTCGAGACCTCGGCGGAACAGCATACTGGCCGACCGAACACAGGTGGGACGTTTGACTCATTCGTGTCCGCTCGGTCGCCCCAGTCGTTGACGCGCCTCGGCAATACACAGCGTCGCTGGACCTCCAACACGAGGTTGGCCCGATTCCCCTGGCTTGTGGTGAAGTGAACGACGACGTCGACCTTCCCCTTTTCGATACGACCGGAGACCACATGGACATCGAGCGAGCGTTGATTCACGAGCCCATCAGCTCACTCACGCTGAAGGACCCCATCACCGTTCCACTCGACGGGACGCTCGCCGACGCCGTGCGAACGCTGCAGCAGGGCCACGTCGGTTGCGTATTGGTCGTCGACGGGAACGGAGGCCTGGCGGGCATCTTCACCGAGCGCGATCTCCTCACCAAGGTGGCCGGTCAGGCCCACGTTTGGGCCAAGGAGCCGATCTCGGTCTTCATGACCTCAGCCCCCGAGACCCTTCGCCCGGAGGACCCCATCGCCTGGGCGCTCAATTACATGCACCTCGGCGGCTACCGCCACGTGCCGCTGCTCGACGAGGTCGGTCACTTGGTGGGCGTGGTGTCTGTCAGAGACATCGTGGAGCACATCGTCGAGCTCTTTCCCTCGGCAGTCTTGAACCTCCCTCCCAAGCCGCCGCGTGCCCCCCTTTCTGCCGAGGATCTCGGGGGCGACGACTGATGCGTGCATCCATTTGGTGCCGTTCGGCCACGTTGGCCCTCATGGTCGCGATAGCTGTCGGTTGCAAGGGGCGGTTCGCGATGGCGGCGCCGCGCGAGCCCGGCACCCGCACCGCGGCGGTCGGCAAGGTCGTCGAGGCGATCTTCGACTCGGGCTACCGCGGCGAATGGGTGTACTTCGGCTGGGCTGACCAAGAGCCCCGCACCTCCGGGCCAGCGCGGCTCCACATGGGGGGCTACGGCGGGTGGATCATCAACAACGCCAAGCTCCAGGGCGCCTACGGAGGCGTCGTCTTCCGCTTCAAAGCCCCAGCGAGCTTCGGCGACTTTCTCACCGTGAAGGTCGACTCCGAGGTGCTCAGCCTGTCGGCGGTGCAGGTCGGCCCCCAGCACCGGAAAGACCTCGACGACGGCTGGAGCGAGGTCTTCGTCCCGATGAGCGAGCTCAACCCGACCATGGCGCCCTTCAAGCGCGTGGTGCTCCGGGCGTTCCGGCAACTCCCCGCTCCCGGCGTGGTGGAGTTCGACGGCGTGGCCCTCACGGTCGCGGACCCGAAGGCGATCGCCGCCGCCGAGTCAAAGCCCGGGGTGCCTGCCACGTTCACGGTGGACTGTGGCGCCTCCGCGAAGCCCATCAGCCCACTCATCTACGGCATCGCCGTGGCGGTGAGGAGCGAGCTGGAGTCCGAGGACCACTGGCACCTGAACCCGACCATCCGCCGGTGGGGCGGGAACGCGACGACCCGGTACAACTGGGAGCTCAACGCCCGGAACATCGCGTCTGACTGGTACTTCGAGAACATCTCCATCAACCCGCTCTCGTGGAGCTCGATGCTCACCGCGAACCACCGGCACGGGGTTCAGTCGGCCCTCACCGTGCCGATCATCGGTTGGGTCGCCAAGGACACGAGGTCTGTGGGCTTTCCCGTGTCGGAGGTGGGGGCGCAGCAGAGCGTCGACGAAGGCAAGGGCGCCGGCAACGGCGTCGGCACCAATGGCAAGCCGCTGCCCTCAGGGCCTCCCACTCGCACCAGCGTGGCCGCGCCCCCGGAGTTCGTCGCTCGCTGGGTCAAGGCCATCAAGAAGCTCGACCAGGAGCTCGGCGCCCGCACCGTAGACATGTACATTCTCGATAACGAGCCGGCGCTCTGGCACGACACGCACCGCGACGTGCACCCGGCGCCGCTCACCTACGACGAGCTGCTCGATCGCACCATGCGCTACGCCTCGGCGATTCGCCAGGCCGACCCACAGGCGGTCATCGCCGGGCCGGCCGAGTGGGGCTGGCCCGCGTACACCTACTCGGCGGCCGACGCGGTGGCTGGCTTCAGTCGGGCGCCTGATCGTCGGGCGCACGACAACATTCCGCTCATCGAGTGGTACTTGAGGAAGCTGGCGGAGCACGAAAAGAAGACCGGCGAGCGGCTCCTCGACGTGCTCGATCTCCACTTCTACCCGCAGGCCAAGGGGGTCGGCGTCGGGGAGGCCGGCGAGGTCGACCGCGAGACCAACGCCCTGCGGATTCGTTCGACCCGTGGCCTGTGGGACCCCAGCTATGCCGACGAGTCGTGGATCAAGGAGCCGGTGCAGATCATCCCTCGAATGCGCGGTTGGGTCGACCGCAACTATCCGGGGCTCAAGCTGTCCATCGGCGAGTACAGCTTCGGAGCCGAGAAGCACATGTCAGGAGGCCTGGCCCTCGCCGAGGCCTTGGGGCGCTTCGGCCAGCAAGGTCTCTACTCGGCGTTCTACTGGACGTACCCCCGCGAGGGCACGCCGGCGTTCTGGGCCTTCCGGGCCTTCCGGAACTACGATGGCAAGGGCGCGGTGTTCCAGGAGCTCTCCCTGCACACCCAGGCTCCAGACAACGCCTCGGCCTTCGCTGCTCGATCGGCCGATGGGCGCAAAGCCACCCTGGTGCTCCTCAACTTCTCTGGAGCCGACGGCCTGGAGGCCAACGTGGCCTTCAAGGGTTGCCCGGCGACGGAGGCTCAGCGGGTGTTCACCTTCATCGGCGCGCCCAGTGGCTTCACCGAGCAGAAGGTCCCCGTGGGGAAGCCCTACCGGCTGCCCAGGTATTCCATCAGCGTGGTGGAGCTGAGCTGGGCGAAGTAGCGCGAATCAAGCGGCGCGACCCAGCACTTCCTGGGTTTCGATCCAGCTCAGCACCTGGTCGGCGACGGCCTTCCAGCAGGTGTCGAGCATCAGGAGGTGATTGGCGCCGCGCACCACTCGGAGTTCAGATTGGTAGACGGCGGCCGTGCGCTCGAGCTCGGCCAGGGGAATGAGGAGATCGCGGTCGCCGCCGATGACGAGGCTCGAACGCATCGCTCGTGGGTTGCACGGCCAGTAGCTCCGCAGGGTCATCTCGAGGGCCACCCGGCTCGACTCGGGCTGGAAGCGCGCCGCGTAGCGGAGCCGCTTCTCCGGCTCCAGCTCTGGCGAGAAGAGCGCGTCGGCGACCAGCCCAGGGTCGACGGCACCGACTCCCAGGGTCTGCGCCCAGCAGAGCTGCCACCACAACAGCGGCGCCGACGCGGCGGCGTGAAGGCTCGATGTCAGCACCCCGAAGGGCGAGGCCGGCGCGAGGAGGATCACTCCCGCGACGGGGTTGGTCTCGGCGAAGCGCTCGGCCACCTTGGCGCCCAGGGAGTGGGCGATGACGATGGGTGGTCGGCTCAGCCCCCGGGCGACCTGCTCCACGTCGGCGACGTAGTCCGAGATGCCGAACTGGTGGAGCGATCGCTTCCCCTTGCTCTCTCCGTGACCTCGAAAGCTCAGCGCAGTCGAGCCATAGCCGCGCTCGGCGAAGTAGGGAATGAAGTGCTCCTGCCACACCCAGGCGCCGCAGTACGAGCCGTGCACGAACAAGACTGGCGGACGCGACGCTGCATCACTCGCTGGAGTGGAGATGACTTCGAGGGGGTACTCGCGCATGGTGTCAATCCCGTGGGGGCCGTGGCCGGGGCTGTACCGGCTCACGTCTGCTTGCTTCCGACCCTCCCTCAAAGATACCGGCCACTCACCCCACCCACCATGCAAATTGGGGAGCGAGGCCTCGCCTCCGTCGGGCCCAGCTCGAGCGGGCAGGTCAGCTCATGGGCCTCTGCGGGTAGGCTCCGCCCACACCATGAGCACCGACATCGACACCTTGAAGGCCGAGCTGAAGAAGCTCAATGCGCGGGCGACCCAATCGAAAATGGATCTCCACGATCTCTCCGAGGAGCTCCCCACGAATTGGGAGCGCATTCTCGAGGTCGCTCGGGTGGCCCACGAGGCCCACGCGAAACTCATGGCCGCCCGCAAGGCGCTGGCCGAGGCCACCGCGAGCTGAGCGGCAGCCCAGCACCCCTCAGCGCAGCCTGCTCGATTCAGGGCGTCGCGCTCAGGTCTTCAGCTCTGGGCGGTCTCGGAAGTGGTCGAGCGCCTCCGGGTTGGCGAGGGCCTCGACGTTCTTCACCGGCTCGCCGTGCACCACGTTGCGCACCGCGAGCTCGACGATCTTTCCACTCTTGGTGCGGGGGAGCTCGGGCACCTGGAGCACCCGCGCCGGCACGTGCCGCGGCGTGGTGTTGGCGCGTATGGTGTCTTTGATGCGGGCGACCAAGGTCTCGTCGAGTACCAGGCCGTCTCGGAGCCGGACGAACAGCACCACCCGCACGTCGCCTTCCCAGCTCTGGGCCACGGCCAGGGCCTCGACGACCTCCGAGAGCCGCTCGACCTGTCGGTAGATCTCGGCGGTGCCAATGCGCACCCCGCCGGGGTTCAAGGTGGCGTCGGAGCGGCCGTAGATGACGAAGCCTCCGTGCTCGGTGACCTCGGCGAAGTCTCCATGGTGCCACACCCCCGGGAAGCGCTCGAAGTACGCCGCCCGGTATCGCCTGCCGCCGGGGTCGTTCCAGAAGCCGAGTGGCATCACCGGGAAGGGGCGGGTGCAGACCAGCTCGCCCTTCTCGCCCACCACTGGATGCCCGGCTTCGTCGAACACCTGGGTCGCCATGCCCAGCCCTGGCCCCTGAATCTCCCCACGCCACACCGGGCGGTTGGGGTCGCCCAAGACGAAGCACGAGACGATGTCCGTGCCCCCGGAGATCGAGGCGAGCTGGACGTTCGCCTTGATCGCCCGGTACACGTAGTCGAAGCCCTCGGGCAACAGCGGGCTGCCGGTGGAGAAGATGACGCGGAGCTTCTCCATCGGGTGGGTGACGATCGGCTCGAGGCCCGCCTTGGCTGCCGCGTCGATGAACTTCGCCGAGGTGCCGAAGTGGGTCATGCCCTCGGCGACCGCGTAGTCGAAGAGGATCCGCCCGTCCTCCGCGAACGGGGACCCGTCGTACAGCAAGAGCGTGGCCTGGGACGCGAGGCCCGAGGCGAGCCAGTTCCACATCATCCACCCGCAGGTGGTGAAGTAGAACAGCCGGTCTCCAGGCCGGACGTCTCCATGGAGCCGGTGCTCCTTGAGGTGCTGGAGCAGCACGCCGCCAGCGCCGTGCACGATGCACTTGGGCACTCCGGTGGTGCCTGACGAGTAGAGCACGTAGAGCGGGTGATCGAAGGGGAGCGGGGCGAACTCGATGACCTCTTCCCCCGACCAGGGCTCGGTCCAGGTCTCGAGCATCACGCCGCCGCGGATCGACGAGAGCTCGTGGCCCGCAACGCGCACGTACGGCACCACGACGACCCGCCTGACCGATGGGAGCCGGGCCGCGATCTCCGCCACCTTCACCAGGCAGTCGATGGTCTTGCCGCCGTAGAAGTACCCGTCGGCGACGAACAGCAGCACGGGCTCGACCTGCCCGAAGCGGTCGACGACGCCCTGCACCCCGAAGTCTGGAGAGGCCGAGGTGAAGATCGCCCCGATGGACGCCGCCGCCAGCATGGCGATGATGGCCTCGGGCACGTTGGGCACATAGGCCGCGACCCGATCGCCAGCGGTGACGCCCTCAGCCCGCATCGCCTTGGCCAGCCGAGCGACCTGCAGGTACAGCTCCCTCCGGGACAGGCGCCGCCTGACACGGCTCTCACCCCAGAAGACCATCGCCTCGCCGTCGTCCCGCGATCGAAGCAGGTTCTCGGCGTAGTTGAGGCGCGCCTCGGGGAACCAGCGGGCGCCCGGCATGGCGTGGGCGTCGGTCACCACGGTCTCGCCCCTCCGCTGCGAACGGACCTCCCCGAAGTCCCATACCGAAGCCCAGAACTGCTCCGGGTGCTCGACGGACCAACGATGGAGCGCGTCTGGGTCGCTCAGCGGCACGCTCCACCGGGCCTCGGCCGCGCGAAGAAAGGAGGTGAGGGTGGTGGCGGCGACCTGGCTGGGGTCGGGCTGCCAGAGCGGGGTGGGTGCTTCGTTCTGGCGCATCGTCGAGCTCCTTGGGGCTCGTACTGTAGCCGTGCTCAGGACTTCTTCACGAACTCGCTCTTGAGCTGCATGGCGCCGAAGCCGTCGATCTTGCAGTCGATGTTGTGATCGCCCTCGACCAGGCGAATGTTCTTCACCTTGGTGCCCACCTTGAGCGCCGAGGTCGCGCCCTTCACCTTGAGATCCTTGATGATGGTGACCGAGTCACCGTCGCTCAGCCGGTTGCCCACGGCGTCTTTCACCACCAGGCCTTCCTCGGCCGCGGGGGGCACTTCGGAGGCCGTCGCCGACCATTCATGGGCGCACTCGGGGCAGACGCACAAGGCGCCGTCTTCGTAGGTCAGGGTCGATTGGCACTTCGGGCAAGGTGGGAGCTCGGTCACGGTAACGCTCGGGGAAAGTTGGAGCGGCGTCAATTAGCAGCCCGCCGACGCGGTGCGGAAGAGATCGCGCCCCACTTCCGACGTAGTGTCAGCCGGGTGACTGGCTTGGTCGAGGAGAGTGAGGCGGCGCTGCCCGAACGTCGGCGATTCTCTCAGATCGTCGGCGGGGTGAATCTCCTATTCCTGGTTTTCGACGCCAGGCGCTCCTTTCCACACCCGGGGGTGGTGCTGGGCGCGAGGGTCCTGCTGACGGTCTGGCTCTTCGGTGGTCCGCTGTTGCTGTCACGCCCGCGCTCCGCCGGGTGGGGGCTGGTCATCGTGCGAGCCGAGGCGGTCCTCCTGGCGCTCACCTTTGCCGGCTTGGTGTGGGGCAGCGGGGACGTCGCGGGCTACGGGGGCTTCCTCGGGCTCATCCCCTTGGTGTTCGCCGTGGGCGCGCCCGACGACCCCGTGGCGATCGTCTTGTGTGGGGTGACGGTGTGGGCGGGGGGCCTGGTGGCCATGGGCGGTGATGCGCTCTTCTGGTCGCTCGGCAGCGGATCCATCACGCTCTACGCCGCCGCCGGGGCCTGGTTCCATCGAGCGGGGCTGCGTCGCCAGACCGCCCAGCGACGAGACGCGGAGGCCCTCGCGCGGCGGTTGGCCGAGCTCGAGAAGCAGCGGGCCCTCGACGACCGGCTGTCGCTGCTCGGGCGATTGGTCGCCGACGTGGCGCACGAGCTCAGGAACCCGCTGACGTACGTGACCGCGAACGTCACCTTGCTCCGGGAGGGGATCGATCAAGGCGCGGTCAGCGAGGCCCTCACCGACGTGGAGACGGGGCTCTCCCGCATCAGCGGCCTCATCGACGATCTCCGCGCCTTCGCCCGCAACGAGCCCGAGCCCCTCGGGGCCTGCGACCTGGGCCCCATCATCGAGGAGGCCCTGCGCATCTCCTCGGTGCGGCTCTCGGCCATCGCGACGGTCCAACAGGCGATTTCGCCGGGCCTGCCCCTCGTCACCGGGAGCGCGCGCCGGTTGGTGCAGGTGCTCGTCAACCTGCTCATCAATGCCGCCGACGCCCTCGAGGACGCGCCGGCGCCCAGGCAGGTTCGTGTCACCGCCCGGGAGGACGGCGGCGCAGTGCTCCTCTGCGTGGAGGACAACGGCCCAGGTATCGCCCCAGAAATCCGCGACCGCCTCTTCACTCCCTTCTCCACCACCAAAGGCACCAAGGGCACCGGCTTGGGCCTGTCACTGTCTCGCGAGTATCTCTCGAGCTTCAGGGCCACCATCGAGGCGGGTCAGAGCGAGCTCGGTGGCGCCCGGTTCGCGCTTCGCTTGCCCAAGGCCGTCGTGGCCCTTCCTCGGTGAAGTGATTATACGCTGTATAAGTAGATGCCTTTGCTTTGGCCGAGCTCTCGTTCAAAGTTCAGCAAAAATGCATGGCTGCGGGCCCGGGAAATCAAGTGGCGCCAGAGGCTCGGGTATGTTGCGTTGCACCAATCAGTGAAGCGGGGTCATGGCGGCGGGCCTGGTGGCTCGGCGTCGGGGCCTCTTGGCGGTTTTCAGCACCAAGGAGACGAGGTCTCGCATGGAACTCAAAGGCGCAGTCGCGGTCATCACTGGCGGAGCGAGCGGCATTGGCGAGTCGGTCGCCCGATCGATGGCGCAGAAGGGCGTCAAGGTCGTCATCGGTGACATGGACCAGAAGAACCTCGAGCGGGTGGCCGGGGAGATCACCCAGGCCGGTGGCAGCGTGGCCGCCGCCAAGTGCAACGTCACCAGCGATGAAGACGTCGCCAACCTGATGGATCTGGCCATCGAGAAATTCGGCCAAATCAACATCTGCGTGGCTTCGGCCGGCATCATCAAAGACGGCCTGATGATCAACCTCGACAAGGAGACCGGCAAGGTCAAGAAGGCGATGACCACCGAACAGTTCAAGTCGGTCATCGACGTGAACCTGGTGGGGTGCTTCATCACCGTTCGCGAGGCGGCCATTCGCATGGCCAACAACGGGTGGAAGGGCCTGCTCGTGCCGATCTCGTCGGTGAACAAGGCCGGCCAGACGGGCCAGCTCAACTACTCGTCGGCCAAGGCCGCGCTGGGCCTGTGGCCGAAGATCATCGTCGGCGA
>PMBV01000318.1 GCA_003153055.1 Myxococcales bacterium
GTCAACGACATCGAGCACATCGAGAGCCAGTCGCTCACCGGCGTCTCGGTCATCAAGATCTTCTTCCAGCCCGGGGCGAAGATCGAAGCCGCCACCGCCCAGGTGACGGCCATCTCGCAGGCGGTCATTCGCCAGATGCCGCCCGGGTGCACGCCGCCGCTCATCATCCGCTACTCGGCCTCCAACGTGCCCATTCTCCAGGCCAGCCTGGCGAGCGAGACCCTGCCCGAGCAGCAGCTGTTCGACCTCGGCGCCAACTTCCTCCGCACCGGGCTCGCGGTGGTGCAGGGCGCGCAGATCCCCTGGCCCTACGGCGGGAAGCAGCGGCAGATCATGGTCGACCTCGACCTGGCCAAGCTCTCTGGGCTCGGGCTGGCGCCCAGCGACGTGGCCAACGCCATCAGCGCGCAGAACCTCATCTTGCCGGGCGGAACGGTGAAGCTGGGAGCCCAGGAGCTCCCGGTGGATATGAACTCCTCTCCCGACGCGGTGGACGAGCTCAACGGGCTGCCGGTGAAGACCATCAACGGCTCGGTGGTGACGGTGGGCGACGTGGCGCACGTGCGCGACGGCTTCTCACCACAGACGAGCATCGTCCACGCCGACGGCAAGCGAGGCGCGCTCCTCTCGGTGCTGAAGGGTCAAGGCAGCTCGACGCTCGACATCGTCGACCGCATCAAGGCCACCTTGCCCTCGGTGCTGGCCACGCTGCCCAAGGAGCTCAAGGTGACGCTCCTGTTCGACCAGTCGCTCTTCGTTCGGGCGGCGGTCGACGCGGTGGTGCGCGAGGGCATCATCGCCGCCGCGCTCACCGGGCTGATGATCCTCCTCTTCCTGGGGAGCTGGCGCAGCACGCTCATCGTGGTCGTCTCGATTCCCCTCTCCATCTTGGTCAGCGTGGTGGCCCTGGGCGCCTTGGGCCAGTCGCTCAACGTGATGACGCTCGGTGGGCTGGCGCTGGCGGTGGGCATCTTGGTCGACGACGCCACCGTCGAGATCGAGAACATTCACCGGAACCTGAGGCAGCGAAAGCCGCTGGTGCGGGCGATCCTCGACGGGGCCCAGCAGATCGCCGTGCCGGCCTTCGTCTCGACCTTGAGCATCTGCATCGTCTTCGTGCCCGTGGCCTTCATCTCGGGGCCGGCCCGCTCGCTCTTCGTGCCGATGGCCATGGCGGTGGTGTTCGCCATGCTGACCTCGTACCTGCTCTCTCGAACGCTGGTGCCGACAATGGTGCAGGCGCTCCTCGGCCGCGAGGTCGCCCTCTACACCGGCGCCGAGGGAGCCAAGAAAGACACCTTCTTCCGGCTCCATGAGCGCTTCGACCACCACTTCGAGGCCTTGCGAGCCCACTACGTGGCGCTGCTCGCCTGGGTGCTGCGCCACCGGAGCTGGGCCCTGGGCCTCTTCGCCGCTTTCGTGGCGCTGTCGATGGGCCTGGGCACCCAGCTCGGCTCGGACTTCTTCCCCCAGGTCGACGCCGGCCTCATCAAGCTCCACGTTCGGGCGCCAGCGGGGACGCGCATCGAGGAGACCGAGCAGCTCTTCGGCCTGGTGGAGGAGGTCGTGCGCGAGACCATCGCCCCCGGTGAGCTGGGGACCATCCTCGACAACATCGGGGTGCCGAACTCGGGCATCAACCTCTCCCTGGGTGACCCGTCGATGATCAGCGCCTCCGACGGAGAGATTCTCATCGCCCTCAAGGAAGGCCACGGGCCGACGGCCGAGGTCCAGCAGCGGCTGCGAGTCGTGCTGGGCGAGCGCTTCCCCCGGGAGACGTTCTTCTTCCTGGCGCCCGACATCTCGACCCAGGTGCTGAACTTCGGGTTGTCGGCCCCCATCGACGTGCAGCTGGTGGGCCCGACGGGAAATCAGGAGCAGAACCTGCAGCTCGCCAAGCGGCTCATGGCCGAGCTCCAGAAGGTCCCCGGAGCCGCCGACGTGCACCTACACCAGGTCGTGGCGAGCCCCGCGCTGCACCTCGAGGTCGACCGTGTCTTGGCAGGCCAGCTGGGCGTCACCGAGCGCGACGTGGCGAGCGATGTCTTGGTGAGCCTGTCGTCGAGCGGTCAGACGGCCCCAACCTACTGGCTCGATCGCAAGCGCGGTGTGCAGTATGTGGTGGCAGTACAGACACCCCAGTACCGGGTCGATTCTCTCGAAGCGCTGGCCAGCACACCCATCAGCGGCCTCCGAGGTAATGGCAAGCAGCAGCTCTTGGGCAACCTGGCCACCGTCAGCCGCGCGCAGGTGCCAGTCAACATCACCCACCACAACGTCGCCAACACGTTGGATGTACTGGTCAACGTCGATCGCCGAGACCTGGGCGCCGTGGCTGACGACGTGGAGCGAGCCGTCGCCACGCTCCAGAAGGAGCTGCCCCGCGGGTCCTCGGTGCTGATGCGGGGGCAGGTGCAGTCGATGCGGGCGAGCTTCTCGGGCCTCACCTGGGGCATCTTCTTCGCCGTGGTGCTGGTGTACTTGCTGCTGGTGATGAACTTTCACTCCTGGCTCGACCCGGCGATCATCTTGATGGCCCTGCCCGGAGCGCTCTCGGGCATGGTGTGGCTGCTGTTCGCCACCGGCACCACCATCTCTGTGCCTGCGTTGATGGGCGCCATCATGAGCATCGGCGTGGCCACGGCCAACAGCATCCTCCTGGTGACGTTCGCGAACGATCAACGCCCCCTGGGGCTCTCGGCCCTCGAGGCGGCGCTGGCGGCTGGCCGTACCCGACTGAGACCCGTGGTGATGACGGCACTGGCGATGATCATCGGCATGCTCCCGATGTCGCTCGGGCTGGGCGAAGGTGGAGAGCAGAACGCGCCCCTGGCCCGAGCCGTCATCGGCGGGCTCCTCGTCGCCACGGTGGCGACCCTCTTCATCGTCCCCATCATCTACAGTCTGCTTCGCGGCGCCCCACCCGCGCCGGAGCGACCGGAGCTCGCCTCGCCATGAACGCCCCCACGCCCGACCCACACGCCGAGCTGAGCCGCGACGACGTCGCGCGGACGCTGACGGCGCCACCTCCCCGCGGTCGGTCCATGGCGCTGGTGGGGGCGGCGATCGCCGCGCTGCTCCTCGGAGCGCTCGTGGCCGGAGCCCTGCCTCGCTGGCGGCGATCGCGCGCGCTGGCAGTCGATCTCGAGGCGGCGCGGCGACCTCTGCCGGTGCGAGTGGTGAAGCCCATCGCCGGGCCGCCCACTCGCAGCCTGAGCCTGCCGGGCACGGTGCAGGCCTGGCGGGAGACGGTGCTCTTCGCGCGCACCAGCGGCTACCTCCGTCGGTGGCTGGTGGACATCGGCGACCACGTGAAGGAGGGGCAGCTCATGGCGGAGATCGACACGCCCGAGCTCGACCAAGAGCTGGCCCAGGGACGCGCCGCCATCGCCCAGCAGGAGGCCACGCTGGCCCAGACCAAAGCCAACCTCGCGCTTGCCGCCGCCAACCTCGACCGGTACCAGAAGCTGGCGCCCAACGGCTTCGCGTCGCAGCAAGACGTGGACGAGCGGCTGGCCGCCAAGGGCGTCGCCGACGCGAATGTGCAGGCCGCGCGGGCCTCGGTCGACGCGGCCAAGGCCAACGTGAGCCGGCTCCTCGAGGTGAAGGGCTTCGCGCGGGTGGTGGCGCCGTTCTCAGGCGTGGTGACAGCTCGCTCCACCGAGGTGGGCGCGCTGGTGACGGCAGGCACCGCCTCGGGCTCGGCACTGTTCAAGGTCTCGCAGGTCGACCCGGTGCGGGTATTCATCTCGGTGCCTCAGTCCTTCGCGCCCACGCTGACGTGGGGGGCCAAGGTGCCGGTGCGGGTGCGCGAGCTGCCCCAGCACGCCTTCGAGGGCATCGTGGTGCGCACGGCGGGCGCGATGGACGAGGCCTCACGCACGCTCCTCACCGAGGTCCAGGTGCCCAACGGTGACGGCGCGCTCCTCGCGGGGACCTACGCGCAGGTGACGCTGGAGGCGGCCAACGAGCGGACGCCGTTCAAGGTGCCCTCCGGCGCCGTGCTGGTGTCTGCGCAGGGAACCCGCGTGGCCGTGGTGAAAGACGGCGTGGCGCACTTCGTCCCGGTGCAGGTCGAGCTGGACATGGGCAGCGAGGTGCTCCTCTCGGCGGGCCTCTCGGGCGACGAGGCCGTGGTCGCCAACCCCGGTGAGCGGCTGGTCGAGGGCGTCACTGTGACGGTGGCCGAGAGCAAGGCAGGTCCCTGAAACCCCAAAGCCAGAACACACGAGCCGACAATGTGTGTCCGGTTGGGCAGACCCCGAGTCGTCTGGAGCGGCCACTGACCGCGCGACGATTTCTCACGTCGGTGGGCGCACCAAGAAACGCGTCAGGGGACTGAATCCTGTCAGGTCTTCCCTGCATCCGAACCAGCACGGGGATGCTCGCCCCGCTTTGACGGGAGGAGACCATGAACCAGACGCCAGAGGAGCTTGGCGTCGTGACCTTGCCTCACGCGGAGTGCCCTCGGAACAGAGGGCCACGCTCATCGCGAACGTCTTTCTTGCCCAGGTTCCACATGTCTCGATCACAATTCCCCGTGCAGTTGTCTCTTCTAACGCTTTGCGCAACTTTGACGGCGTGTGACGGTAACGTCGGCGGCAACTCTTCCGACGGCGGAGTTGGCGGTGGCTCAGCCTCCGGCGGTGGCTCAGCCTCCGGTGGTGGCTCAGCCTCCGGTGGTGG
>PMBV01000079.1 GCA_003153055.1 Myxococcales bacterium
GCCTTGTTGATGGCCTCGAGCGAGGCACCGATGAGCCTCACTCCGTGCTTGGCGAGAATCCCCTGTTCGGCGAGGGCCTTGGCGAGGTTGAGCGCCGTCTGGCCACCCATGGTGGGCAACAGCGAATCGGGGCGCTCTTGCTCGATGATGCGCTCCGCCGCCTCCACCGTGATGGGCTCGATGTACGTCCGGTGTGCGAACTCCGGATCGGTCATGATGGTGGCGGGGTTGGAGTTGAGGAGCACGACTTCGATCCCCTCCTCCTTCAGGGCCTTGATGGCCTGAGTTCCCGAGTAATCGAATTCGCAAGCCTGACCGATGACGATGGGTCCGGATCCGATGAGGAGGACTTTCTTGATGTCCGGGCGACGTGGCATGGCGGGGGGCGTCATACGCGGCGACGGAGTGGGAGGAAAGCCGCAAACGACGGGCCACCTCAACCCCACTTGGCGTGGAATCGCGGGCTCTTGGCGTCCCCCTCAGGGTGAGCCTGAACCCGTGGGTCGCAAGGGTTGCAGCGCAGCGGCCTTCTCGACCCCCTCGAGCCCGCCAACCGGGCAGACTCACGTCTCACCGGCACTCGGTCCAGGGCATGCAGCGCTGGGCCCCCGACGAGGGGCGCTCGATGACCGAAGGGCCAATCACGCAGGGCCGCAAGACTGCCCACCCCTGGGGAGTGCTGGGCCTTGCTCTGCCGCTGCTGGTCGTGATGGTGGTGCCGTTCAGGCTGGGCCCGGCGATGAGCCCCTCGTCGTTTCTCTTGTTTCACTCCGTCATCGAGCTGCTCAGCGTCACGGTGAGCCTGTCCATCTTCGGGGTGGAATGGCACTCGTTCAACCAGGCCGGGAGCCGGCGGAGCCTCTTTCTGGGGGTGGCCTTCCTCGCCATCGGGGTGCTCGACTTCGCGCACGCCTTCAGCTTCCCGGGGATGCCCGCGCTCGTCACCCCCGCCTCGCTGGAGAAGAGCCTGGTGTTTCGGGTGGCCGCGCGGGTGCTGACCGCCACGGCCTTTCTCGCCAGCCAGGCGGTCCGCTCCCCGACCTCTCGGCGCCTGGTGTCCGGGTGGGTCTTTCGCGTCGCCGTGTTCGCGATCGTCGTGACGGTGGTGCTGGTACGCCCGCTGAGCCTCGCCGTGGACGACGGCTCGGCGCGCGTGCGAGTGGGCTGGGAGGCGGTCATCATCGGCACCTTCCTCGTCTCGCTGGGCGTGGCGTGGAAAGAGCGCCGTGAGGAGGCTGACCTCGCCCCCTTCCTCCCGGTGCCGGCGCTGGTCGGCTGCCTGCTGAGCGAGGTGGCCATGGTGCTCGAGCAAACACCGACCGACGGGTTTGGCGTGCTGGGGCACCTCTACAAGGCGGTCTCGTTCTACCTCATCTACCGCGGCGTGTTCGCGGCGGCGGTGGGCGAGCCGTACCAGCGGCTGTCCGATGCCCGGGCGCGGCTGTCCGTCGAGGTGGTGGGCCACGAGCGCGCCGAGGCCGAGCTCAGGGCGCTCAACGCCAACCTCGAGGATCGCACCGCCGAGCTGGGCCGCGACATCGTCTTCTGCCAGACGCTCGAGCGCGAGCTCAAGGACTCCAAGTCGTTCAGTGAGACCATCGTGCTCGAGTCACCGGTGGGCATCTCGGTGCATCGGGCCGATGGGCTGTGCATTCTGGCGAACGAGGCGCTGGCCCGCATCGTCGGCAGCGCCCGCGCCGAGCTCGAGGGCACCAACTTCAACCTCACCGAGTCGTGGCAACGTTCGGGCTGGGTCGACGGGGCGCGCGAGACCCTCGAGAGCGGCAGGCCCTTCCAGACGAGCCTTCGGTTCACCTCGACCCGTGGACGGAGCCGGTGGCTCGAGGGCCAGATGCTGCGGGTGCTCATCAACGGGGCCCCGCACCTCTTGGTGCTGACCCTCGACGTGACCGATGCCCGCGTCACGGCCGAGGAGACCCGCCAGGCGAGAGATCGCCTGCAGCTCGCGACTGACGTGGCCGGCATCGGGGTATGGACCCAGAGCTTCGTCGACGGGCGCCTCTTTTGGGACGAGCGCACGTTCGACCTCTTCGGCGTGCCGCCCGACGAGCGCGGAGCCCTCAGCCCTCGCACCTGGAGAGACCGCTGCCACCCCGACGACCTCGCCCGCGCCGACGACGACCTGAGGAGCGGCCTCAAGAGCCGCGCTCCCTTCGGTAGCGAGTACCGGATTCTCCTGCCCTCGGGCCAGACGCGGCACGTGCAGCTGGCCGCCTTCGTCGAGCGAAACGCCGAGGGGCGCCCCCTCGAGGTGGTCGGCATCAGCCGCGACGTCACGCTCCAGCGCGAGCTCGAGCAAGGCCTGAGAGAGTCGAAGCAGTCCGCCGAGGCCGCCAACCGGGCCAAGGGCGACTTCTTGGCCAACATGAGCCACGAGATTCGCACCCCACTCAACGCCGTCATCGGTCTCACCCAGCTGGTGCTCGACACCGAGGTGGGGGTGGTGCAGCGCCGGTACCTCGAGCGCATCCACGGCTCGTCGAAGACGCTGCTCGGCATCTTGAACGACATCCTCGACTACTCGAAGATCGACGCCGGTCGGCTCGACCTCGAGGCGGTGGACTTCGACCTCGACGAGCTGCTCCACAACACCATCGAGCTGTTCTCGCCCCTGGCCTTCGAGAAGGAGCTCGAGCTCGTCCTCGAGGTGGCGCCCGACGCCCCAGTGACGCTCAACGGCGACCCGCTGCGGGTGGGGCAGGTGCTCAACAACCTGGTGGGCAACGCCGTCAAGTTCACTGAGAAGGGCGAGGTGCACGTGCTGGTGTCCGCCGGGGCTGATGGGCGTGGGCTCGCGATGGCGGTCCGTGACACCGGCATTGGCATGACCGAGGCGCAGCTCGGCCGCTCGTTCCAGGCCTTCAGCCAGGCCGACACCTCGACCACCCGCAAGTTCGGCGGCACCGGCCTCGGGCTCACCATCTGTAAGCGGCTGGTCGATCTGATGAAGGGGACCATCTCAGTCGAGAGCATTCTGGGGCAGGGCAGCACCTTCCTTGTCACCTTGCCGCTGTGCCCCGCGAGCCCTCCCTCGGGGCTCCATCAGCCCAAAGAGCTCGAGCCCCGCCGGACACTGGTGGTGGATGATCACCCGGGGGCGCGAGGGGCCCTCGTCGGGCTGCTCCAGGCCTGGGCCTTCGAGGTGACCGCGGTCGGCTCGGCGGCCGAAGGGCTCGAGGCCCTCGAGCTCGCGACCAGCGGAGGTCGACCCTTCGAGCTGGTGCTGCTCGACTGGGGCATGCCGGGCATGGGCGGCCTCGACTTCGCCGAGCGGGCGCAGGAGCAAAGAGGGCCAGAGGCGGGCCTCTCGATGGTCATGCTGGTGCCGACCTTCGAGCGCGAGCGGGTGACCCGGGTCGCTCACGGCGCGGGCGTCGACGCCACCCTCGAGAAGCCCGTGTCGCGAACCCGGCTGCTCAAGCTCCTGTGGGCACTGCAGGAGGGGACCCTCGAGCCAGGACCCACCCAGGCCGCCGGTTCCAAGCCTGGGCTGTTCGAGCGCGCCAAGGCGCTCCACGGGGCCCGGGTGCTGGTGGTGGAGGACAACACGACCAACCAGCTCGTCGCTCGGGGCCTGCTCGAGAAGATGGGCCTGGTCGTCGAGGTGGCGAGTGATGGCCTTGACGCGGTCGAGCGCGTCGCCGCCGAGGCCTTCGACGCGGTGCTGATGGATCTCCAGATGCCCAAGGTCGACGGCCTCGAGGCGGCCCGGAGAATTCGCGCCACCGAGCGGGGACGTCGGCTCCCCATCATCGCGATGACGGCGGCGGCGATGAAGAAGGATCGCGAGGCCTCGGGCGCCGCGGGCATGAACGGCCACGTGGACAAGCCGGTCGACGCGGAGGATCTGCTCTCGGCGTTGATGGCCTGGGTCCCCGGGCGACGGGAGCCCCAGGGGCGGTCAGGGCCCGACCAAGCCCCGCCCGGCTCTGAGAGTCGAGCCGACTTCGACCCCGAAGCGACGCTCCGGCGGCTCGACGGCGACACCACGCTGTTGAGACGTATCCTCGCCTCCTTCGAGTCGGAGGCCACCCAGATGGCGGCCGAGCTCAGGGCGGCCGTCGAGTCGAGCGACTGGCCGGTGGCTCGGAGCATTGCCCACAAGCTCAAAGGCACCGCGGCCAACGCCGGCGCCCGCGCCCTCGAGCGGCAGGTGGTCGAGCTCGACTGGGAGCTGAAGCATCGCCGTGGCCGTGGCCTCTGGGCAGTGGAAGAGAAGCTGCGGCGAGCGGTGCAGCACTGCCGCCGAGCGCTCGAGCAGCCGACGCCCCCGCGGGTTCCTCAGGTGAGCCGCGAGGTAGCGGAAGCCGCCCTGAGGGAGCTCGGTGCCTTGCTTGGCCGCCACCGCATCGTGCCCCTCGAGGTGCTGGAGCGGGCCGAGGCCGCGCAGGCATGGGGCGCCGACGCCGCCGCGGTGAAGGCCCTGGCGCAGGCGGTGGAGTCTTTCCGCTACCCCGAGGCGCAGACGGCCCTCGAGCGCGTTACAGCACAGATGGAGGCTGCTCGTGTCGAGTCCGCATCCCCTTCATAGTCGTCCACAGGTGCTGGTGGTGGACGACTCCCCCTCGAGCCTGAGGACTTTGGGAGAGATCCTCTCGCCGGATCACGACGTGATGGTGGCCACCACCGGTCAGGCGGCCCTGGAGATCGCCCGCCAGATGCAGCCCCTCGACCTCATTCTCCTCGACGTCATGATGCCGGGGCTCGACGGGCACGCGGTGTGCCGGGCGCTCAAGGAAGACGACTCGGCTCGCCGGGTGCCCATCATCTTCGTCACCGCGCTCATGGGCCCGGAGGCCGAGGCGAGGGGCTTCGACATGGGCGCTGTCGACTACATCACCAAGCCCTTCTCGGCGCCGGTGGTCCGGGCCAGGGTGAGGACCCACGTCACGCTGAAGCGGCGCAGCGACCTCTTGGAGAACCTCGCCTTCCTGGACGGCCTCACCGGTATCGCCAACCGGCGGCAATTCGACGAGCACCTCGAGCGAGAGTGGCGGCGGCTCACCCGGCGCAGCGCGCCCCTGTCACTGCTGATGATCGACATCGACCACTTCAAGGGGCTCAACGACCATTACGGCCATGGCTACGGCGACGACTGCCTGAGGCGGGTGGCGGGAGCGCTCGCTGACGTCGCCCGCCGCTCGGGTGACCTCCCGGCGCGTTATGGAGGCGAGGAGTTCGCCGTGGTGTTGCCCGACACGGGCACCGACGGAGCGCTGACCGTGGCCGAGAAGATTCGCGCGGCGGTCGAGGCCCTGCGGCTGCCGCACGTCGCCTCGAGGGTTGCGGGGCACGTCACCGTCAGCGTCGGCGTGGCGGGGGGCATCCCTCGACACCGAGGCACGCCCCGTGAGCTGGTGAACGCGGCCGATCGCGCGCTCTACCGGGCCAAGTCTTCAGGCAGAAACCGAATTCATGGCGAGCCCTCCGAGGACGCCTCCCTCGACGAGCACTGAGCGCTGTCGGTCGCCGGGTGGTGGAGCGCCCCGCCTCGAGGTGCTATCCGTCGGCCCTCGCCTGCCACCAAGGATGCCCCATGAACGAGCTCCGACTCCGCTACGGCTGCAACCCCCACCAAAACCCGGCCCGGGTCTTCGTTCGCGACCGAGCGCTCCCCATGAAGGTGCTGTCGGGCTCGCCCGGCTACATCAACCTGCTCGACGCGCTCAATGCCTGGCAGTTGGTGAGAGAGCTCAAGGCCAGCCTGGGGCTGCCCGCGGCGGCCTCGTTCAAGCACGTCAGCCCTGCCGGTGCAGCGGTGAGCGTGCCGATGAGCGAGGTGGTCAAGCGCGCCTCGTTCGTGGAGGATCTCGAGCTGTCTCCACTGGCCACGGCCTATGCCCGCGCCCGCGGAGCCGATCGCCTGTGCTCGTTCGGTGACTGGGCGGCGATGTCCGAGGTCGTCGATGTTTCGACGGCGAACATCTTGAAGCGAGAGGTCTCCGACGGCGTCATCGCGCCGGGGTTCGAGCCGGAGGCGCTCGAGATTCTCAAGACCAAGCGCAAGGGCTCGTACTGCGTCATTGAGGTGGACCCGAGCTGGGAGGCGCCCGAGCTGGAGACCCGGGAGGTCTTCGGCGTCTCCTTCGAGCAGCGTCGCAACACGGTGGTGCCCAACGCCGAGCACCTCGCCAAGGTCGTCACCCGGAACCAGACCATCCCCGAGGCGGCCAAGCGGGACCTCTTGCTGGCCCTCATCACCCTCAAGTACACGCAGTCGAACTCGGTGTGCCTGGCCTATGAGGGGCAGGCCATCGGCATCGGGGCCGGTCAGCAGTCTCGGGTGCATTGCACTCGGCTGGCCTCGTCCAAGGCTGACCGCTGGTTCCTCCGCCAGCATCCGGCGGTCCTGGCGCTCCAGTTCCGCGCCGACGTGGGCCGCCCCGAGCGCACCAACGCCATCGATCTCTACCTCGAAGACTCGCTGTCCGCGGCCGAGGAGAAGGCCTGGCTCGAGTACTTCGAGAAGGTCCCCACGCGCCTGACCGCGGCCCAGAAGCGCGAGTGGCTCTCGGCGCAGAAGGGCGTGAGCCTCGCGTCCGACGCCTTCTTGCCGTTCCGAGACAACGTCGACCGCGCCTCGCAGAGCGGGGTGAGCTACCTGTCGCAGCCCGGTGGCTCGGTGCGCGACGACCTCGTCATTCAGGCGGCCGACGAGTACGGCATGGCGATGGCGTTCTCCGGGCTGAGGCTTTTCCACCACTGAGCTCGGTGGCCGGCGCCGGCCAGCGAGACGCGCTTTCAGAGAAGGCGACACACCAACGACGTGCTCGACGATGCCGTGTCCCGTCTCTGTGGGGCCGAGGCTGGCGTGGCGGCTGCAGGGGACTTTCCGGATGCGGATCTTCCGAGGCCTCGTGGCCGCGTTCACCGTGTGCGTAGGGCTCGTCGCCGTGCCATTCGGCGTCGTGTCAGTTCTGTACGTCTGGGTCCTCGATGAGCTGGACTTGCCTCAGCCTCCTGCCGGTCAGTCTCTCACGCGAACCCAGCAGATCGAGCTGTGGACGGCCAACGGCGGAGAGGCGGAGGTGTTCGAGGTCGAGCGTCAGTACCCCTGGACTCCTTTCTTGGATGTGGTGATCCAGAAGAGCTCACTCCCTCGCGCTGAGGCCCCACTGGTCTGGAGTGTCGCACGGCAGTCGCTCAAGGCCCGCGGCCGGATGCCGATGGGCTGGTGGCACTTGCGAGGCGTGGCCCTGTCTATCTGGGTGACCCGGCACTGGTCGGCCGCTGACCTCGTCAACGAGCTGGCAAGGACGCAGTTTCTCGGTCGTTCGGCCAAAGGCGTCGAGGCTGGCGCGTCGGCCTACTTCGGCCGGTCCTTCTCGGCGCTCGAGCTTCACCAGCGCGCGCTCCTGCAGGGGCTCGCGGTGAACCCAAGCGGGCGTGAGCCTCACTGTTACCCCGAACGGGCGAGGAAGGCACGGAGCGCGGTGCTCAATCGCTGGCGCTCGCAGCGGCTCCTCACGACTGCCGAGGCCGAGGCAGCCGCGACCCAGGCACTCGATGTCGTGCCGCTTTCCCGTCCGTGTGAAGAGCGACGCGCAGACGAGGTGTCGCGTTCCCCGCCGTCGGGGGAGTGAGCCGATCGTCAAGGCTGGCCTCTCACCAGGTTTCGTGGTTCACGTCGCGCGAGCCCCGCCGTCAGGTCTTGCGGGTGTCGAGTGTCCGCCCATGAGGGCCACGACAGAAAGCGAGCCGACAGCGGTGGGCCAACCAGCAGAGGTTTCGGGTCGTCGTCGTGCCACCCTGGGGCTCGGCGCGCTCGCGTTCGGCCACCTCGCCGTCGACTGCTGCACCGGCATCTTTCCCGTCTACAAGACGCTCGCCCACCTCGACCTCCACTTCGCCGGGGTGGTCGCCACCGTTGCGGGCGTCTTATCGAACGCCCTCCAGCTCGGCTTCGGCGCGCTGGCTGACCGCGGCCACTCCCGCGCGCTCCTGGTGCTCGGCACGCTGGGGGCCGGGGCGGTGGTGTTCGCCCCCTTCGTCGAGCAGTCGGGGCTGACGTTCGCGCTCGTTCTCGCCACCAGCATCGGCTCAGCCGCCTTTCACCCGGTGGCGGCGGGCGCCACGGGCGAGCTCTCCCAGAAACGGGCTGGGCTCTTGCTGGCCCTGTTTCTCTCCGGGGGCTACGTCGGCTACTCGCTCTCCCAGCTCGCCTTCACCGCGCTCTTCCGGCGCTCGGTCACCTGGGCGCTCTTCATCGTTCCTGCCCTCGCGGCCCTCGCCCTGCTGCGTTTCGGTGACATCCGCCGGCACTCCGCCGACGCGGCTCCACCACAACCGTTGCAGAGCGCGTGGCGTTCCTTGGTTCCACTCTTCGCCGTGCAGGCGTTGGCAGCCACCGTCAACGTCTCGCTTGTCTTCCTCTTGCCAGACCTCTTGCTCGAGCTGCACGCCCCCGCTTGGGCCGCCGAGGGTGGAGGGCACTTCGCTCTGGTGGCGGGGGGCGCGCTGGCGCTCCTGCCCGCGGGGCACGCCGCGGACCGCTTCGGTGCCCGAGGCGTCTTGGGAGCCGCCCTGGTGCTCGCTGGGCTGTGCCTCTCGCTGGTCCTCGGTGCCCACCTTGCCCCGATGACGTTGATGCTGACGCTCACCGCCTTCGGCGCCTTCATCAGCGCGTCCAACGTGGTGGCTGTCTCGTCTGGGAATCGGCTCGCTCCAGGGCGGGGCGCGGGCGTCAGCGCGCTCCTCATGGGGCTGCCGTGGGCGCTGGCTGCGCTCGGGCCGCTGGTGGCGGGAACGCTGGCCGACCCGCGGAGCTCGGGGACGCCGTCGTCGGCTCTCGCCTGGGTGGGCGCGTGTCTCCCGCTCGCATTCGCCGCGGCGTTGACCGTGCCCCGGCTGAGCAGCCACCTGGGGCCGGCGGCCTCCGGAGGGGCCCTCGAGGCGCCGTCGGTGTCTCCACGCGCTTGAGTTGCATCGGCGGGTCGTTGCTCAGAGCCACCCCTGCGACTTTCCGCATCGGAGCATCCAGGCCTCGTCCGACTGGTGGCGCGGCGTCGGTCGCTCCTTGAGGGTGAGAAGCCGTGCCCGCCGAGCCTGATCGTCGATCTGGAACCTGTGGAGTCCCCCAGGTCGAGATTGATTCGCATGAAAACGACACCCATTGTCGAATTCATGCGGCTCATCGAGGCTGGGAGGCCGAGGCGGGGCGGGGCGCAATCAACGCTCATCAGTGGAGGGTCGGCACCGAAGCGCCCGAGGCATGGGTCGCGGGCTGGTGGTCCGAGGGCTCTGGGCGAGCATCATGAGCCCCTCGGCCGGTCGGTGGAGTGCGCATGGGCTTCTGGTGCTTACCGCGCTCTGGGGTCGAGGGACCGCCTCGGTGCGTGAGCACCCGACCCACCATCGCACCTCGAGGCAGGCTCGCCCGCTGAGGCCGCATCGCGGAAAGCCGCCTCCGCGCCCGCGGCGACCTCGCCGTCCCACGGCCCATCACTCCGCCGGTGGGCCGAGATTTGGCGTCTCATCCACGACGACCCGGGCCCGGCCGACGATGCGGGTCGGAAGCTCTCGCAGCGCCCACCCCAGCGAGCGGTTGAGTCGCACCTGCAGAATGACTCCGCGCTCGGTGGCGCCATCAGCGACCGGCGAGTGCCCCTCTTGGTCGAAGACGAAGTTCCCCATCGAGTACGCGATGAAGCCCCGTCGGTAGCGCTCGATCGGCTGAACGACATGCGGATGATGGCCCAGCACTCCGTCGACGCCGTGGTCGACGAGCCAGTGACCCAGACGCCGCTGCGATGGCTCGGGCTCCGCTTGGTACTCCACGCCCCAGTGGAGGCTCACGAAGAGATAGTCGACCTGTCGCTTCATCGACTCGAGCCTCCGGGCTGACGCCTCGCTCATCGCCGCTGCGAGGGCGTCCCGGTTCCCTGGTGGAATGACCCAGGCGATGAGCGCGAGCCTGAGCCCGTGCGCTTCGATGATGTCCTCCCGGCCCTCGAGGACGCCTCGGGTCTCGACCGAGTCGAGCACCTTCCGCGAGTACGCCGCGTCATCGGGAGAGCAGTGGTTGTTGGCCAGGCTCAGGTGGGTGAGCCCGAGGTACTTCACCGCCTCAAGCTGCTCGATGGGGGCGGTGAGCACCAGCGGGCCCGTCGCTCGGAGGCCCTGCGAGAAGCACGACTCCAGGTTCCCGAAGGCGACGTCGGCCGCCTGGAGCACTGGCCGTACCTCGGCGAAGGCGTTCTCGTACCCCTGTCGCGACACGATGACCCCGGTGGCCCGGCCGAGCATCACGTCTCCCACCGCGACCAGGTCCACTTGCTTGCTCCGGTCAGAGACCTGGGCCAGCGCGGAGGCCTCGAGGCGAGCTGGCTCCTCCACCAGGGCCCACCCTCGAAAGTGGTGGCGGCGCACCTCGACGCCTCGGCTCCTCCGTTCGCGGGTCACCACGGCGGCGGTCTCCTGCGCGGGCGCTGGCTCCAGCGCGACCACCTCGAAGGTGGGGGTCCCCGAGGAGACCCATCGCTCGGTCACCACCTGGTCAACCACGCCGAGCACAGCGAGGTGCGTGTTGATCCACGGGGTGTCGCCGTAGTCCATCCACCCCGAGTGATGTGGCGCCGTGCCCCGCACGTTGTCGTCCCGTCGCGACTCCCAGACGAGGAGCTCGGCGCGCCCCGGCTCACGGAGCGCGGCGACGCCGTACCCGTGCACCTGCTCCCGGCTCGAGCTTCGGTAGAGCGGGTGACCGGCGGCATCGGAGACCCGCAGGGTGCCGTGCTCCACCTCCACCTTCACGACGAGCCCGGGGGCCTTCCCGAGGCGCTGCCAACTCGGAGCCTGAGTCAGCGGCACCGGCGCGGCAGCGAGGAGGCCGAGGAGCAGGGCGCTCATTGGACGCTACTCGTCGTACCCCGGGTACACGGCTGTCTCCGCTTTGGGGTCGAAGGCCATGAAGGCCGAAGTCCACGCCGGTGGTCGGGCTTTGTTCTCTCGAAGCATCGCGCGCCACCGAGGGTCGCTGAGCCGCTCCTTCTCGACGAGCTCGTAGTACGACATCACGCCGCCGCGGCCGAGGTGGAGCTTGCCCTCGAGTGGGAAGACCACCAGCACCGGCAAGACGTAGCCGGTACCGACGTGGAGCACCTTGCCGCCCCCGGAGAAGATGTCGGCGATGAGCTGCGAGTTGTTGTCCTCGAGGAGCAGGAGCCGGTCCTTGGTGCGCGGCAGAATCAGCGTCTCTTCCCAGAAGTGCTCGAGGTCACCACCGATGAACTGAATGAGCTCGTATTCCTCTTTGGTGAGCGGCTCTCCAGACAGCTCCTTCTTCGAGATGGTGGTCAGCGACTGGGTGAGCGTCTGGAAGCGCCCGTAGGACTTCTCGAGCGCCGGAGGGAAGAGCTGGCGCGACGTGAGGCCCTGCTTGAGCGTCTGGAGCAGGGCGTCGATGCGCGCGTAGGTCTCGACCTCGGGCACCACGTACCCTCGCTCGTCGACCGAAAGCTCGGTGTCCTCGAACCCCGGCCCGCCCATCTCGGCCATCGCCTGCTTGGCGTAGAGGATGGTGTCGTGCTTCAGCTCGGCGTAGCTGGCCAACGAGGTGCTGAGCCTCAGCGCTCTGTACGCCGGGGTCGACATGAAGGCCGGAGCTCCAGCGGGCGTGGCCTCCCACAACGGGCTCAGCGCGTAGAGCCAGCCCGCGTACGAGCTCGAGCCCCTCTCGCGGTCGAGGAGCGGAGGCATCGTGTCCCGCAGCAGGGTTGTCTGCTTTTCGTAGCCGTCGAGCTCCTCGAGCTTCAGCGGCGCGAGGATCTCCTTGGCCGTCGCGCTCCCGAAGATGGCCGGCAGCTCGAGGGTCGAGACCATCACCCGCGCGGGCACCACCGGGTCCACCAGGCTCTGGAACACCACCTCGTCGAGCACGCTGCGCTGCGAGAAGAAGTGCAGCCCGGCCGTCGTGGCGACCTCTGGGCCATGAGGCTTCAGCGTGGCGAGCCCCTGAATCCGCGGAGGCCTCAAGGTGGCCAGCTCGGCCTTGAACCGCGCGAACAGGGCGGGCTCGGTCAGCGCCTTCGCTCCGCCGCTCGACCCGTAGACGCGCGCGATGATCGGGAGCCACTCGTAGAAGGTGGTGTCATCGGGGCTGCCGACGAGGAAGGTGATGGTGTCGAAGGTGCGGTGCCAGCTCAGAAGGGCGTCGGTGGCCTGGACCGCGGCGAGGTTCAGCATCAGCCCCGAGCGGATCGCCGAGTCGGACCTGAGCGAGAAGCTCAGCCGCCCAAACCACATCATCGCTCGGAAGTACGCCTGGAGCGCGGGTGTCTTGGTGTAGTGGCCCCGCACGGCGTACTGCGTGTAGTCCTCCTTGAAGTCGCCGGGGTAGTCGAGCAGCTCGGGCTTCTCCTTGACCTCCGCGGCGATGACCCGGCTGAGCTCGCGCTTGGCCACGGCCTTGACGTCGTCGGCAACCGGGAGCTCGAGGAGCGCGTCGAGCTTCTCGAGGCTCCGCTTCTTGAGGAGCTCGATGGCCTCGCTGGAGTCGAGCTCGTTGGCCTCCGCCTCGGTGACCAGCGAACCCGACCGCAGCAGCGCCGAGCCGACCGAGAGGAAGACGAGGTTGTCGCGAAGGGGCCGCTCGAGCTCGGTGCCGGCGAAGGCCGCGAGCTGGCGGTTGGTCTCGGTGACCAGCGCTCCCACCAGGTTCACCAGGGCTGGCGTGAAGCTGGTCTGCTCTGTCGCGGCGAGGAGGAAGTCGAAGTACAGGTGGAGGTTGTGGAGCACCACATCGGGCGTCACCACCGAGGGGAGCCCCTTCACGAAGGTCCGGTGCGTGAGATACTCTTCCTTTGGATCCGACCACGAGTTGATGAGCAGCGGCCGGTAGCGGTTCTGCTCGTAGAGCTGGAAGAACTCGTTGTAGCCACGGTTGCCGTCGACCACGACGCCATTCTTCCGCAGCATGAGCCCGACCGTCGGAGCGCTGACGAGCTTCTTGAAGTACTTCCACGTCTCGGTGTCATCGAGGGACCGGAGCGGCGCCGGCGCGGCCGTGGTCGGTTGGTAGGTGACGGGCGCGAAGCTCGTCGGGGCGAAGGCCGCCGGTCTCAGCTCTTCGGGCATCGTCACCGGCAACCGGGCGTCGGTGAGGGTCACAGGCCCGCGTGGCGCCGCCGCGCCGACCGTGGAGAGACTGGCCGATGGCGAGCAGGCCTTGCCGCAGTCGACCGCGCTCAGGGCGAGGAGGGAGACCAGGAGCAGCCACGGAAGAGGGCGCGCACGCATCGAGACGCTCCGGCTGGTGTCGGCCAGCGTGAAGAGAGAGAGGGCCCCTATAACCCAGGCGCTCGACCGCCGTCGCTTGCCAGAGTCAGCGGGCGGAGAAGGACTTGGCGTCCTCGAAGGTGATGCTCGACAGGCTCTCGTGCCGAGTCTGCTGGCGTGAATCGACTGAGACGCTCAGGCGCTCTTGCGCAGCACGTGGACGTGCGGCATCAAGAGCCCACGCACAGAGAGGTCCTCGTCAAGCTGCGCCCAATGAATGCCGACGCCCTGGCCGATGAGGCGCCAGTCGGCGAGTTGGGCAGCCGTCGCGTCTCGCAGCCTCGGAAACCACTCCAGCGGCACGGACACGGTGCGACCATCTTCGAGGTGCACCGCGAGCTCGCCAGCGACGGCCTCCACGGAGACAGCCCGGGGTTCTTCAGGTGCCGAAGTATTCACGCCATCTCTCCAGGAATTGCGTCTGGTTCTCTTCAACGAGCAGTCTAGCGCGGCGGACTTCTTGTTGCCTCAACCGGTGGGCCACAACAAGCTCCACTGGCAGCAACCAGAACTTCGCGTGCCCGTCTCCTTGCTCGACGTGGATATGCGGCGGCTCCATCCCCTCGTTGCTGAAGAAGAAGAAGCGAAACCCATCAATGACGAGCACGGTCGGCACGGATGCGGAAGATACCACCTCTCGCCTCGCGGCGAAGGTGCGGGCCTCGAGGGGTGTGGGCCCAGTCGAGGCCCAGGCGCTCGACCGCCGTCGCTTGCCAGAGTCAGCGGGCGGCCATCGAGGGCAGCGTGGTCTGGCTCAGCGCCTGACGGATGAGCGCCTCGTCACCCACGAAGGCGAAGGTCAGCGAGCCGCGGCACTGGTTCCACAGCTCGAGGACCCGCGGCCTCCCGACGGTCGCGAGCAGGCCGAAGAGCGTGGAGGTGTCGGTGTCGTGACCGGCCAAAGCGTGACTGCTCAAAGTGGCAGCGACCGAAAGCGAGGTCGTCGTCGACATCGTGAGCTCCCGTGCCACGCTCCAACGAGCTCGCGCGACGGCCTGCTCCGAGACGGTCTGACTGTCGAGCGCCCCCACCACGTGGCCCAAGACCCCGAGCGCCTCGGCCAGCCGGGAGTTTTCGATGGAACCCTGCCAATCGAGCCGCGCCACGCCACCCAACAGCGTCGAGGTCCTTCCGTGGAATCCATAGGAGCTGCCCAGCTCTCCACGGATCTTCTCGTAGAGCTCGCCGCCCAACAGGCCCGCGGTCGTCCGGGCGGTCAACGTGTCGAACGGCGCGGCCGCGTCGACGAGGCAGGCGAGGTGCATCTGGGCCTGGGTCGCTCCGGGCTGGTGGGTGACGAGAATCGCCGGCGCGCTCTTCCGCACTGGCGGTGGAGGCAGCCGAGGGAAGGGGCTCTCGGCCGCCTTCCAGCTCCCGAGCCACTCTTTGACCCCGGCGAGGGTGGCCTCGGCGTCGAGGTCGCCCGTCACCACCAGCACCGCGTTGTCTGGAGACCAGGCCCGGCGAAACCACTCGTCGAGCTGGGGCTCGGTCAGGCCCTCGAGGTCGGAGCCCACGGCGCCGTCGCCCATGGGGTGGCCACGGAACAGCGTGGCGTCGAGCGCGCGCTCGGATTTGAGCAATGGGAGCTGCTCAGCCTGGGCGACGGGCCCCGCGAGCTCCCTCCGGTAGAGGGCGAGGAGCCCCGGTTCGACACGCATCGACGTCACCCGCTCGGACAGCTGGGCCAACAGGTTGGGGAGGTTTCCGCTGGCGCCGGTGCCCAGGAACGTGGACCGGTCGGCGTCCACCGAGGTCCGCCACTGAATGCCGAAGTCGACCCCTCGGCCATAGAGGTGCTCGTGGGGCCTGGCGAAGCTCGCGGCCACCTCGGCGGCTCGCCTTGGAATGGTGCCAGCCCACCCGGTGGCGAAGGTGAGCTGGGCGACCGCCACCGGGAGCGAGTCATGGCGGCGGTGCACCACCACCTTGAGGCCGTTGGGCAAGGTCTCGACGATGTGCTCGCGGCTGGCTGGGACGGCGTAGCCCTTTCCGAGCTGCCTGACCGCCTCGGCAGTCAGCGCCGCGGTGAAGGGCATCTCGGCCGGCTCCAGCCCTGTCGGCCCACTGGCGACGGCCTTCGTGTCTGGGGGAAAGGGCTCGACCAGCACGCCACGCGCCCGGGACCGCTGGAGGTACCGCTCGGCGAAGTGGCTCAGCTGGTCTGGGCTCAGGTTCCCCATGGCCCGGAGGCGCCGGCCATAGGTGGCGGGGTTGCCGGTGAAGTGGGCGGCCTGCACTCGCTCGAGGCCCCGGCTGACGATGTCCTCGGCGCCTCGAACCATGCCGACGAGCGCCTGGCTGCGCAGCCGGCGAAAGGCCTGCTCCCTCTCGAGCATTCCTCTCACCTGGCTCCGTGGTGCCCACATCTGGCCGGCCTCGCCCGAGGCCCAGAGTCGCACCAGCTGGTCGAGCAGTCGCTCGTAGGAGCGCTCGACGTGGTCACCCTGGTGCAAGGTGGCCCGGGCAATCAGCATCGAGGCCTCGACCCCGGGGACGAGCGTCACGTCGACGCCGGCGATGTCGGGGTCAGAGATGAAGGCCTGGCCCAGCGCGCCGTTGGCTGCCACGGTCACGAAGTCGAGCATCACGGCTTGCTCATCGAAGCCTCGCGGCAGCGCCCACACCACGAAGAGCTCGGGCGAGGCCACGGTGGACTGGGTCTTGATGAGCTCCGCCGCCACCGGGGCCTCGGGCAGCTCGGGGGCCTGGGGTGCCAGTCGGGCAGGGAAAGGCTCGCTGGAGACCGGCAGGGGCCTGAACACCGCGGCCGGGAGCGCCTGGATGAGCGGCTCGTGAATGGTGCCCAGGTCGACGTCGCCGATGATGAGGAGCGTCATGTTCTCAGGGCGGTAGTGCCGCGCGGCGAAGGCCTTGGCGTCCTCGAAGGTGATGCTCGACAGGCTCTCGTGGGTGCCGACGACCGGCCTCGAGTAGGGGTGCTCCTTGGGGAAGGCGGCTGCCTGGAGGGCGCTCAAGGAGGGCCCGATGGCGTTCTCACCCCGTTGCCTGAGCTCGTTGCGGACGACCTCCCGCTCGACCTCGAAGGTCTTCTGGTCGACCCCAACCATCGGGTCGAACAGGCGCCCAGCCTCGAGGGCGAGCAGCTTGGGCAACAGCTCTCGGGCCCCGGCCTCCAGGTAGACGGTCTCGTCGAACGAGGTCATCGCGTTGAAGGTGCCGACCCCGGCCTCCTCGAGCTGGCTGAAGGCCGTTCGCTTGCCGCCTGGCTTGGCGCGGAAGGCGAGGTGCTCGATGAAGTGGGCGAGGCCCTCGCGGCCCACGGGGTCGCTCGAGCTTCCGACGCCGACGACGGTGAAGACGCCGACCACCGGGCTGGCGTGATCCTCCTCGATGATGATGCGCATTCCGTTGGCGAGACGAAAATCGCGCATGCGGAACTGCACGTCGGCCATGGCTGGTTTGCCGGCCCGGGGGAGGGTTACGCACCCGCCGAGGCCCGCCGTCAGCATCGCAACCACGACAGAAACCATCCACCTGTGTGCCATGAGTGTCCCCTCGAGTGGCTCAGCCGAGCGCGAGGGGAGGCGTTGCACAGCGTGTCTGTGAAGGCAAGGCGAGACGGCGCGCTCCCGGCTCAGCCGAGCGAGTGCCCGGGCGCCGCCGGGAGCACCACGCTGAACACCGTGCCTCCCTTGAGCGACTCCATCCAGCCGCCAAAACTCTGACCGGCCCCCTCCTGGGCAGAGTGGGGCGTGGGAGGCGAGGGTTCATCGCCGACCCAGCGAGACCGCCCAACACCACCCAGGAACCGTAGTCGGGCCTCGAAATCCGAGGTTCTGCGCTGGCACTCACATTGCGTTTGTTCCCGTTGTGGCCGACCCATCGAGCCACCGACGGGGACATCCATGAAGACGTCAGTGCCGATGTGCTGCTTGGCGGTCAGTGTCGTGGCGGCAGCGTGCAGCCCGAGCAGTATGAGCGAGCGGGTCTCCTTCACCCGGGGCGCGGTGGAGTCGCTCCCGCAGCTGCTCCCCTCGAGCGCCTCCGCGCACGACGGCGGGGTCGAGACGATCGCCGCGTACTCGGCGTTGGCCGAGTTCTTCGAGCAGGAGTGCTTCATGCCGGGGGGCGACAACTTCTGTCCGGCCGGCACCGACGTCAGCGGGGGAGACACGAACCCCCGCAAGTTCACTCCGATGACGCTCCTCGGGCTCGTCTACCACGCCGAGATGTACTCGGGCGGCCTCCAGACCGCCTGCGCACACCAGGCGACAACCCTCACGCCCAGCTCGTTCGTGGCCCACGTCGCCGAGGGCTCCCAACCGACCCGGTTCATCCTCGATGATTTCTCGTGGCTCACTTGCCTCCAGCCGACGGTGTTCGGTGAGAAGGGTGCGTCGCGGGTGTTCTCCACCGACCCCAGGGGCTCGTACCAGGCCACCCTGACGACTCGCTACCGAGTGCCGTACAACGGGGTCGCCGACCCAGGGCAGACCGACGTCTTCCAGGTGTACGTGTCGTATGTCGAGGGCGCGCCAGCATTCCTCGCCTTCAACTTCGCAGGGGCGAACACGATGTTTTCTCGCGCGGTGTTGCTGGTCAACCTCATCGACCATCGATTCGCGGTCAAGTACTTGAGTCAGGGAGCCCCTCCTTGGGCGCTCGTGTCGATCGGTGTCGGGGGGGTGGACCGGGCGACCGGCGTTCCACACCCGGGGTCCTACTGGGCGAGGTTCACCGACGAGCAGAGCGCCACCGTGGAGAGGTGCATCGACAACGGCACCGGGGCCTTCGACGCCGACCTTGAGCCGTGCCAGGCCGGCGGGGTGCCGGTGCGCTGGGACGACGCCCAGGCGGTGCTCGGCTACCTCGGCGTGTCCCCCGACGACGCCCGACGAGTTGAATCGTGGATCGAGCTGCTCGACGACGCGAGCCTGCTCGGAACCGAGGACGCGCCGAGCAACGCAGCGGCTGGTGGAGACCCCGAGCGCTTCTTCCCCGAGAGCATCCGCTGAGGCTATGGGATGCCGTTGCGGCCGTGGAGGCGGTAGGCCTCGACCGCCGGGAGCCGCGGGCGTGGCATCGGCGTCATGAACCAGCGATTCGTGGCCAGCCCGAGGACGACGTCGGCCAGAGAGAAGGTGGCTCCCGTGAGTCTCTTCGCCCTCTGTGTCGCAGCGGTAGACGCAGGTAGTTGAGCGAACGTGCGCGAGGAGTGAGCTGACGCATCACGAGAGGCTCTTCGCACGCTGGCGCAGACCGAGCGTTAGGTCGCTGAGGTCCTCGGGGATGTAGCCTCTCTCGGTGATGCGGCGCCTGGTGTCAGCATCAAGGGTCGGAGCGACGGCGACTTTCTCCACGGTCCACCCGCCGAACTTTGGGAAGGCGGCTACGAATCGGGCGACGTGGCCATCGAAGCGGGGGAGGTCGACGACCAACTTCTCTGGCGAGCGCTTGCAGGTCACTAGGCGCAGGACCTTGTCGTCGCCCGCCAGCCCAACCATGTCGATTTCTGTATCGGCGCGATCCCAGAAGCCCTGGATGCGGTCGGTGAGCCGGAAGTCACCTATCCCCTTCCTGCTGCGCTCTTCGTAGAGCGTGGCCACCAGCTTCTCGAGCGCGGGGCCCTCCACGTCGGCGAGTCGCTCATCTGCCTGGCGAAGTACCAACGATTCCTCGCGAGGATGGCCTGAAGGCGGTGGAGTTCGTCATTCCGACCGTAGAAGCCCCATTGCATGGGTGGAGACTAAGGTAATTTCTTTTACCTTACAAGGTCTACACGTGTAATATATTGAAACAATTGGTAAAATACTGCGCTCGGACTCGGCTACGAGCGCATGGAACTCGTTCGACTTCACCGCCGAGGTACGCGCGCTGCCATTCGGGTTTCGCCGTCGCCGGCACCGTCCAGCCACCGGGGGGAGGGCTCAGAAGGGCACCGCCCGTCGCTCCTCGAGGTGCGCACCCAGGTCGAGACGACTCCCGCGCCCCCGCTCCAGTGGCGTAAGGAGCCGACTCTCCTCGGGTCTGGCCCCGACACCTGCTGGCGCTGTCAGACACGAGTGATATGCGATGCGCATGAACCTCATGGGTGGTGGTGAACGGGTGTGGGTGAATGCAGTAAGAACCGAGGTCATGAAGGCGCACACGATCGCCGAGTGGATGGCAGAGCCGGAAGAGCGGCGACTGGAGCTCGTCGACGGCGAGTTCGTCGAGAAGGCGGCGCCTGACATCACGCATGGCCTTTCACAGGCGCAACTCATCACTGCGGTGTCCGGTCCGTTCAGTCGGCCAGCGGGCCATGGTGGCGCCCCCGGTGGCTGGTGGATCGCCAGCGAGGTCGATGTGCGGCTGGGTAAAGATGGTTTTCGCCCGGACGTGTGTGGTTGGAGACGGGATCGCGTCGCTTCCATGCCACGCACGCGGCCGGTGGAGCTGGCACCCGACTGGATCTGCGAGGTGCTGTCGGAGTCGAACCGCGCCAACGACACCGTTCGCAAGCTCCGCCGCTACCACCAGGCTGGTGTGGAGCACTACTGGCTGCTCGATCCGGCATCGGGGATGCTGAGCGTCTTCCGTCACGAGGCTGAGGGCTACTTGAACGTGCTCACCGCCGAGCGCCATCAGGTGATTCGCGCCACTCCGTTCGATGCTGTCGAGCTGCGCGTCGCAGTGCTCCTTGGTGACGACCCCGCATAGGCGCGCTCGCGCCGAGGGTGGCCGGGCCCGCCGCCGCCGTGAAATCTCGACTCGGCGATTGGCCCCCGCGCGCCGTACCGCGCCAGCTTCTCCAGGCCTTGCCTGTCGTTTCCGTGCACCCACGTTCGAGGGGCTACTGGGTCACGGGCACGTAGGGCTCGCGGACGCCCCAGGCGCCTGCCGCGCCCGGCGCGATGACCCTCAGGTCGAGCGTGGCCGCCCAGTCGGTCGTCGAGGGGAGGTCGATGACCCCGTCGGCGCTGGCGTCGTAGCCGGTGTCGGTCGGGCTCATCCCCCAGGCGTTCCTCATCGAGGTCATGGAGGGGCCGGTGGCGGGGACGAGCACGGTGTAGCCATGCCCGGTGAGCGTCTTGATCGCGCCGAGCTTCTTCTCGACGCCGAACCCGCCGGTGATGAACTGCCCGTGGGCGAGGAGGTACTTGACCGCCCGGGTGACCTGCGCCGGCTTGAGCACGCCACGGTCGAAGGCGAAGCTGGCCCCCTGACCGGTGAGCATCGGCAGGACGTGCTCGGAGCCGATGCCCCCGATGTCCGAGACGATCTTGAAGACGGCGATGTACTTCATGACGGCCTTCTCGAGCACGGTCGCCCAGTCGGCCACGCTGCCTTTGCCCGCCACCGCCGCCAGCGCGTTGCCTGAGTCGGCCAGGAACGTCGAGTTGACCGCCACCGTGATGGGGTTGCCCTTCGGGTCGCGCATGGCCACGGTGAAGGTGCCGTCGTGGCGATCGGTGATGAGGCTCGCGAGGAACTCGGGCGCCACGTACGCCATGCTCGCCAGCGCCGCCACGAGGAGACAGTCGCCGATGGCGTGCTGGTTGGCGTCGGCGGAAGACGGGCTCCCATGCGGGAAGAGGTTGACCGGGAACTGCGCGAGGTGCAGCCCCTGGGTGGAGGTCGGGATCGGCGGGGACTGGGCAGGGTCGGACAGGTAGGCGCGGTTGGCCGCGGTGATGACCTGCTGGCTGACCTGCTCGAACTTGGTGCCCATGGGGGTGACCGACGAGGCCGTGCTCGAGCTCTTGCGCGGCGCGAGGTCGTCGATGTTGCCGACCCCCGTCGCGTAGCTCGAGGCGGAGAGGAGGAGGTCCATTCCCCCCCATCCCTGCCCGACCTGCTTCCGGATGAGGAAGCCCCCGTTGCAGTTGCCCGGGTAGAGCCAGATCGCCCCGGTCGCTCTCTCCCGCGCCAGCAGGTCGGGCGCGCCGTCGCCATCGAAGTCGCCCACCCCGACAACGGCGTCCATGATGGTCCAGCCGTTGCCGATGACCTTGTTGGAGAGCACCCCTCCGACTCCGTTCCCGGACAGGAGCCGGAGCACCCCGGTGCCCTTCTCGCGCGCGATGAGATCGCGCCGCCCGTCGCCGTCGAAGTCACCGGCCGCGAGGAGGAGGTCCGCCGTGGGGAGGTTCGCCCCGACGGGGGACGACGCCAAGAAGCCGCCCTGGCCGTTGCCAGGGTAGAGCAACAGGCGCCCCGAGAGATCCATCGCCACCACGTCGGCCTTGCCGTCGCCGGTGAGGTCGCCCGGGCCGACGATGGCGGCCATGCCTTGCCAGCCCTGGCCCACCTGCCGCCCGTTGGCGAGCCCACCCGTGCTGGTGCCCGAGTAGAGGAGGAGCTTGCCCGAGGACTTCTCCCGGGCGAGGAGGTCAGGACGGCCGTCCCCGTCGAAGTCCTCCGCGCCGATGACCCGATCCATCCCGCCCCAACCCGTGCCGATCTGCACCCGGGCGCCGAAGGCCCCCAGCCCTGTCGCCGGGTAGTGCCACAGCTTCCCCGTCGACTGCTCGCGGGCGATCAACCCGGAGGCCACGGTGGCGCCGGTGAGCGCCCCTTGGGACTCGGCCGTCGGCGCTCCCGGACTCGTCGCCTCACCCGGATCCCCCGGGCCGCAGGCCGCCAAGAGCACCGCCGCGAGGGCCGCCGCAGTCGGGGTGAGCGCGCAGGGCGGACGAGGCCCGCCCTTCGTAACGTAGGGCATGGACTTCGAGGTCATCGCATCCATTCAGGAGACTCCTGTGCAGAGGGTGTGAAGGCGTGAAGGAGTGAAGGCGTGAAGGCGTGAAGGTGTGAAGGAGTGAAGGCGTGATGGCGCACCGCGAGGCCCGGGCCGTGGGGAGGCCGGGCCTCGTGCGATCGTCGGTCAGGGTGGCGCGGAGCAGCCCGACTGCAGGGAGACCCTCATGACGGGGGTCCCATCGTAGAAGACCACCCCATCGGCCCCGATGCGGTCGGAGCCGACGAGGCCCACGTAGCTCGGGCCGCTCGGCGTCTGGATGTAGCCCTGGGCCGCCGTGCCCGCCACCGCGGAGACGCAGGTGACGGTGTCGCCGGCCGCCAGTGACCGGGTCGCGCAGCCGCCCAGCGCGTACCGCTTGCTGTTGCACTGGGAGGCGTTCGTGTTTGGGTTGGCGCAGGCCCCCCGGCATGTCTGAACTGACGCATCCTGGACCTGGATCCAGTGCGTCCCCTTCCTCGCGGTGAACACGGTGAGGACCTGGTAGTGAAACAGGCTGAGGCCAGCCTCCTGCCCCGTCACGGCGAGGCAGGTCTGCTCGTAGAGCCCCGTCTTCACCTGGCTCGTTCCACCGCACCAGCGGATGTAGCTCTTGATGGCGGTGGTGGAGTGCCAGCCGTGCGAGAGGTCGCCCGAGAGCGCGCTGGACACCGTGTCGGTGGTGTCGGCGGGTGTGGCCACGCCGTCGGTGTCCGTCGGCCCGACGTCCGCTGCGCCGCAGGAAGCGAGCAGGGCGACGAGTGCCACATACCCGGATGATTGGCTCGAAATCGAAACGCTCATAATCCCTCGGTGGTTGGTGATGGAGGCTCCCAGCGGGCTGCAACGCCGGGGCCATCGAGATCCACGAGGAGCTCCACCTTCACACCGGCGCCCCGTTGCGCGAGATGCGCAGCGGATCGCGCAACGAGGGGACGGACTTGCGCAATCGCTCCCGGCTGGTTGCGCAAGTTGGTCAGCGCAACTTGCGCCCTGAGGGGACCATGGGAGCCAACGCTTCCAAGGTCGACGTCCTCAAGAACGATGCCTTCGTGCCGAGCACCCGCTTCCGCCGCGCCGGCGATCGGCTACTGTTCGGCGCCATGAGCCCTCGCCGCCCGGCGCACCCGCATCGCTGGCTTCGGCCATTCAGAACGATGCTCACCGCCCTCGCACTCGGGTTTGGGGCCGACGCTTGCTCCGTCCACCTCGAGCCCTTCGAGGCCGCCTGCGACGCGGCGAACCCGTGCCTCGACGGCGGCGTCTGCAAGCTCGGGTTCTGCGTACGCACGGGCGAAACGGCCACCGGGGGCGGCGACGCATCGAGCGGCGGTGGCGCATCGAGCGGCGGCGGCGCATCGACCGGCGGTGGCGCATCGACCGGCGGTGGTGCATCGACNNGGCGGTGGTGCATCGACCGGCGGTGGAGGGAGTGGAACGGGAGGAGGGGCGCAAGGCTCGGGCGGAGGAGCGGCGAGCACCGCCAACGGTGTGTGGCTCTCTGGGGCGACGCCGTCTTCCGCGTCACAACTCACACCCTTCGGAGAGTGGCGGGGACGACCGTTGGACATCATCACCGTGTGGGCCGACGTCAACGCCAAAGAGCAGGAGAACATCTTCGCACTCAAGTCAGGCTCCTGGTCGACATGGGACGGTGCGGTGGACCTCGGCGCTGCGGGCATCTTCCGCGACGCGGGCGAGAGCTGGGCCACGGCGGCCGACGGGGGCTACGACAAGCGCTGGACCACGATGCTCCAGAACCTCAAGAGCTACCGCGGGAACGACGGAACTGTGTACCTTCGCTTCGCGCAGGAGTTCAACACCCCGGTCAACTGGACCGTCCAGCCAGGCGAAGTGGAGCACTTCAAGGAGGCCTGGGCACGGCTCTGCGAGCTCCGCAACCAGTACTTTCCCGAGGCGAGGCTCGTCTGGGGGCCCAACGACGTCACTACCACGGACCTCGTCGATGCCCGGTTGGCGTTCCCCGGCTGCGTCGATGTCATCGGCCTGAGGACGCACAACGAAGGCGCCGGCTTCGTCCGGAGCGCCAGCGACTTCAAGCAGCGCTGGGAGGCCACGCTCGACGGTGGCATCCCGGTGGGGCCGGAGCAGTGGCGGCGCTTCGCCGAGCAGATGGGCGTCCCCGCGGCGCTGTCCGACTGGGCCTCCTCGGGAGGGAGCGGCGACTCGCCTGAGTACTTCCGTGGTGTGCACGACTGGCTCCGCGAGCATGGCGGCTCCGACGCCGGGCAGGTGCTCTATGAAATCTACGTCCAGGTGGACTCGACGTTCAGGGTGTACCCGGACGGAGGCAGCCAGCCCGACGCCTCGAGCGTGTACCGGGACCTCTGGTAGCGAAGGGCCGGACCTTCGAGTTGGGCTCATAGACGCCGTGAAGGTGGCCAGGTGCCATGGATGTCGACGGTCCTACGCGGCGTCCCTCCTGCCGTCGCTCTTCATCGTCGCTGGCCGCCGAGACCAAGT
>PMBV01000456.1 GCA_003153055.1 Myxococcales bacterium
GCCACCGCCAGCCGAGCCACCGCCAGTCGAGCCGCCGCCAGCCGAGCCGCCGCCGGCCGTCCCTCCTCCTGTGGCCGTCCCTCCACCGCCTCCCGTGCCGTTCCCATACAGGCATTGAGCCGCCTGACACGTCTGTCCCTCCGGACAGTCGCTGTCGCCGTTACATGGCGCACCCTCTGGAATCGGAACCACGCACCCGGCGAGCGCAAGCAGGATGCTCCACAATCCAAACGCGTATACGCTCGTCCTCATCGGCGTCCCTCGACGAAGTAAAGAACAACGGCTGTCACCGCGGCTGCCCCGGCGAGGCCGTACGCTCCGTTCGCGAACCCGGCCATGGTGTGCACGGTCTGGGCAGTCGCTGGCGCTGTGCCGATTGCCGCAGTGTTCAGCCCGGCTGCGGTGCGTTGCGCGGCGACACCGAGCACGATGGCAGTGACCAGGCTCGCTGCCGCGACACTGCCCGCCACGTACGTGCCAACCCGGTTGGGCTTCTTCACTACTGCGAGCAGCGCCTCATCCTTCCTCGAGTCCTCCCTGCTCGGCACGAGGGACTCGTTCGTTTCCCGGGGAGCGTCTGAAACCGAGGACACCGATCCTGGCGCGGGCGCAGCCTTGAGGGTCACCGTCCGCTCCATCGAGCGGTCCAGCTCCACCGCAAAAGACTGCTCTTGCGTCTCGAAACCTTGTGCCTTCACTCGCAGACGATGCGCCCCGGCGATGAGTTCCACCGAAGCCGGCGAGGTGCCGAGGAGTTTTCCGTCGACCTCGATCAGCGCATCTGTCGGCTCTGCGAAGACGAGGAGCTGCTGCACGCCTCTCTCTCGGAGCCGCCGCTCGAGATTGCCGATTGTGGTGCTGACAGCGTCGGCGTCCGTCGCACTGGGGCTTTGCCGCAGGTACTCGCGGTACGCACGGAGCGCCTTCCCTACGTCCCCAAGCTGCTCATGGCAACGGCCGATGTTGAAAAACACGACCGGACTTGGATTGAGTTCATACGCCTGTTCAAACTTCGCCACGGCGGCGGCATAGCGACGCTGTTTGTACAGCGCCTTTGCCTCGCGAAATGTCTCTTTCGCCTTCACCGTCTCAATCTTCGCCGCCTGCCCCGCATCCCCGTCCGCCCCCACTGCATTCATGACTATCACGCACACCGCAGACAGACACATCATGGCTCCACGCACCCCTCCGAAAGCGATCAGGCCGATTCGGCGGCCGTCTCGAGGCGAAGGCCGGTCATTGCCGCAAGGTGCCCGCGGTGTCAACTGTCGCAGGACAGTCCCCACCGCGACCGCGGACGGTGAGCGCCTCCGTGCTCTGGCGTGGGGTTATGGAGGGACCGCTTCCAGCCCTTGGGGGGTAATCGTTGGAGACGCTCAAGGCGCAACGCCAGCGTATGCGCGCAATTTGCCGCGAACCAACCTTCCATCATCCGTCAGGTCGCTGGTCGGCCAGCCGCCGTTGAGCGACTTGTTCGGGAGCAGCGCCGAACAGGTTTCGCCAAACTTGTCGGCGATGTCCCAGTTGGCCCAGGAGAGCTGGTTGTCGTCGAGGAACTTGAGCCAGGTATCGGTTTCCGCGGCGTTGAGAATGCCAGTGCCGGAGGCTTCACAGGTACCCCACTCGGTCACGAAGAGCGCCACGCCCTTGTTCAACGCCCGGGTCGCGAGGTCTCTCAGGGGCTGTTTGTGAGAATCGGTCGCGGCATAGAAGTGCAGCGTGTAGGCGATGTTGGTTCCTGACAGAGGTGCGTCGGCGGCTTGATCGACCCGCTGACTCCACGTTGGCGTCCCGACGATGATGAGGTTGTCGGGGTCCTTCGCTCGAATGACGGGGATGATTTCGTTGGCGTAGGCCTTGATGTCGTCCCAGGTGTCCGCACCGTGGGGCCCCTGGTCGTCGGGCTCGTTGAAAATCTCGTAGATGACGTTGGGCGACTGGCCGTACCGCTGCGCCATGTCGGTGAAGAACGCCTTCGACTCCGCCACGTGCGACGGGGCGTTGTGGTCATGCCAGTCGATGATGACGTAGATGCCCCGGCGGATCGCCTCGTCGACGACGGTGATGACCTTGGCGCGCTCGGTGTTGGGGGAACCCAGATAGCCTGTGCCATCCGTGGACTCGATGCCCATCGACGCGCGAACGAGCTGCACCTTCCAGTCGTCGACCAACCAAGACACCGTGCCGGTCGTCCAGTATTGGCCCCACCACTGGCTCCAGCCGAAGGACATTCCTCGAAGCTGAACGGCCTTGCCTGACTCGTCGACTATGCGGTTCCCTCTCACGGCCAGTTTCCCGTGGAGTGCCACCGGCGTGCCCGTTCCAGAGCCACCTCCGGTCGCCCCACCGCCACCAGTCGCCGAGCCGCCGCCTGTCGACCAGCCGCCGCCAGTTCCCTGACCGCCACCCACGGCCGAGCCTCCGCCTGTGCCATGACCGCCACCCACGGCCGAGCCTCCGGCAGTGCCATGGCCGCCACCAGTCGCCGAGCCGCCACCAGTCGC
>PMBV01000446.1 GCA_003153055.1 Myxococcales bacterium
CGCCCTGCAGGCGGCGATGGAAGGGTACGAGGTCGTGACGATGGATGAGGCGGCTCCTCGCGCGGACATCATCTGCACCGCGACCGGCTGCTCCGACGTGGTCACCGGCGAGCACATGATGGCCATGAAGGACGGCGCCATCCTCGCGAACATCGGGCACTTCGACTCGGAGATTCAGGTCGCGTGGCTCGAGAAGAACGACAAGATCCGCGAAGAGAACGTCAAACCGCAGGTCGACCAGTTCATCTTCCCCGACGGCAAGCGCNNTGTCGAACTCGTTCACCAACCAGACGCTGGCCCAGCTGGCGCTGTGGGGCGCCCTCGATGTGGGCCAGAAGTTCGAGATTGGGAAGGTTTATACGCTGCCCAAGAAGCTCGATGAGCACGTGGCGCGGCTGCACCTGGGGAAGGTCGGCGCGAAGCTGACCAAGCTCACCGAGTCGCAGGCGAAGTACCTCGGCGTGCCCCTCGAGGGGCCGTACAAGCCGGACCACTACCGCTACTGAGTGGCCCAACTCGGAGGAGGGCCCTTCATGGGTCCTCCTTCGGGAAGTCGAAAGGACGACTGGGCGATTCGATCAAGCACATCGGAGGTCACGTTCCGGTGGAGAAGAAAAACGGAGTGGACGGGCGGGTGGCTTCTTGTGAGAAGCGCTCGCTATGTCCTCCTCAGGCCTGAAGGTGAAGTGGGTGGTTGGCGCGGTGGTGAGCGTGGTGGCGCTCGGAATGATCGGCTGCGATCCCGGTGCGGATCAGACAGGAGCCATGGCCTCCCGCAGAGATGGGTTGGGTCAGGGCGTCGTCATCAGCCAGGTGTTTGGAGCGGGTTCCACAAGTGCCCTTTTCAACACAGACTACGTGGAGCTTTTCAATCCTGGTATTAGCTCGGCGTACATCGGGGGCTGGTCCCTCCAGTATGCGGGCGCGAAAGCGACAGGCTGGGGCTACTACGTATCCGGCACTTCCTATACCTCTACGAAGGTTGATCTGCCCGATGCGTCGATCCCAGCCGGTGGCTACTACCTCGTTAGCCTCCAGGCGGCCGCAAGTGGAACTCCGCTCCCCGTCACAGCTGATTGGTCATCCACTGGATTGAACCTCTCGGGCAGCGCCGGGAAGATCGCACTGGTCTCCTCGAGCGATTTCCTCTGGGACGCTGGCTCCTGCCCAATCCAGTGGGATGGTGGCCGGGCCGAGATCGTTGATTTTGTCGGCTTTGGCGTCACCAGTTGCTGGGAAGGCACTGGCCAGGATACCACTGACGGCGGAGCCCGCATGGCAACTGGCGGTGTCGTGTTCCGCAAGAATGCAGGGTGCGTGGACACTGACTCGAATCAGGCCGACTTCGACAGCCTCAGTTCAGGCATTGCGCCAAGGAACTCGGCTTCACCAGCCAATCTGTGCGGCTCCGGAAGCGGTGGTGGTAACGGAGCTGGTGGAGGTACTGGGACAGGCGGCGGCAGCGCGGCTGGTGGTGGCACTGCGACCGGCGGCGGCACCGGGACCGGCGGTGGTGTCACCTGTACAGCCATCGGCCCCTCTGGCCCGTTCAGCGATGTCGTCATCAGTCAACTCTTCGGAGGCAATGGCATCGCTCCGTCTCCGTTCGGGGCGGATTTCGCGGAGCTGCATAACATCAGCACCAGCCCCGTGGTGTTGGCGAACTACTCAATCCAGTACGCCAGCGCCACCGGGTCGGGATGGAACATGCTCCCGATTCCTCAGGCGACGCTGCCGGCTGGTGGCTTCTATCTGATTCAGTTCACTGTCACGGATGGTGGCGTTGCCCTTCCGACCCCCGACCTGAGCGATGACCGTCCGTCGGGTGCTCCCCCGAACGCAACCATCAACCTGAGCAGCATCGCAGGCAAGGTCGCACTGATGCGCAATCAGACCATAGTCAGCCTTGGCGTCACCTGCCCCCCCAACGACGTGCTCGCGGACTTCGTCGGCTATGGCACCACGGCGAACTGGTTCGAGACTGCGAGTGCCCCGTCGCTGACCTCTGCGACCTCCATCGTGCGCCTCAACAACGGGTGCCGTGACACCAACGACAACTCGGCCGATTTCGCCGCCTCATCCACCACTGTGCCGCACAACTCGCAGTCGCCCGCGGTCGTCTGCGGAGGGACTGGCGCGGGCGGAGGCGCTGGTGGCGGAAGCTCTGCTGGAGGCGGGGAGGCTACCGGCGGTGGCGGCGGGACCAGCGGCCGCACTGGATGCGGCTGCAACGTCGCCGAGCCCTCCTCGTTCCTCGCCTTCGCCCTTGGTGCGCTGGCCCTTCGACGCAGCCGCCGTCGCCAGTAGGCCCCCTGACGTAGGCCGGCGGCTACGCGTCGCCGCGACCCTCGCTTCCACCAGTCGCCCGCGGAGAGGGAGCGAGGGCCTTCGACCTACTGGAGCTGCGCGGTGGGATCGAAGTCTCTTTCCGACTGTGCCTCGACAGCGTCGTAGGGACTGTTCGCTGAAGCGATGTGTGGGCTGAGCTGCGAATTGGGAGCGCTCGTCTCCAGCGAGCGCACCATGCCGGTCATCCACTGGGAATCGCAGTCCGCCTGCCCCGTCGCCAGCTGCTTGCGCGCCGTAGCCAGCTCCTCGCTCATCTGTTCGAGCTCTCGCCGAACCTCCGCGGACTCCCGGTGGGCCTTGGTCGACTCGACGCTCTGGGCGAACCGGAAGACCAACACCCCGGTGCCCAACAGCGCCAGGAACCCTGCAATCCATAGTCGTTTCATGAATGACCTCGAGCCCCAATCGAAGGATCGGTCGGCTGTCTGTTCCATTCTTGCCGTCGAGGGGCTCGCTCCAGAGAAGGGGCAGAACGTGAGGCATCCGTTGAGCAAGCGCCGGACCACCCCCCCGCCCACCGAAGTCATGCGACTTCGCGCTCGCGACTGTCAACGCGCTGTGGCAGCAGGCTGATTGGCGCCAATTCAAGTTGACGCCGTCCTGAGCTCGCGACCACAGGAAGCCGAATGCCAGCGACGATATGCCCCGCCCCTTGGCGCATTGAGGGAGGACATGAAGACCCAACGACGTTGGTGGCGCAGGGCTGGAGTTGCCGGGCTGGTGGTACTGACCATCGCGGTAGCGGGCTTCCTCCGCTTTTCCACCCCGTGCTGGCCGTCCTACCGCGCTCCTGAGAGAGCTCGCTCCGCGTGCCTCGCGGCCCTGGCCGGCTCCCGAGCCCTCAACGCTGGCTTCCCACGCATCGGGCTCGCGGCCCTCGAATGGGCTTGGGCTCGAGGGGAGCGGAGCGCGTGGATCGCGCCTTCAGCGGCGGAGGACGGCCTCCGCCGTGGACCCGGGGCCGACGTCGAGCCGTGGCTCGAGCGCACCAAGGCCGCCCACGTCTCCGCCGAAGAGCTCGACGCGGACCTCCAGACAGAGGGGCTCGCTCAAGCACCTCGCTATCTGGCCTGGCGGTCGAAACAGACAGTCGAGCACCCCATCGGCGCGGGGCTGGGGCATGCCAGCCTCGAGTCCGCCGGCTTTCGCGCGGAGGCCCTCGAGGCGCTGCTCCAGCGAGCCAAGGAGACGCACTCCTCGGCCCTCGTGCTGGTGAAGGACGGCGCGCTCGTCGGCGAGTGGTATTTCGGCGGTGCCACCCAGAGGACCGACACGATGTCCGCGACCAAGCCCATCGCCGGCCTCGCCATCGGCTTCCTCGTCGCCGACGGAACGATTCCCTCGGTCGACACGCCCCTGTCGACCTACTTTCCTCAATGGCGCGAGGGGCTCAAGGCCAAGGTCACCCTTCGCCATGTCCTCCAGCACACCTCCGGGCTCGAAGCGAAGCGGCGCGTCACCGACTTCATCTGGCGCGACGACTTCGTCGAGGCCGCGCTCAGCTCGCCCATCATCACCGAGCCAGGCACCACGGAGTTCTACAACAACAAGGCAGTCAACTTGCTCTCTGGAGTGGTGAAGGCCACGACGGGCAAACCCCTCGACGCGCTGCTCGATGAGCGGCTCTTCACCCCACTCGGCGTGGACGCCTGGAACTGGATCCACGACCCTCGAGGCAACCCACACGCCATGAGCGGGCTCCAACTTCACCCGCTCGACTTGGCCAAGGTGGGCGTGATGCTGGCCGACGGTGGAGTCTGGCAGGGCCGTCGCATTCTCCCGGCCGAGTGGATCGCGGCAGCCACTAGCCCGGGCGTGGGCGCCGCTTCGACCTGGGGTTACCTCTTCATCCCCCACTTCCGCACCTCGGTGCGCACGCTGACCCAGGGCGACCTGAGCCGGTGGCGTGAGGCGAGCGTGGACGCGCAGGTCATCGCCAAGCTCGCAACGCTCGTCGGCCAGAGCATGGACTCCTCGGAATGGATCGCTCGAGCCAAGGCCCTGCTCGGCCCTGGCGACGCCCTGTGGTCGCTCAAGAACCGGGGCCTGCTCCCAGAGCCGGTGCGCTCGACCGAGACGGTGGGGTACTCGGCCATCGGCTCCTATGGCATTCACCTCACGGTCTACCCGGCCCAGCGGCTCGTCGCGGTGCGGATGGCGCAGGGAATGAGCGATGAGGAGGAGGTCCCCGACTTTCCCGGGCTCGTGCGCCGGCTCTTCGAGGTGCCCGAAGGTGCGAGCCCACAGTGAGCCGCGCCGCCTCGGCTGGGCGTGCCATACTGCGAGCGCAGCTCAGAGAATCGAGGCCCCGTGAAGCTCAACCGCGGATGCGGAAACGGGCGCCTCGCGGCCGGGTTCTCCACCCGCTGGGTTCCGGTGAGCCACTGACGTGGCAGATCAGTCACCTGATGGGCCATTGTGGCACGTGTAGCAACCGATCGCCGTGCCCTTCTTCACCGTTTTCGTCCCGCCCTCGATCTTGAAGCTCCGGTCGGCGAAGGCCTCTGACAGCGCGCTGCCCTTGAGGTCGAGCCCATGGCAGGTCTTGCAGTTCGCGCCAGACTTGCCAGCAAAGCTGTGGTGGCCGCTGACCCACTTCGAGCTGTTGACCGGGTGCATCCCGTGCGGACCATTGACCGTATTGGGGAGCGAGCCGTTGTGGCAGGTCGAGCACTCGCCGACGAAGCCCGAATGCCCCTGCAGCTGAGTGGCCTCCACGTTGTCGTTGGCCCCAGCGGAGGCGTTCGCCCACCACGCGTGGGTGCTCCCGTGGCAGCCCTCGCAGGCGATGCCCCCGTGGCCCTTGCTGAGCTTGTACGGTTTGTTCGTCTCCTCGGCGAATCGCTTGTTGGTCGCGAGGATGGGTGAGGCCGAGCTGTCACCGCTCTTGAACGCGGTGAGGAAGCGGAGGCCATCGGCGTCCATCGGCGCCAGACCGGTGAGGTGGGTCTGCGCGTCGCCGGTGTGGCACGACTGGCACCGCGGCACGTCGGTCCACGGGCGCCTGGCCTTGCCCTCGTTGGTGCCGTCGATGCTTCCGCCGGCCGCCAGCGGCGATGCGCCACCGACCGCCTTCATCGGCCCATGGCAATTCTGACAATCGACCTTGTCGGTCATCGTGCCCCTGAGGCACTTGGTGTTGGCCCCTGGGTGGCACTGGTAGCAGGACTGGTCGGTGGGGGCCGGCGGAGTGCCCCCGCGCGCCACCGGGGCATCGTTGAGGGCCTGGCCGTTGGCCTTGAGCATCTTGTCGGAGTGGAACGCGTGCATCACCGCTGACATGAGCGGCTTGCCCTTTTGCTGCGCGCTCTGCCCTGCCCCCGCGAGGTCGAGGGCTGGCGAGTAGTGGCAGCCGGCACACAGCACCGGCTGCGAGGCCACCAGCTTCGTTCCTTGATCCATGTCGTGGAGGATGAGGATGTTCTTCCGAGCTTGGATCTCGACATCGGCGTCGCTCGCCCATGCCACGCCCGTTTCCTTGGCCGCGGCCTTCCCGGTCGCGTGGCAGTTGGCGCAGGTGGTCTCGTCGGAGACGGGGACGACCGTGTCCACCGACGCGAGGAGCTTGTTGGTCGACTTGTCGAACGCCGCCACTCGCATCAAGGGGTAGTAGTTCTTCGTTCCCTTGTCGTCGATCGGCGTCGCCGGGATGCCCTCGGCACGGAACAACGACATCGTTGAGCTCCAGGTCAGCACGGCGGGCGCCGAGCTGGGCGCATCACCCGGCATGTACAGCCCCTTGAGGCCCTGCCCGGTGGCGAGGCTCAGGCCGAAGAGGCGCGAACCGTACTGCCAGAAGTTCGTCTTCCCCACGCTCTTGGTGTTGATTGAGCCCGTGGCGTCGGCCACCGCCGAGTAGGTCAGCTTGACGGTGGTGGCGTCGAGGCGCGTCGGATTCCCGCTCGCGTTGTTCTTCACAACCTGCGCACTCACCACGTTGTACGGTGGGAGGATGGAGAAGACCGAGAAGTCCTTGTCTACACAGTGCATGCCGAGATCGTTGTTGGCCAGCACCTTGTAGGTCGTCGTGGCGCTCGTCGCTGCCTCCTCTATGGTCGTGGAGTCCTCCGCGCCCAAGTCCGACGCCACCCCACATCCCCCCACCAGAAAGATGATCGAAAAACGCGAGAGTAATGCTCGTCTCATGGTTCGCCTCCTCGGTGTTAGACCCGAAAGAGCCAGCCCGAGCCGACCGGGGTCGCAAAATACAACCACCCGCTGGAAGTTTTCACAGATGACACCTTCGTGCTGAGAGTCGGCGTTTCGTGAGTGTATTCAGTGACCACTCGAGTGGGCACTTAGACTTCCCTGGCGCGAGCTTTGCGCCTCGCCGAACGAGCGACCCGACATTGGTCAAGTGGTAGGGCCTCTGTGCCACCTACATGTCGTCGCCGTGTCACCCGTGACGCCACCTGGGCGTGCCATACTGCGAACGGACCACGCAGCCCCAGCAAGCGAGGCACCGTGAAGCTCAACCTCGGATGCGGACACGAACGGCTCGACGGCTACCTCAACGTCGACCGGGTGGGAGACCCTCCCTTCACCTGGGACCTGGAGTCCTTTCCCTGGCCGTGGCCCGACTCCAGCGCCGAAGAAGTCCGGCTCCACCATGTTCTCGAGCACCTCGGAGCGACGCCCGCCGTGTACCTCCGCCTCATCCAGGAGCTGTACCGGGTTTGCCGCGACGGCGCGAAGGTCTCCATCACCGTGCCCCACCCGCGGCACGACGACTTCCTCGTCGATCCCACCCACGTCCGGCCGATTCTCCCCGAGAGCTTCCAACTCTTCTCCAAGAAGAAGTGCCTCGAGTGGGTCGCCAGGGGTGTGTCCAACTCCACGCTGGCCCTCTGGCTCGATGTCGACCTCGAAATCGACCGCGTCACCCACACCCTCGACCCGCTGTGGCACGCCCAACTCCAAGCGGGGAAGCTGAAGGCCGAAGAGCTCAGCGTCATGGCCCAGCAGATTCACAATGTCATCAAGGAGACGCTCATCGAGCTCAGGGTGGTCAAGCCTGCCGAGCGCGGGTGAGCACTCCCCTGGCGGAAAGTGCGACGGGCATCGGCGCAGCGCTCTCTTGAGGCTACAGTGCCGGCGCCATGAAGAACCAACAGGTCCGACTCGCCGCGCTTCTGGGTGCTCTCGTACTGGTGACGACCGGGTGTCCCGGGCTGCTCGAGGCCCTCCGCTCCAGCGTCTTCCAGGAGCCGAGCCTCACCTTCCGCTCCGCCGTGCTCACCGACATTTCGCTCGCGGGCCTCACCCTCGACACCATCTGGACCCTCAACAACCCCAACTCGGTGGGCGTCTCGCTCTCCACCGTGGAATACGCCCTCTCAGTGGAGGGCAAGCGAGTGGTGTCCGGTGCTCCGGCGACCGGGCTCGACATCGGGCCGGGCGGCACCTCCGAGCTCCACTTCCCCGCGGCGATTCGCTTCTCTGACCTCGCCGCCGTGGTCGAGACCTTTCTCAACAAAGACAATGCCTCGTACCGGGTGGAGGGCCGTCTGGGACTCGAGACGCCCGTCGGCGTCGTCCTGCTCCCCTTGTCGTACGAGAGCACCTTTGAGGTGCCCAAGCTGCCGCTGGTCGCCTTCGGGAACCCTCGAGTCACCAGCCTCAACCTCTCGGGCGCCACGGTGGAGTTCCCGCTCCAGGTCACCAATCGCAACACCTATGCGCTGCCCGTCAGTGGAGTCACCGGCACCCTCTCCATCGGTGGCTCACCTGTCGGCACGCTCTCGACCGGAGACCTGGGAGCGATGAGCGGCAAGGCCACCCATTCGGCAGCGCTCCCGCTCACCATCAACCTCCTCTCGGCTGCCTCGGCCGTGGTGACCGCCATTCAGGGAGGTACCGCTCAGGTCACCTTCAACGCCCAGGTTCACTCCGGGCCGGCCGCGCTCCCCCTCAGCGTGCAGCAAGGGGTCGACTTTCTCCGCTGAGCCGCGGGCCCCGGCGGACCGCGCTGCCGCACGGTTCCTCCTGGCTGACTCGACGGGAGAGGGTGTGACAGCGCCCGGCCGCACTCGTAGGTGCGAGCCCTCAGAGGTCAGCGGAGGGCTCTCAGCCTTGGGCGCTCTGCAGCTCAAGGACCGAGCGGCTGAGGCGTGTCGAGTCGCCATGCTTGGGGCGGCTTGACTGGTCCACGAGTGTCCTTGACCAGCAGAGGGCAGAAGGTCGAGGGCATTGCCTGAACCCTGAAGCTCTCGAGTCAGAGTGAACTCGGGGGGTGGTGGAGGCCCGAACGAGCCGCCACGCCACTCCAACGTTGAGCCACCCAGAAGGCGAACGTGGGCAGTGCGGTCGTCCCAGGCCCCGCGGCCCTAGGAGCGGGCCC
>PMBV01000459.1 GCA_003153055.1 Myxococcales bacterium
GCCACCTCCTCGAAGAAGTCGTTGTGCACGTCCCAGAAGAAAGACAGGCGGGGCGCGAAGTCGTCGACCTTGAGGCCGCGCTTCACGCACTCCTCCACGTAGCCCACCCCGTCGGCGATGGTGAAGGCCAGCTCCTGGACCGCCGTCGCTCCGGCCTCGCGAATGTGGTACCCGCTGATCGACACCGGGTGCCACTTGGGCATGTGCTTCGAGCAGAACTCGATCATGTCCACCACGATGCGCACCGCCGGGCGTGGGCCGACGATCCACTCCTTCTGGGCGATGAACTCCTTCAACATGTCGTTCTGGATCGTCCCGCCGAGACGATCCATCGACACGCCCTGCTTCTCGGCCACCGCGATGTACATCGCCAGCGCGACGATGGCCGAGGCGTTGATCGTCATCGAGGTCGTCACCTGATCGAGCGCGATGCCATCGAAGAGGATCTCGAAGTCTTTCAAGGTCGAGACCGCCACGCCCTCCTTGCCGACCTCGCCCAGCGACATCGGGTGGTCGGCGTCGTAGCCCATCAGCGCTGGCATATCGAAGGCCGTCGACAGCCCGGTCACGCCGTGCTCGATGAGGTACTTGAAGCGGCGGTTGGTGTCGGCGGGGGTCCCGAAGCCAGCGAACTGGCGCATCGTCCACAGGCGGCCTCGGTACATCGTGGCCTGAACCCCTCGGGTGTAGGGGTATTCTCCAGGCAGCCCGATGTCGCTCCACGCTTCCTGGCCCCGGTCGGCGGCGGTGACGATCTCGGGAATGGGAATGCCGGAGTCGGTGATGAACGGCTCCTTGGGCGGCTCGTGTTTTCCGTTCGCCTGAGCCCGCCGAGCCTTCTTCCATCGCTCGACCTGAGCCCGCTGGGCCCGAAGCGTCGCCGCGTCGTACGACTTGGCCTTCGCCACGGCCTTGGGCTTCTGGGCGCGCTTCTTGGCCTTGGGGGGCGCGGGCTTGCCAGCAGCACGTCGGGGCGAGGCCCGTCGCTTGGGCGACGTGGCACTACGGGGAGATCGAGCCATGGGTACCCCGACGAATACACCGACTGGTGGCCGTCGCCCAGCCCCCATGTCAGCCGGGAGTGCCCAATCTCCGGGCGGCTTCTTCGATGGTGCCGAGCGTCTTGCAGAAGGCAAAGCGTGCCATTCTGTGGGCCTCGGGGGCATGCTCGGGTCCATAGAAGACCGAGGGAGGGATCGCGGCCACCCGCCGCTCGGCGACCAGGCGGCGGCAGAAGGCCACGTCGTCTTCCCCTGACCTCGCCAGGCGCGCCGTGCCCGCCATGAGGAAGGTGCCAGCTTCGCAGGGCAGCACCTCGAACCCCCCAGCCGCGAGGGCCTCGCCGAGGCGGTCGCGCTTGGCCCGGTAGTCGTGGCGCAGGGTGTCGAAGTACGAGTCGGGCAGCTCGAGGGCCTTGGCGATGGCGGCCTGAAAGGGCGAGGCAGTCGCGAAGGTGACCCATTGATGGGCCTTCTGCACCGCCGACACCAGGCGCTCGGGCCCCAGCGCCCAGCCGACCTTCCAGCCGGTGAACGAGAAGCTCTTGCCTCCGCTCGAGATGGTGAGCGTGAGGTCCTCGAGCCCAGAGACGGTGGCGGTGCGGAGGTGCCCCTGAGGGCGGTAGACGAGGTGCTCGTACACCTCGTCGCTGACGATGAGCGCGCCGCTGCGCCGAGCCAGCGCCCCGATGGCCGACAGCTCGTCGCGGGTGAAGCACTTGCCGGTGGGGTTGTGCGGGGTGTTGACGAAGACGAGGCGGGTACGGGGAGAGAAGGCCGCCTCGAGCTCGCCTGGGTGCATCCACCAGGTGGCGTGGGCCGTGTCAGGCTGCCGGAGGCGGACGAACCGCGGCACCCCGCCCGCCATCTGAACGCTGGCGAGGTACGAGTCGTAGAACGGCTCGAACAGCACCACCTCTTCGCCGGGGTCGACGAAGGCCATGACCGTGTCGAAGATGGCTTCGGTGGCCCCGCTGGTCACCACCACCTCTCGCTGGGGATCCACCCGGTAGCCGTAGAACCGGGCCGTGTGCGTCGCCACGGCGGCCCTCAGCGCCACCGCCCCCTGCCCGATGGCGTACTGGTTCACGCCCCCGTTGATGGCCTCGATGGCGGCCGCCTTGACCTCGTCGGGGCCGTCGAAGTCAGGGAAGCCTTGGCCTAAGTTGACGGCGCGGTGCTCCAACGCCAGGCGGCTGAACTCGCTGAAGATGGTGGTGCCGAAATGAGCGACTCTCGAGAGCACGTTCAGCGCCTCCAGAGGGCCACGAGGCCCAGGCCCACGAGGAGCGCGGTGGTGAGAATCGCGAGCAGGAGCCAGGCGCTCCGCGGACTGGAGTCCTTCGCCGGTTCGACCTCGGCGATGATCTCCGGCTCGGCAGAGGATCGAGGTGCTTCGCCGGTGCCGAGGGCATCGGTTCGTCCGCTCAGTTGATCTCTCAGGTGCTGAATGAAGCGATCCGAGCCGGAGTACGTCTCGACCGCTCCGCGAAAGTGGGCGAGCGGCTCATCGGCGGCCCGGGTGAAGCGAGGCACTGCGTCGTGGGGGGTGCCAGGCTCGACCCGGGAGTGACGAAAGCCCAGGTCTTTGTGCCACCGGACGATGTCGTCGAACAGGGTGAAGTCCTGCTGGACGACCCGGCCTCTGGCGTCGACCAGGGTGAGGAGCTCAGCCCCTCGCCTCCCTCGGTGCCAGATGCGTCGCACGCCACCGGCGTCGGGGGGCGACTCGACCGCCCGAATGCGGAACATCGACTCGACGGCGGAATTCAACTCCTCTCGGGAAGGCACGCGCGCAGGCTAGCGGTTTCGTGGAGGTCAATCGAGTGGTGCCGGCTGGTAGATCCACGCGTCGGAGAGGACCTCCTGGGCCCCATTCTCGTTGACGCCCCCGGTGACGAGCACCGTTCCATCGAGCAGCGCCGTGCACGTGTGCCCCCAGCGCGCCACGGGGAGATCAGGACCGCCGAGGCTCGACACGGCCCCATGGAGCGCCGCGGTGACGACGACGGTCTGAGCTCCAGAGGAGGGAAAACCGCCTGTCTCGTCGGCCGTTCGCCCTCCGATGGCCATCACCCGCCCATCGGGCAAGGCCACGGCGCAGATCTCGCCCAGAGAGGCGATGTTGGGCCCGCTCGACACCGTGCCGGCGTCGCCCGAGAGGATCTCGGTGGAGGCGACGGACTTCACCCGGGTCGGGTCTGAGTAGCCTCCCAGGAGCACGAGGTCGGCGCCGTCGCGCAGGGGCGCTGCCGCGGCTGCTCTCCTCCCGGGCGCGGCCAGCGAGAGTGTCGTCGGGACCGCCACGAAGGCGCCTCCGCTGAGCTCGAAGGCAGCCACGTCACGCAGCAGCGTGGTGCCGTCGGTGCCTCCAGCCACCACCACCAGCGCCCCCTGTCGAGCCGTGCTGACGACGGCGTCGAGCCGAGGCAGATCCACGCCTTCTAACACCCCGTACTCGGTGCTGGCCGGGTCGAGCCACTCGACGGCGCCCAAGGCACGGCCAGAAGGGCCGAGGCCGGAGGCGACCAGCAGGCGCCCGTTCCCTGCCATCGCCGCGCCGTGGTGGGCACGGGCAAGGGGCTCGCGTTCCCTCGCGGGGAGCGCCCCGTAGTCGTCGACCTCGGGATCGTAGAAGAGCACCGAGGCGCGCGGCACGGCCGTACCTCCTTCGACGTACACCTCTCCTCCCCACAGCGCGACCTGCCCGCTCGACGGCACGAGGGTCGCCGAGTGGTAGGCGCGCTCGAGCTGGGTGCTCACTCCCGCGGCGGAAAGCGAAAGGTCCCTGGCCGCTTCGAAGGTGCCCGTCGACGGGTCGAACAGCTCGGCGTCAGCCAGGGCCACCCGGTCGTGGGTGCCGTCTTTGAGGTGGAAGCCCCCGGCGATGAAGACCTTCCCGTCGCGGAGCCTGGTGGCCGAGTGGCCCGCCCGGGCCACCTTCATCGTGAGACACCTCGAATCGCCGGCGCTCACCGGGGCCGAGAAGGCGTTGACCCGGCGGAGGAAGACGGTGATCGGCGCGGGCTGACGAGGGGGGATGCTGGAGGGGATCTCCAGAGGCGCAGAGCGGCCCATGCTCAACACCCGCCCCCCGCTCTTCGGGTCGCCGTCATAGCCGCGCACCTCGATGAGGCGGTTGGACCCCGAGGGAACTTCGGGCAGCTCGAGGCGCTTGGCGCTGACCGCCACGGTCACCTCCGGTGGCTGGGAGATGCCGTCACCGGTCACCCGCGCCTGGAGAAACTGCACGCCATCGAGGGGCTCGTTGCGTGCGTCGCAGGAGGTGGTCACGATCAGGAGCTGATAGGCGATCTCCTTGGGCGCACAGGCGCTCAGCGACAGCACGAGGCCGACCCACGCTGGCTTCACCACGAGGCATTCACCGTGCCCGTCACTGGTCGGGTCAGCTCCCTGATGCCGAAGTAGCCGCCTACGCCGAGACCTGCCGCCACCGCTACGCCGCAGATGACGTAGACCCAGGTGGGGGGCCCGGGGTTGGCCGACGCCTTGACCGGTGGGGTCGCCGCGAGGGAGGCGGTCGCTGGCGTGACCTCGACCGGCTGAGGCACCAGCAAGGCTGGCGGCGTGGCCGAGGCCAGAGGGCGGGCTCGGACGAGCAGGCTCAACGGGAGCGCCGAGGGATCGCCGAAGCGCGAGAGGCGGTGAGCGAGCTCCTCGCCAGCGGCGCGAATCTTGGGCTGGGCGAGGGTCTCGTCGGCCTCGACCGCCAAGGGCTCGAGGGCCACCACGGCATTCGGGGCGCGGCCGTAGAGCGCCAGCCCCACGGTCAGCTGGGTGCCCGAGCCGCGGGTGACGGCGCCCACCAGCGCGTAGGCCGCGCCTTGGGCCTGGGTGAGCGCCGCGAGCTCCGAGAGATCGGCTTCGTCGACGACCAGGGCATTGGCCGAGAACGTCGCCGACACCTTGGTGAGGCCCGGCTTGAGGTCGACGAGCCTCGCGAAACGCTCGCCACCCGCCCCTTCGACTCGAACCAGGTGGCGGCCGATGATCGGCCAGTCGATCAAGATCGGCACCCGCCCCAGCTCGCGCCCATCCACTTGCACCGTGGCCTCCTTCGGCCCATCGACGGCCAGCTGCGCGTGGGCTCGCCTCAGTGCTCTCTTCTTCGCCTTGTCGAGCTCCCGACGGAAGACCGGAGGATACGTGCTGGGCAATTTCAGGCTCGGGGCGATGCACGCCAGCGCGAGGAGCGTCTCCTTGGCCTCGCGTTCTTCGCCCAGCCGAAAGAGGGCCGTGGCGAGGCCCAAGTAGCCTTGGGTGAGCTGGCTGGCTTGCACCGTGGTTGGCTCGGCGGCCGCCAACTCCATCGCTCGACGGAACGCGCTGGCCGCCTCGTCGAACCGCAGCAGCCCGAGGGCGTGGCTCCCCAGCTCCATCACCTCGCTGGCCGTCTGAAGCAGCTCGACCTCGAGCTCGGCGCGCCCTCGGAGCTCCTCGACGACCAAGGCCTCGACGCGCCCGGCGGCCTTCTCAGAAACGCCCTCGCCGCTGACCCACGGCACGAGCAGCACCTTCGGTCGCTCGGCAGCTGCTGGGAGCCCCACCAGGAGCACCATCGCCAGCACCGGTCGGCTTCGAAGGGTCATCAGTAATTTCTCAGACAAAACAACGCGTTAGGCTGGCTCATAGTGCCTGGGCTGGGCCTGGTCAACGGTGTGCCCTCGAAGGAGTCGGTGCGTGACCGTCTCGGCGGAGGGACGGTGGAGGCAACTCGGCCATGTGATTTCGACCGTTTCAGGTGGCCCGTTTTCTGCTGTTCGGTCGTCGGGGGAGCACTGATGACTGCGACCGACTTCGCCTCGACGATGGGTGTTTGGCTGGAGAGAAGCCTCTTGGCTGGGCGTGTGCTGGTGCCGCTCGCGTTGGTGGCCGCGCTCGCCCTGGAGTACAGCCGGGGGAGCTCGAGGAGGGGCTGGTGGCGAGCGATCGGGGTTCGAACGGCGGTAGCGGTGGTTCTCCTGGCTGGGAGGGACGGCCGCTCGGTTTACGGTGGGCTCCTGGGCTGGTCGCTGGAGACGGCGTTGGGCATCGATCTGCTGGGGCAAGCGTCGTGGGTGCAGCTCGGTGAGCTGGCGAGAGGCCTGTGGGCAGCCCAGCGCGACGCGAGGTTGAGCCCCTTGGCCCTCGAGCCTGACGGCACGGGCGCCGAAGTGCTGCGGTCGATGGTGGCGGCGACGCCACTGGTGCTCCAGGCGTGTCTCATGGGGCTGACCACCTTCGCCCGCTTGCTGGCCAGCGGGCTCCACCTCGTGGGCCCCTCGTTGCTGGCGCTCGCCATCGTCGATGGTGGCCGGCTGGTCGCCCGCTGGGCTCGACTGCTGCTCGCGGTGGCTGCTTTCCCTGGCCTTCTGGCGCTGGCCCTCGACCTGGCCGACGGTGTGGCTCTGGGTTCGTCTCCCGACGTGGTGTTTCAGGCGTTAGGGCTCGGCGTGCTCCTGGGCGGCCTGGGGTTGACGGTGCCACTGCTGTCGTGGGCCGGGGCAGGAATGGCCATCAAGGGGATCATGGCCGTTCTCCGCGCGGCCGCCGCCCTCGGAGCCGCCCATCGCCAGAGGGCGAAGTCAGCGGCGAGGCTCCGTCGACAGGTTCGGCAGCAGCGCCCCGAAGCCAGCCCAAAGCGAGTCGACCGAATCTCGTGGGAGACCGATTGGCCCAGCGAGAGCGGCCCTCTGCTCCGCGAGCCGCTCCGCGCGACGCCCGCGCTTCCCAGAGCTGGGGTCAGCGTCGAGCGGTTTGGTGAGCGACCGCCCGAGTATCGCCCGGCGGTCGATCTGCGGCCACCGCCCATTCCTCCGGTCACGCCCAGCGAGGTTCAGCACGGAGTCGGTCGGGGCCAGGCCGGGGGGCTCGATTCGCCCACCCCCAAAGAGGGCATCAGAGCGGCTCGTGGGACGCCCGCGTACCCCAGAAGGCGACCGCCGGTCTCGCGCCGGGCTCGCGGCCGCGCCGAGGAGGCTGAGCTCACGCGCAAGACCGTGCCGGTGATGGTGGCGGCGCCGGCCTCCTCGGCTGGTCGAGAGCCCTGAGGCGAAGCAGCTCGCCCAAGCCTTTGTGGCGACAGGTGGGCTTGCCGCTGCTAGACCGGGTGCCCTCTCGCCCTCGGCCACCCAAGTGAAGCTGTCACTCACCTCCCGCATTTTTCTCGGCTACGCGGTGGTGTTGGTCACCTTCGGAGGGGTGTCGCTGTTCAGCGTCTCGGAGCTCCACCGCAGTCAGGCTGAAATTCAGCTCGTCAGCGAGGGCTATCTGAGCCTGAGCCAGACGGTGGCGGCGCTAGAGACCTTTCTCGCCTACCAATCAAAGGACATGGGCCGGCTGCGCGACGAGGAGAACGTCGAGACGCGAAGGGCCTTGATTCGCCTGGCCCGCCCCTACTTCCCCGGGCTCATGACCGATCGGCTCGAGGCGGGGAAGGCGACCGCCAAGCGGGTGCGTGAGCTGGCCCCGGAGTCGGAGCAGCGCTTCGTCGACGAGGTGACCCAGAAGCTCGATGAAATCAGCCTTCGCTTCGCCGACTACGAGGCGGGGGCGAACCAGGTCTTCGCGGTGCTCGAGTCGGAGTCACCGGATCTCTCGAGAGCTGGCCCGGAGCTCGCGCGGCTCCAGCAGGCCGAGCGGGCGTCCATGTCGGCCATCCGGCTCCTCCATGGGTCCATCGAGGCGCGAATCCACGAGCGGGTGCGGCGCGCCCAGGAGCGGGGTCGACGCACCGAGGTCGCCATCATCTTGCTGCCCGTCGTCGCCATCGGCGTGGGGCTCTTGGCCACCGGGCTGGCGGCGCGAACGCTGAGGCCCCTGAGGACGCTCTACGAGGGCATCGGCCGAATTCGCCAGGGCGACTTCGAGGCCAAGCTGGGGATTCCCGGCGATGACGAGATCGCGCTCCTCGCCAGGGAGTTCGATGCCATGGCCGGCGCCCTCAAGGATCGCGACGCCCAGCTCAAGGAAAAGCAACAGGAGCTCCTGCGGGCGGAGCGCCTCGCCGCGGTTGGCCGGGTGTCGGCGCAGGTGGCCCACGAGGTGCGAAACCCACTGTCCTCCATCGGGCTCAACGTCGAGATGCTGCAAGAGCGGCTCGCCGAGAGCGAGTTCTCGTCGGACGAGGCAGCCAAGGAGACGCACGAGTTGCTCGCGGCGGTCACCCGGGAGATCGACCGGGTCACCGAGATCACCGAGGAGTACCTGCGACTCGCGCGGTTGCCGACGCCAGTGCAGCGAGACGAGAACCTGGTGGAGGTCATCGAGGACGTGCTCTCCTTTTCCCGAGGCGAGCTCGAGCGGGCCCAGGTGAAGGTGGTGACGACCTTCCCCCCTGGCCTCCTCATGGCCAAGGTCGACGAGGGGCAGCTCCGGCAGGTCTTTGTGAACCTGGTGCGCAACGCCCGCGAAGCGATGGAGGGCGGAGGTACCTTGACGGTTTCTGCCTGGGCTGCGAAAGGCACGGCCGAGATTCGAGTTCACGACACCGGCGCAGGCATGACCCCCGACGTTCAGGAGCGCATCTTCGAGCCGTTCTTCACCACCAAAGCCGGTGGCACGGGGCTGGGTCTGTCGCTGTCGCGGCAGATCATCGAGGCCCACGGAGGCAGCGTGGAAGTCGAGAGCATCGTGCTGCGGGGCACCACCTTCATCTTGAAGCTACCCACGTGAGCGTTCGAGTCTTTCGCGATGTGCTCCCCTCGGGGCTGGCCGTCGTCACCGTCGAGACGAAGCACCTCCACAGCGCCATGGCGGCGGTCTACGCCCGGGTGGGGAGTCGGCACGAGTCGCCCCGCACCAACGGGGTGAGCCATGTGCTCGAACACCTCTTCTTTCGAGGCAGCGAGCGCTACCCCGACTCGGTGAAGATGAACGCCCGCATCGAGCGGGTGGGCGGCAATCTCAACGGGGTCACGATGCGTGACTCGAGCTACTTCTACACGCCGGTGCACCCAGAGGGCGTGGGCGAGGCGCTGGAGATACTGGGAGACATGCTGACCCGGCCTCGGCTGGTGCAGCTGGGGGTCGAGAAGCGAGTCATCCTCGAAGAGATGCTGGACGAGGTCGACGAGCGCGGGCGCGACATCGACCCCGACAACCTGTCCAAACGGCTGCTGTACGGCGCGCACCCGCTCTCGCTCAAGATCGCCGGCACGCCCGAGACGGTGAAGGGGCTCAAGGGGGCCGATGTCCGCACCCACTTCGAGCGCGCCTACGTGTCGGGGAACCTGGTGGTCTCGGTGGCGGGGCCGGTGCGGCACGCCGAGGTCCTCGCCCAAGTGGCCCGCGCCTTCCGGCACGTGCGAAAGGGCCCTCGCTTCACCGAGGAGCCGCCGCACGTCACCGTGCCGCAGGGGCCTCGTCTCAAGTACGTGACCCTCGATGAGACCCAGGTCGAGTTCCGGCTCGCCTTCCCGGCGACCTCCGATGCCCACCCTGATCATCACGCGTTGGCGACGTTGCGGCGGGTGCTGGACGACGGGCTGTCGAGCCGCCTGCCGTACAACATCGTCGAGCGACGGGGGCTGGCCTATTCGATCGGTGGGGCGATGGAGGTGTTCCACGACGCCGGCTCGTTCGAGATCGACGGCGCCTGTGCGCCGGAGCACCTGGGCCCAGTGGTAGACGAGGTGCTCAAGACCCTGAAGACGCTGGTGATGGGGCGCATCACGCGAGAGGAGCTCACCCGGGCCCAGCGGCGCCACCGCATGCACCTCGACTTCCTTCGTGACTCGCCCGGCGAGCTGTGCGGCTGGTTCGGAGGCGGCGAGCTGTTCCGGCCACCTGAGTCCTTCGCCGAGCGCGCGGCGGCGGTCGACGCGCTCACGCTCGACGACCTGGTGCGGGCCGCGCGGACGTACCTCACCGGGCAGACGGCGACGCTGGTCGCGGTGGGGCCGAAGAGCGGCCACAAGTCCGTCGAGCGAGTGATCAACGAAGCGGAGCGGCGCCTGGCTCCTGCTCGAACGCGCCGGCGCGCCTCACGAGCTCCTTCCCGCGTCGCACGATGACTCCCGCCTCGTTGGGCTCCCGTCACCTCCCCAGGTCTTTGGCTGTCTTTCCCGCGATGCCCCACTGCGTCTTGGGCACCTCGTGAATCCAGACGCGGACGTTCTCTCTCGGGGCGCCGAGGGCGTCCACCAGCGCATCTGTCACCTTCTCGATGACCTTGCGCATCTGCTCCTCGGTGCGACCTTCGATGAGATAGATCTGTGCGAATGGCATGACGGTCCTTCGTCCCTCAGGTGAAGCGCAGCGAGACCGAGCCCAGACCCTGGACCCGGAGTGAGACGGCATCTTTCGCCTTGACCGGAATGGCCTCGGTGATGCCGCCGGAGAGGATGAGCGTACCCGCGGGGAGCTCTTCGCCCCTCGCCCCGAGGAAGTTGGCGAGCATCGCCACGGCGGCCGCTGGGTGACCGAGCACGGCGGCGGCGGCCCCGAGGGCGACCACCTCACCGTTCTTCTCTAGCACCACGCCGAGGGTACGCAGATCGAGATCCTCCACGCTGCGACACTGGCTGCCCACCACGAAGCGGGACGACGAGCAATTGTCGGCCACCACGCTCTTGAGGTCGAACTTGAAGTCGCGGTACCGGGAGTCGATGACCTCGATGGCGGGCATCACGAAGTCGGTCGCGGCGAGCACGGCCCCCAGATGGCAGCCAGGGCCCTTGAGGGGGCGCTTCAAGACGAAGGCCACCTCTGGCTCGACCTTTGGGTGAATGAGCTCCGAGGCCAGGCATTCGCCCCCGTCGGGCACCACGTAGCGATCGACGAGGAAGCCGAACACCGGAGTCTCCACGCCCATCTGCTTCATCTTCGCCCGGGAGGTGAGGCCGGCCTTGAGCCCTACGATGCGGGCACCGCGCCCGAGCTTGCGGCGGCGGATCTCCGCTTGAATGGCGTAGGCGTCCTCCCAGTCCATCTCTGGGTGCTGGTCGGTGATCTTCGGCGTGTCTCTCGCCTCGAGCTCGCAGGTCTCGAGGTGCTCGGCCAAGGCGAGAATGGTCGCAGGGGCGAGCTTCATGAGGCCGCCCGCGCTTTGGCCATGGTGAGGGCCGCGTCTTCGATCATGTCTTCCTGGCCACCCACCATGCCTCGGCGCCCGAGCTCGACCAAGATGTCGCGAGCCGGGATGCCGTACTTCTTCTCGGCTCGCTTGGCGAAGAGGAGGAACGAGCTGTAGACGCCGGCGTAGCCCAGGGTCAGCGCGTCGCGATCGATGCGAATCGGGTGATCCATGATGGGCACCACCAGGTCTTCTGCCACGTCTTGAATCTTGGCCACGTCGACGCCCGTCTCGATGCCCATGAGCGAGCACACGGCGATGAAGACCTCCATGGGTGTGTTGCCGGCGCCAGCCCCCAGACCGGCGGCGGCGGCGTCGATGCGGGTGGCGCCCGCCTCGACGGCGGCGAGGGAGTTGGCCACGCCCATGGCCAGGTTGTGGTGGCCGTGGAAACCGAGCTCGGTGGCAGGCTTGATGGCCGCCCGCACCGCGCCCAGCTTGGCCTTCACCTCTTCTGGCAGCATGTGGCCGGCCGAGTCGGTGACGTAGATGCAGTTGGCGCCGTAGCCCTCCATCAGCTTGGCCTGGCTGACCAGCTTCTCGGCGCTCGCCATGTGGCTCATCATCAGGAACCCGACGGTGTCGAGATCCATCTTGCGGGCCATGGTGATGTGCTGCTCGGAGACGTCGGCCTCGGTGCAGTGCGTGGCCACGCGAATGGTATGGACGCCCAGCTCTCGGGCCATCTTCAGGTGCTCGACGGTCCCGATGCCGGGCAGCAGCAGCGCCGACACCTTGGCCCGCTTCATCAGCGGCACGACCGCCGAGAGGTATTCGGCGTCACTGTGGGCGGGGAACCCGTAGTTCACCGAGCTGCCCCCCAGGCCATCGCCGTGGGTGACCTCGATGAGGGGAACGCCAGCCGCGTCGAGGCCCTTGGCGATGGTGGTCATCTGCTGGAGCGTCATCTGGTGACGCTTGGGGTGCATACCGTCACGCAGGGTCATGTCGTGAACGGTGATCTTCGTGCCTCGGAGTGTCATGTGCTCGCTCGATTCAGGCCGCGACGGGAGTGAGGGTGAGCGCGCCTTTGAGGATCTCCTCGGCGAACATCTCGGCCGTGCGCGCGGCTGCCGCGGTCATGATGTCGAGGTTCCCGGCGAACGTGGGGAGGAAGTCGCCCAGGCCGGCGACCTCCATGTACACCGAGACGCGAGTGCCGTCGAAGATGGGCCCGTTGACGAGGGTGTACCCGGGCACGTACTTCTGCACTTCGGCGATCATCGCGTGGATCGACTCGGTGATCTTCTTCTGCTGAGGCTCGGTCTCGGTGAGGCAGTGCACTGTGTCACGCATGATCAGCGGCGGGTCGGCCGGGTTGATGATGATGATGGCCTTGCCCTGCTTCGCGCCCCCCACCCGCTCGACCGCGCCGGCGGTGGTTCGAGTGAACTCGTCGATGTTCTTTCGGGTGCCGGGGCCGGCCGAGCGCGAAGAGACGGTGGCCACGATCTCTCCGTACTTCACCGGCTGCACCCTCGAGATCGCCGCGACCAGCGGAATGGTCGCCTGACCGCCGCAGGTCACCATGTTGACGTTCATCTCGCGCTTCCCAATGTGCTCGACCAGGTTGACCGGTGGCACGCAGTACGGGCCGATGGCGGCAGGAGTGAGGTCGATCATCATCACGCCCAGCGCGTTGAGCTTTCGGCTGTTCTCGGCGTGGACGTAGGCGCTGGTGGCATCGAAGGCGATCTGCACGCCGTCGGCCTTCACGTG
>PMBV01000558.1 GCA_003153055.1 Myxococcales bacterium
GCCATGCCGATCGAATCGGCCATGCGCGTGAGCATTTGCTCGCTCTGCTTGTAGGGCTTGGAGGTTTCGGAGCGAAGGCTGAGGCTCCATGACAACTCCTCGACTTTCGCGCCGCCGGCGAACTCCTCCACCTCGTGCGGCGAGCGCATGAGAAAGCTGTCTCGAATACAGACACCCGGATCCACCGGGATATCCGCCATGGCGCGGACCGAGAGCGACGCAGCGACTTCTTCCATATCCCGCTTCACATCGGGAACGTTCCTGTCTGCGGTCTGGTACTTGAGGAGCCATTCACCAGAATCATGACGAACCAGCGCCTCAACTATTGTCATTCTGTGGTCGCCGGCATCCTCGCGGTAGAGAAACATCCTTCCTCTGTTGCCAGGCAACTCAGATACGCCACGCAATCTAGTCCCCTCGGTATCATGCCTGAGCGCGCGTAACTCGATTTCCCGAGCGGCGAGCTTCTCTCGAAACTCCGCATCGGTCGACCTCGGCGCCACGGACTCTATCCTGATCGCATCCGATTTTGCGAAGCCCAACGCGAACTCCGCCTTTCGCGGCACGTCGAGAAGGTAGCGCCCAAAGCAAACGGTCTTCATCGTAGTAAGGTCGTTCATGAATGGTGCTCTCTTTGCTGGCGAGAAACAGCCTGCGGGTTGGCACGCGGTGGCCATCGCCAGCAAGAAGGCGGCCAACGTTCTTCCGACGGTCTCGCGGGAGTGTCTCATGGCATGTATTCCGAGACGAATCGCACGACAGCGTAGGCAGTCAGTTCCTTGGCGCGGCGATCGCCGTAGCTCCCTTGGTGGTCATAGCCCGGGCTGTGAGCAGCCGCGATCTCTATCGTCTCATTGAGCGCTTGTGCAGAACATATCGGAACCGTTCCGTCTCCGGGCTGGTCCTGATCCAAGAAGGCGAACTCTGCGATTTCTACCCTTTGATCGTGGACGATCTTTCTGTCGATCGTCACGTGCCGCAGGTCGATGTCTCTTCTTAGGGTTACCTCGCCGGAATCTCTTTCGGTGAACTTTGCACAGGTCGGTGGATCACTTACGGGCCCAGGATAGCGATTGTTCTGCTTCCAAGTCAGTGAACCAAAGGCTTTGTGCTCATCGCTGTCAGCGCTGTATTGGACGCAAGTGTGCTCGTGGTGGCTGGCTCCCAGCCTCTCGTGGAACGACGAGGCCTTGTCGAGTGTCTTCAGGAAACGCTCCCAAGCATCGTCACGCTCCTGCGAGCTCAACCCGGGCGACGGGTCCACCCACTCCGGATTCATCAAACGCCACCAGACGTCCTTCTGCTCATAGATTTCCTTGTAGGGGTCCGATTCAGGCAACACCTTCTCCGTGCCGTCGGGGTTCGCGATCTTCAGCCAGCCGGGACCGTAGAGTTTGTTCGGCAGCAGCTCTAGTGCGCCCGGAGAGTTGCTGAAGATCGCCGCCACTTCGGGGCCATTCTTTCCGAGGATTCTCGCGGCCGGATTGAAGCCGCGTCCAACGGATGATCCCTCGAAACCAGCATGACAGCGGCGGTACGCGGCAGCTGCGCCATGGGTAGGCATCACCCCGTGAATCACGCCAAGTATCTTCTCCGCGACGTTGCCGTCTGTCTTTCCAAGCTCGGAATTCGCAGCAGCACGAGCCACCAGGCCACCCATCGAGTGGGTGACGAGAATCACCTTCTCGCACTCGTAGCCCATCTCCCTGAAGCGCTCGGTGAACTTCGCGATCTTTCCCAGTAGGTACTGGGCCGATTCACTGTTGCACTGAGTCCAGTTGTAGCCGACAGCATGGACCGGGTACCAGTAGCGCGCCGCCTTTTTGATCTCGTTCTCAGTAAGAACCTTGGCGCCCTTAATCACATTCCAGTTGGCATCCGACTGACTGCCCTGCATCATGTTGTTCTTCCAGAAGAGATTCAGCTCACCAAAATAGTACATCCGGTTGAGGTTCAACTCCAGGAAGGCCAGGAGAGGGCCATAGCAGTCCTGCATGACGGTGCTCCAGCCGCGGCGCTTCATCTCTTTCAAGAAACCGCGTCGACGCTGCTCACCGCTTTCCTTCATCTTCTTGCCGTCCACCGTCGACTCGAAGACGAAGTCCTTGAGGACCTTTTCGCTGACCTCCGCGCGGTCATCGACTTCGGTGTTGTTCGGGTCAAGCAGGCGGCGGCGCTCGAAGGCATTGAGTGGCCAGAAGCGTCGGGCCATGAAGCCCACGGCGTCATCCGGGTGCCAGGCCCCGTCGCCCCAGCCGGTGGTGGTGACCGTCGTCGGCATGAAGGTCCAAGGGACCGTCTTGATTTCGTCGACGTAGACTTTCTTCGCAAAACCCTCGGGGAGCACTTTGAGTTTGAGATTCGAGCCCATGATGCCGGGCACGAGGATGACAGGAATCACCTTCTCGGGAGGCACGACGACGGCGTGGCGCTTTGTGTCGCTCGTTGGAGTGAAGGGCGCTTCCGCCGACGGGTAGCCCTCGTCGTCGTAGCTGACCGGGCTGAGGTGGTAGGTATCGAACGGATTCTCTTTGAGCATGATGTCGTGCCTGTCTTTTTGCGCCACGTCAGGTGCGCTTCGGGCCAAAGATGCGAATGCGGTGGGTCCCCTCGAGTGCCGTGAGCTTGAGGCCGGTACGCCCTTGGGCATCGCTCTTGCCTTGCTCCTCTGTGCCGTTCTCGCGCAGGAGCGCGAACTTCCGATTGCGCGCAGGCTCCCCGTTGTGCAGGAACAAGACAAACTCCTGGTCAAAGAAGGTATTGGCTTTCTGCACGCTTCGAACGGAAGCGCCAGTCCAGGCGGGGGTCGGCCCAAAGAGGCTGATGCGATGGGGCCCTGGGCGTACCCTCCGCTTGAGGCCCGTACGCCCTTGGGCATCGCTCTCACCTCGCTCCTTGGTGCCATTCTCGAGCAGGAGCGCGAACTTTCGATTTGGAGCCGGCTCGCCGTTGTGCAGGAACAAGACGAATTCCTGGTCAAAGTTGATGACGGCTTTCGGCGCGCTCTCGACAGGCGAGTCAGGCCACGCGGTCTCCTCCTCCTTTTAATAGTAGAGAGGTGGCGGGGTCTCCTGTTCTTCGATTGCTACGAGCGTGCCATTCTCAAGCGCGTACAGCAGGTCCAGGAGGATGACGTCATGCTCAGGGACGGCGCTGCTGATGGTGTAGCGAGGGCGGAGACTACTGCCCATGGCCTCCCGCATCGCACTGAGGACGCTCTCGTTCCCGTAGCCTCGATGGGCATCTTCGAGCGCTCCGCGCGCCATCATCTTGCACACCAGCCGCGGTTCTTCCTCGGGCGCGAGATGCCGCCAATGCATGAAACGGAAGAGGCCTCGAGAGTCCCGAAGCGCCCAGCTGTCACCCCCCCATCGCTCAGCCATCGACTCCCCCAGGTGCCGAATAGGACGCCCCTTGCCCGCGGGAAGGGACATCGGATTCACCCACCCTGCCAGAAACGGCCCCGGTTGTCCGCCTCAGTTTCTGCGCCGCGAGGCACCTGAGGAATGCGTGTGATTTGGTCGAAGGCTGGGAGCGTACAGCGGCTCGACAGGCGCGGGGCCGAATCCCGTCGCACAATGGAGACACTCCATGTTCTCGATGTGCGGCGCGTCGCTGGCCGTAGCCACGGGCTCACACGCTCTTCTTCGACACCATCGCCCAGATGATGAACATCGCCGCGGTGAAGGCGGGCGCTCCGAGCATCAGCCACACCCGGTTGAGCCGGTGAAAGCGCTCCGGCAAGGGGCTGTCACTCTCGAGCGCCGCGTCGGCGAGTCGTCGCATCTCCAACTGGAGGTACGCCGCCGGCAGCCAGCAGACCATTGCCACGACGTAGCCGCCGATGCTCGCCAGCACCCACGAGGTGCTCCAGGGGAGGCCGTAGGTCACGACCAGATAGGCGCCGGTGAGAGGCGACAGCACCCCCGAGGGGACCGTGAAGACCCAGTCGGCAAACACGATCTCCCGCTGTGCCCAGGCGACGATCCGCACGTCGGTCGAGCGATCCGCCCGCACCTTCCACCAGGCGCTCATCAAGCCCGCGCCGAAGAAGATGGTGGCCGACAGCACGTGCAGCGTCTTGGCGAGGAGGATCAGCATCGGCGAATCACCACCAGCGTGCCCGCGATGAGGGGCAGGTTCTTCGTCATCGGCCCGAACGGGTGGACCCAGAGCTCGGGCATGTTCCAGCTCACCAGAAGCGGCAGGACCACCAGCGCCGCCGCCTGGGCGATGAGCAGCGCCTTCAAGAGGCGCCCTTCGAGCAACAGCGCGGCGATGCCCGAGGCGAACTGCGCCACGCCGAGCAGCACCAGGAAGACCGACGGGCTCATCGGCACCAGGCTGCTCTGCGCCACCACGGTGAGCTCCATGGGCTGCTGAAAGAGGATCTTGGGAAACAGGCCCTCCGTCACCCAGACCATCGCCATGCCTCCCCGCAAGAGCCACGTGGCCCTCGGCGACCAGCCCTCGCGCGCCACCAGCCACGAGGCCAGCAGCATCGCCACCAGCGGGTAGTTTTTGCTCAGCACCCCGAACGGATGCACCAGGAGCATCGGCTCGGCCACCGCGAGCACGAGGGTGAACCCGGCGATCATCGCCACCTGCAGGGCCACCAACGGCGTCGAAGGCCGACGCGTCATCACCACGATGGCCAGAACGATCTCGAGGCCACACGCCGCCCACATCAACCCGTGCGACAGGTGGAGCCGATCGAGGTACTGCTCGCCGACCTGGCGATAGTACGGGTGAAAGACGCCCAACCCGGTGGTGAGCCAGATGAGGCCCGCACCCCAAGAGAGCCACCTCAGGTCCCGCTCGCCCGCTGCCTCCATTTCTCGAGAGACTACTTCGATTCTCACCGACCACGAGCGTGTTGAGCGGGTGGTCGCCCAAGAGGGCCAGGGTGTAGAGTCACGGCCATGGCCGCTCACACCGTCACGCTCTCCGATGGGCAGTTTCGAGCCGAGGTCCTCGACTCTCAGCAACCCGTCCTGGTCGACTTCTGGGCCACCTGGTGCGCTCCCTGCATCGCGATGGAGCCCGCCCTCGAGGAGCTCGCCGCCAAGTACGCCGGCCGCGCCAAGGTGGGGAAATTGAACATCGAAGACAACCAGCTCACCGCTCAAGAGTGGGGCATTCGCAGCGTGCCGAACTTGCTCGTCTTCAAGGGCGGCAAGGTGGTCGGGCAGATCGCCAGCGCCGTCTCGAAGGCGAAGCTCGAGGAGTTCCTGCTCAAGGCGATGTGAGGTCTACCTGGCCGGGTGCGTGAGGGGGGGCCGCATGTCCGCCGAGGTGGTGCTGAACGCCGAGGGTCTCACCCTCCGCTACGGCGAGCTCTTGGCCGTCGATCATCTCTCCCTCGAGATTCCCGGAGCTGCTCCTTCAGCGTTGCGACACTGGCCTGGACGTCGCTGCCCTCCTCGTTTCGCACCAGGCAGCTTCTCGATGGACTCCATCTGACTGCTCTCGCACCAAAGAGTCTCTCCCAGGGACTTCGAGAGAGGCGTCAGAATCTGGAGACAGCCGGCGAGGCGCGTTCAGGGGTTGTCGAAGAAGTTCGGGAGCCCGGCCTTGGCGGCCAGTGTCGTGCCCTCGAAGTCGAGCGGCAGGCGGTCGGCTGCGCAGCCGGCGTCGAGTGGAGCCGTCGGGTCGGCGAGGAACTCGAGGAAGAGCTGACGACCGCAATCGCGGCCATCAGCGGTGGGGGAGCCATCGATGACTCCGTGCGTGGTGTGGGGGACGAGGACGAAGGTCTGGTGTGGCCCGTGGAGCTCGGACTGAATCGACGACGTCAGCTCGGCCGGAGTCGAGGGGTCGAGCTCTCCAGCGAGCATCAGGGCGGGGACGGTGCTCGTGAGGGGCGCGGAGGCGAGAGGCTCCTCGAGCGCTGGAAAGGCCCGGAGCACTGCCACGAGCTGTGCACCGTCGCGCGGGCCGACCAGGGCGCTCGCTTCGGCCTGGGCGACGAACGTGTCGACCGAGGCGTCGTCGGGGAAGCGGGGGTCGTCCCACAGCTCGGCGCGCACCAGGAGCACGTTGAGGGCCTCTGAGAACGCGTGAGGCGCCGAGCCCCGGGCAATCAACGGCTGGAGCGTCGACAGCGCAACCTGGACGTCGGCGTCGGTGCAGCGGTCGAGCCGGGCGATCAACGCCGGCACCATCTCGTTGAACGGTGGGAAGAAGAGCATGCGGGCGACGGCTTCGCGGACCTCCTCAGAGCCGTGGCCGAGCTTCGAGCAGTGGCCCTGGTCGAGCTTCGCCCAGAGGGCCTCGGCGGTGCCCAGTGGGTCTGCCAGGCGCGACGAGCAGAACGTGTCCGCGCGACACTGGGCGAGCACCTCCTGGCCGATGCGCTCGGCGAAGGTGAGCTGGTCGACTACCAGGTTCCGCCGCGGCGCGACCATGCTGTCGAGCACCACGCCGTCGACCGAATCGGGGAAGAGCTGGAGGTAACGCCGCGCCCAGTACGTGCCCCCCGAGGCGCCCCAGAGGAACACTGCCTTCCCGGCTTCCCGGTGCTCCTCGATGGCGTCGTGGAGGTCTCGCGCGCTGGCGCTGAAGCTGAAGATTGAGAGGTCCGGGTGGTCTGCCCGGAGCCTCGTGGCGCAGGCCGCTGCCTCGGGCGCGGTGATGTGGGCGCCGCCGGGGCTGCTCGCCGTCTGCTGCTCGGGGCACTCGAGGAACTCCGAGTCACCGGTGCCGCGCGCGTCGAGGGTGTAGAGGTCAAGGTCGGGCGCGAAGCCGTGGAGCTCATCCATGAAGGCTGGGAGCCCAATGGTCCCCGACATGCCCGGTCCTCCGTGGAGCAGCCAGAGCTGACCGCGGCTCGGCGCGCTGGCCCGGAGGCGCTTGGCAGCCGAGACGAAGGTCGCGCTCGAGCCCGGAGCGCTGGGCCGCTCGGCGCGGGCGCACTCGGCGCGTCCGTCACCCTTGCCGGTGTACAGGCTGCACTGCCGCCAGACGCCGTCGGGGGGCACTTCACAGCCGACGAAGAGTGTGAGGAAGAGAAGCAAAGCGGGAAAGGTTCGTGGCATTGGGCTCATGGTCGATGTCTCGTTTGACAACACGGGTGGTGCCGGTGGCGCTTTGCAGAGCGTCACCGTCGGGGGTGGCAGGGCGGTGGGGACCTCAGGGGTCGGTGGTCGCGGAGGGCCGGTACTCCAACAGGTCGCCGGGCTGGCAGTCGAGGTGTCGGCAGATGGCCTCGAGCGTGGAGAAGCGAATCGCCCGTGCCTTGCCTGTCTTCAGGATGGAGAGGTTGGCCAGGGTGATGCCCACGGCCGCGGCGAGCTCGCCCACGCGCATCTTCCGCTTGGCCAGCATGACGTCGAGGTTGACGATGATGGACACGGGCGCCTCTCGATTAGACAGTCAGTTGGTGGTCCTCGTCGAGCGCTCGCCCCAGATCGAGCACCGCGCCGAGGGCGACGACAAAGAGGCCAGCGACGAGCATCGAGAGCTCGAGCTCGAGGTGGAGGAAGGGCTGGGTGAGGCCGAGGGCGGTGAGGAGCGGGCCGGTGAGCGCGGTCACCAGCATGCGCACCGGGTCCATCGCCAGGAGCCCATAGCCAACCAGTCGCACCGCCGCGGCCGGTCGCGCGCCAAATACCTCTCCGCGGGCGTAGAGGCCGAAGAGGCGGTGCATCGCCAGTAAGGTCACCAGGTAGCAGGCAGGCACCAACAGCCCCAGCGCGATGGCCGCGACGCCGCCCCCGATGCTCAGTGGAGTGGGGCGCAGCTCGGCCGTGGTTGGCATCCGCAAGAGGCCCAGCGGCCCACCTCGCGCCAGGCTCGCTCCCACCGCGAGCACCGTCGCCACGAGGAGCCCTCGCACCACCCACTGCAGCCGGCGGCCGAGGGACTCCACGCGGCCTCGAAGAACCGTGTTCATGAGGCCGTTCTATCGCCGGCCGGTCTCGATGTTCAATCTAAATTTATCGATAAACAGAAAACTAGCCTCGTTTTACGGAGTTGAAGCCATGTTCCTCGGTCGGCGTTGGATCTCGGCGGGTTTCAGCCCAGTGCTGAAGGCTCACTCACGCTGCTCGAGTCAGAACGCGTAGCGCAGTTCGAGGGAAGGGCTCAAACGCAGGCCGAGGTCCAGCCCGTGGCTGTCTTGACTGGTCGAGGCGTCCCCGGTCGAGATGGTCGTCGCACCGACGCCGTAGCTCAGCTCGAGGACGCTGCTGGAGAGGCGAAGCGCCAGTCCATCGATGAGCTGGCGCTCGAGCGCGAACCCTGCGACGGCGCCCATTCCGTAGGCGTGACTCTGCGTGACCTGAGGGACGCCGTGGAGACCACCGGTGGCTGGGTCCCACGTGTTGAGGACCTCGTGCTCTTCCCCGTTCCGGTAGCTTACGCTCACTGTCCCGTAGCATGACACCTCGATGAGGGCGCCAGGGTTGAGGACCCCTCGTACACCGATGATCCCATCAAGGCCGAACTGCCGTGATGATAGCTCGTTGTTGGATTGCCTCGAGGTGGAGGTCGCCACCGCCTGAAAGCCGAGGAAGAGTCGCTCGTTCAGGCGCCGCTCGACGAAGATGCTGACTTGAGGCGCAGGGGGCGAGCAGGTCTGATTCGTGGTTTCGACCGGCAGCGGCCGTCGCTGGTGGCAGATGTAGGCGCTCCGTGCCGCCGGCGCGATTTTCGGCACGGCTGCCGGTTTCTGGACCTTGCTGGGTGATTTCCTGATCCACTGGCAGCGGGAGAAAAGCGGGGACGGAGCCGGCGGGCCCCGCCCCCTCAACAACCGCTGGGAGAAAAGCCAGCAAGGAGCATTCGATCATGGCT
>PMBV01000009.1 GCA_003153055.1 Myxococcales bacterium
GAAGAGGGGCCCCGCCGCCGCCTCTCATGCGGGCGTGCTTCTTCCGGTCGAAGTCCTTGATGACGGCCCAGCCGGCCTCGCTCCAGCCGTAGTTGAGCTGGAGCGGCGTCGGCTGCCAGAGGCGTGTCGGAAGTGGCGGCTCCGGCACCCGGGCGGCATCGCCTTCCTCGTGCGCGAGGACGAGGCCGGCGAGGTAGGGCACGAAGTCGAGGGCTTCGTGGGGCAGCATCGAAAACTCAAGGCTCCAGAGACGCGAGGGCTCGAAGCCGTACGGCGAGCTCGATGGGATGAGGCCGGCCTTCCGAGAGACGGTTGCCGCCCTCTGGCTGTCGATGTGAGGGGTGTTGATGTACACGCGGACCGTCAACGGGCGAGACGGGTCGTCGCGCCCCGGGAGGGTGAATGGCTCGCACTGCGCAGCTTCGATGTACCCGTGCCGAGTAGCCCAGGTGATGAAGGGCGGCCTCGTCGAGTAGCCGATGCGTCGCCGCAGGGCGACAGCCAGCTCCTCAAGCACCTCGTGTCGGATGTACTTCATGACTCGACGGCCTTCTGCTGCGTTGGTGATGGGGCTTCGTGAAATGCGCATTGGTTTTCCAGTTGGTGGTGTTTCGGTTGGGGGTGTTTCGGCTGGACGACGGGGCGTCAGCTATGAGGCGACGGCGTCATCGGACTCGGGGAGGGCCGGCGGGTCGGCCAGCTTCACGGTGGGCGAGAGCGTGTACAGCTTGCCCTTGTCGCCACCGTCGTAGGCGAGGGAGAGGCGCAGTCCGCCGAAGACTCGGTCCTTCGAGGCGAGGAGGGCCAGCCCCAGCTGCGTCTGTTGGGACTTCGTGGTGCCTTCGCCGCGAAGGCGTCTGAGGAGGCCGAGCTCTTCGCACAGGTGGTTCAGCTCCCCGACACGAATTGGCTTCTGGCCGTGGCGCTGCCACCAGGCTTGGGTGAAGGCCCGCCAGGACTCCGCCTCGTCGTCGTCGGTGTCGTAGAAGGCATCGAGGTTGCCGAGGAAGCCTTCGACGCCGGCCACCTCGAGGATGCCGCCAGTCACCGTGGACCAACCCTCGAAGGAGCCGAGTCGGACTTTGCCTGGGGGGCGGCCAGCCTGGACCCATGCCTGCACCAGGGTGAGGGCTGCACGCACCAGCGCCGGGCGCTGGTGCCTCACCCATTCAAGGAGGGGGTCATGCCGGAAGCCGCTCCGGAGCCATGGTGTCTCGTGTTTGCAGTCGATGCGAATGTGGACGCAGCGGCGGGCCATTACAGGGGACAGTCGCAAGGTGGTGTCGCCGGTGGCGAGCCACGTCGCGGTGTTGGGCAAGGCAACCATGCCCGTCTCCCTGGTGGAGTGGACCCTCACGGGGTTGCTGGTGAGGATGCTGGCCAGGGCCTGGCTGTCGAGGGTGCGCCTGACGAGGTGGTCCAGGAGGATGATGGAGCCGCCGGTGGCCAACGTGGCCGCCAGCATCTTGCGGCGCTCATCCTCGAGGCCTGACAAGACACGCACTTCGCAGGGCTTGCCGGTGGCGATGACGCTGATGAGGTTGGCGAGCAGGCCTGTGCCGGAACCCGTCATCGGAGCCTCGATGAGGTGCAGTGGCGTGCCACCGTCGAAGAGGCGCCTGGTGAAGGGCAAGAGGAGGGCCGCCAGTGCGTGCGCCTTGTCGCTCTTCCGGCTGAAGGGGAAGTCCCCGAGGAGCTCCGACTCCAGCAGCGCCCTCGCGTCGGCGACGTCCTGGCTTGACGGCGCTTCGGGGACATCAATGGCGCCCAGAAGTGGCTCGCTGTGAAGCCAGAGGCGGTCCGCTGGGTGGTAGCCCGGCTTCGTGAGAAGGGCTCCGTCCCTGCCGAATACCGGCGTCACTGCGATGGCTTCGATGGCTGGCAGGTCGGCGGGAGGGAAGGCGAGGAGGTGCTTGGCGACGTCCATCGGTGGACGGGCTGCGACGAGGGGCTCCTTGCCTTTGCGCCGCCGGGAGTGCCAGTCAGCGGCGCGTGCCAGCAGGCCGAACATCACGGCATCGCCAAGGCTGGACAGGCGTGGCTCCCCCTGCTCCTTTCGGAGGCCGACGAGACTGCCGGCGCGCAGAAAGAGGAGGGGCACTTGCCCGGGGCCGTCGGGCTCCTCCATGCGCGAGGTGGTGTCCGCCACGAGTACTCGAGCCACCTCGGCGAGGAGCTCGCTGTGGCTGCATTCGTTGACGACGATGGAGGGCCGGGTGGCCGTCGGAGGGGTCTGGCTGCGCTGGGTCTGGCTGGGCTGTTGGTTGTCCACGGTGTTTCCTTTCGTGGGGGCAAAGCCCTCTGGGTCGAGGGTCGGGGACATCCAGCCGAATAAAAGATGAATTATTGGTCGAAGGCGCCGACTCGGAGCGCACCCGTGGCTCTCTTCGGCCGGGCGGCGCGACGCGGCCCTGGTTGGCTCAGGCGCGGCGATGTTCGGCGGACCCGACTCGGGCGCCAGGCGGAGGGCGATCGCGCGCCCACGCGGCGCCTAGGCCTCGAGGCGGGCGCGCCAAGGCCTGGGGGTCGAGCTGGTGCTCTACCGGGCCTCGAGCGCGGTGATGCCCGGGGGCGATGGGGGCCTTGAGGGTTGGTGGATCTCCCCCGGCATCGCCCGACCTTGGTGAGGCTCGCGCAGCTCGGGCGGGAGTTGGTCGCGGGGGCCGGGCGGCTCCACCGGCTCGTCGTGGGCTCAAGTCGCGTAGCCCCAGAGCCGAGGGGGGCCATGGCGGCCTCAGGCTGGGGGTTGTCCGGGGCGGCCGGGCGTCGATGCGTCCCGAGCGCTGGCGCGCGCCAGGCCTTGAGGGGGGGGCAGGTCCGCTGCTCACCTCGGGCCTTGAGGGGGAGAGAACCGTCCTCAGGTCAGTGTCTGCTCAAGGTGCGTGGACGTCCCGAGTCGGACGTGCGTCGGCCCATGGCAGCCACCCCCCCTGGTCGGGCCCCCCCGCAGGTCAGGCCAGTCTTCGACGATATTTGGTAACTGGATGTTTCTGGAAAAGCACAGCAGCATCATGGCGTTGCGGCGTTACGCGCATGAGCTGTACTCGTTCCCCTCCGCTCTCACGGGAACACACAATAATTTGGGCCCCCACCCTCTACTGCCTTAAGAATATAAATTCTCTTGTATATAGAAAGAGAAGAGATATCAAAGATATGCTCTTCGCTTCTAAGTCATTGAAAACAGCCAGGAATCGGCCTGCACATCAAATACGTGCATCTCGATGAAGATGGCCCGGAACGGGAGGCTTGGGCGTTGGGGTTCCTGCCCAATCGAGCAGTAGCCTGTCCCCTCGGGGCGTCTCGTCGGGCTTTGAGCTGGCATGGACTTCAGTTCGCGCCACAACCCGACGAAGACGGCCACCACCGAGACTGAGAGCCTCGTCCTCGAGTTCCAACGGGTGACGGCCCGGCTCGTCCAGGCAGGTGCCATCTCGAGGAAGCTTTCGGCTCGACTGCTCCAGGCGGTGAGTCGCTCCAGTCTGGCCGGGGAGGAGATGCACCGGCACCTGCGCCAGCTCCTCGTCGGCGTCTTGGCCAGCGTGGAGGACGGGACCCTCGAGCAAGG
>PMBV01000458.1 GCA_003153055.1 Myxococcales bacterium
CGGCGGCGGCCGACGTCCGCGCCGGGCAGACCCGCATCGTGCTCCTTGGCGGGCCCTCTGGGGTCGGGAAGTCGCGGTTGGTGGAGGCGCTCCGCCAGGGGCAGGGGCGCCACTTCTCCTTCGGCGCCGGCAAGTTCGACCGGCTCCTCGGAGGCCGGCCCTACCCCGCGCTGAGCGACGCGTGCCGAGTGCTGACGCGCCGGCTGCTCCAGGAGCCCAAGGAGGTGCTCGCGCGACGGAGGTCCGAGCTCCTCGAGGCCCTCGGACCCAACGCCGGTGTGGTGGCCGAGCTCGTCCCCGAGCTCCTCATGGTCATCGACGCCGCGCCGCCCGTGACGCCGCTGGGACCCGTCGAGTCGCAGAACCGCTTCGAGCAGGCCTTTGGTCGCTTCCTCGCCGCGCTCGGCACCCCCGAGGCACCGCTGACTCTGTTCCTCGACGACCTGCAGTGGGCGGACCCGGCGACCTTGCGCCTCCTGCGCTTCGTGGCCACCTCGCCGGGGCACGCGCCCTTCCTCTTCATCGGCGCCTTCCGCGACAACGAGGTTGGCAGTGAGCACCCGCTGGCGCTCGAGCTCGCAGAGGTGGCGAAGAAGCAAGAGGGCCTCGTCCGGCGAGTCTCCCTGGCCCCCTTGGGCCTCGACGAGGTGGTGGCCTTCACCGCCTCGGCGTTGCCGGGAGCCGTCGCCGACCTCGGCCCTCTGGCGGCGGCGCTTCACCGGAAGACCGGCGGCAACCCCTTTCACCTGGGGCAGTTCCTCTTGGCCCTCCACCACGAGGGCCTCCTCCGCCGCGACGCGACCACGCATGCCTGGGTGTGGAACCTCGAGGCCATCGAGGCCCACAGGGTCACCGACAACGTCGTCGACCTCGTCCTGGCGCGCATCCGGGCGCTGCCTGAGGAGGCCCAGCGGTTGTTGAGCGTGGCGGCCTGCGTCGGCCAGGCGTTCACCCTCGAGGCGGTGTCTCAGGTCGCTGAGCTCGGTCCCGATGCGCTCCGCTCGGGTCTCGAGACGGCGATGCGCGAGGGCCTGCTGGTGCCGCTGTCCCGCGGCGAACGCTCGTCCTCCTCCGGTCGCTGGCTGCGGTTCGTCCACGACCGGGTGAACGAGGCGGCCGTGGCGCTCCTGCCCGAGGCCGAGCGACGGAACGTGCACCTCGGCATCGGCCGGCATCTCAAGGAGGCCCTCGGGCCACGGCCTTCAGACCGGCAGATGTTCGCGGCGGCCCAGCAGCTCAACCGGGCCTCAGGCCTCCTCGAGCCGATGGAGCGCCTCGAGCTCGCCGAGATGAACCTCTCGTGCGCGCGGCGGGCTCAGGCGACCGCTGCCCCGGCGGCGGCCCTCGAGTTCCTCGCCTCCGCGAGCGCACTGCTCGGGGCCGACGGCTGGAGCGAGCACCCGTCGACCACCTACAACGTCCATCTGGCGAGGGCCGAGAGTGAATACTTGCTCGGCAACCATCGGCGCTCGCTCGCCGACCTCGACGAAATCGACCGGCACCCGGTGTCGCTCCTCGACCAGGTCGCCGCGGGCCAGACCCGAGTCCGCGTGCTGAGCAGTCTGGGTGAGCTCCCGCTGGCCTGCCGCTCGGCGGTGGAGACGGTCCGCCGGCTGGGTGTCGACCTGCCGGACCCGTCCGACACCGCCGGCCTCGAGCGCGCCATCGGTCAGGAGTACGCCGGCCTCCAGGCCGACCTCGGGGGACGAGCCATCGACTCCCTGCGCGCGCTGCCCGAGATGACCGAGCCGCTTCGGGTCGCCGAGCTCAACACCTTCGCGGCCGCCATCCCCGCCGCCTACCAGTCGAACGAAGCGCTCATGGTTTTGATGGTGCTCCGGGGGACTCGCCTCTCGCTGCGCCACGGAGTGGGCGACGCCACGCCCTTCTTCTTCGCGCTCGCGGCCTGTGCCCTGCAGGTCATCACCCAGGACCACCGCACCGCCTACCGCTGGGGACGGCTGGCCATCGAGATGGGCCAGTCGAGGCCCAACCAGGGCGCCCAGGGCTCGGTGCACTTCATCTTCGCCGCCTTCGTCGCCCACTGGTGCGAGCCGATGCGCGAGAGCCTCAGGCACTTCCGGCTGGGGCTCAAGCGCTCGCTCGAGTCGGGCGACATGCAGCACGCCTGCTATTGTGTCGGTCTCGGCGCCTTGTACCATGTCCACGCCGGGGCCCCGCTCGGGGATCTCGCCGCCGAGCTCCCTCGGGCCTCGCAGATGGTCGAGCGGTTGGCGAACATGGTCAACCTCGCGTACCTCACGATGGCCGGCCGACTGGTCGCCTGCCTCTCGGGAAAGTCGGCGCGCTTCGGCACCCTCGACGGAGACGGCTTCTCCGAGGCCGAATTCGAGGCCCGTTCGCCACCCATCATCCGCTCCTGGCTCTGGTTCTGCCAGGCGCTCTGTCGGTACCAGGCCGGTGAGCTCCGGTCGGCTCTGGAGTGCGTGGCCGGCAAGACGCCCATCGTCGGCATGGCGAGCGTGGCCGACTACCGTTTCTACGAGGGCCTGTGCCGGGCGGGTCTGGCCCGCGGTGTCGAGGGCGCTGAGCGCGAGGAGCACCTGGCTCGACTCAAGGAGCTCATCGCGCAGTTCTGCTCGTGGGCCGAGCTCTGTCCCGCGAACCACGGCCATCGACTGGCGCTCCTCAAGGCCGAGGCCGCTGAGAGCTCCGGGCGGACGCTGGAGGCGCTGGAGCAGTATGACGACGCCATCGACGGCGCGTTGGAGCAGGGCCACTGGCTGAACCACGCCCTTGCCTGCGAGCTCGCCGGTGAGTCCTACTTGCGGCACCATCGAGCCCGGATGGCGCGGCTCCACCTCCGCGACGCGATCGCGAGCTACCGGGCGTACGGCGCGACGGCCAAGGCGGAGCAGCTCGTCGCTCGTCACGCCGAGCTGGGCCTCGATACCGCGGTGGTGGAGCCCGACCACCATCCGGTGAGCTCCACGGCCGGGCGAACCACCGGGCTCGCGCTCGACATCGAGTCGGCGATGCGAGCGACGCGGGCGATCGCCAGCGAGCTGGAGACCGAGAAGCTCTTCGATCGCCTGTTGCGCATCGTCATGGAGAGCGCGGGAGCTCAGCGGGTCGCCCTGTTGCTGCCGAAGGACGGCGACCTCATCCTCGAGGCCGAGGGCGTGCTCGAGCCGGACCAGGTTCGGCTGGGCCTGGGACTGCCGCTCTCACGCGCGACCGAGCTCCCCGTCCAGCTCCTCCGGTCGGTGGCTCGAACCAGCGAGCGGTTCGCGGGCGGAGGCGCTGGGCTCCGGTCGGCCTTCCTCGACGACGAGTACGTGGCGCGAGGGGCACCGAAGAGCGTGCTCGCGCTCCCGCTGGTCCACCAGGGGCAATTGCGCGGGGTTCTCTACCTCGAGCACCGCACGGCGCCCCAGGCCTTTGGGCCCGCGCGTGTCGCCCGCATTCAGTTCCTCGCGGACCACGCCGCCGCCGCGCTGGTCAACGCCGCGCTGTACCAAGAGGTCCAGGGGGCCAGGCGCGAGCTCGAGCACCGGGTCGAGGAGCGGACGAGCGAGCTCTCACAGCGCAACCGGGAGCTCCGCGGCGTGCTCGACGCCATCACCCAAGGACTGGTCACCGTCGATGAAGCGGGGCGGGTGGCTGGGGACGTCTCTGCCCAGGCGATGGCGTGGTTCGGCGCCATCAGCCCCGGAGACGTCTGGGCCGAGGTCCTCGCGCGGGTCGACCCCGCCGGCGCTCGTGCCTTCGCCGAGCAGCTCACCCGCTCGAGCGCGCCGCCGTCGGCACCGAGCCTCGGGAGGCTGCTCCGCCCGCTGTCGGTCGCGGGTCGCAGTCTGCGCCTCGAGCTTCGGCCGGTGGAAGGCGCGCCGGCCCCGAGGACGCTGGTGGTCGTCTCGGACATCACCGACGAAGAGCGACAGAAGCAGCTGGAGATCGAGCTGAGGCACGCGCAGAAGCTCGAGTCGGTCGGGCAGCTCGCCGCCGGCATCGCCCACGAAATCAACACCCCCGCCCAATTCGTGGGGGACAGCGTGGCCTTCCTCGCTGACGGCTTTCGCGACCTCCGCGGGATGCTGGCCAAGTACCGCGAGGCGGTGGCGACGGGAGGGATGACGCCTTCGGTGGCCCAGGCGCTGGCCGAGGCGGAGGCGACCGCCGACATCTCCTTCATCGAGGAGAACGGAACCCAGGCGTTCGAGCGGGCGCTCGAGGGTCTGTCGCGGATAACCACGCTCGTTCAGGCGATGAGGGAGTTCGCCCACCCGGACCACCGGAAGCAGAGCCCGGCCGATCTCAACCGAGCCATCACCAACACGCTGGCCATCGCGCGGAATGCGTACAAAGACGTCGCCGAAGTCGAGACCACGCTCGGCGAGCTGCCTCAAGTGCACTGCTACGTGAGCGACATGAACCAGGTGTTCCTGAACCTCCTCGTCAACGCGGCGCACGCGGTCGAAGACGTGGTGGGCCAAGGCGGGACGAAGGGCCTCATCCACGTGGCGACGAGACAGGTCGGCGCTTCGGTGCAGATAGACATCGAAGACTCGGGGTGTGGCATTCCCGAGGAGGTCCGCGACCGCGTCTTCGAGCCATTCTTCACCACCAAGGAAGTCGGGAGGGGCAGCGGACAAGGCCTGGCCATTGCCCGCTCCATCGTCGTCGACAAGCACGGGGGCACGCTCACGTTCACGACGCAGGTGGGGAAGGGCACGACGTTCACGGTGACGCTGCCGATCGCCGGCGTGCCCAAGCGTGCCGAGGACAGCCCCTCTTCGCCGAGGATGCTCCGGGCCCTGGGTTGATCCGCTCTCGCGGCCATCACGCCCGTCAGCTTCGGTCGGCACCCGGCGTGGTCAGCATGGCGCCGCGCCCCGTCGCGAACATCGCGGCGATGACCAAGTTGATGGAGGCAGGCACCAGGCCTGAGAGCCCAGCCCCACGAGCGACTGCCACGACGTCGAGAAGCGCCGCCAAACCGAAGGCCATCATGTCGGCGACCACGATGGCTCTGCGCGCGACCGAGGGCTCCGCGTTCCTCGCAAGCCAGTTGACGGCCGCCATCCCGACGAACAACGCGGCGTAGTGGCGCAGGAAACCCACCATTCCCGGGGAGGCGTCAGCTGGAACTATGCCAGCGCTCATCTCGACAGGGGCGAGCAGGTGACCGACTGCTACCAGGCCCAGGTAGACCGCGGCCGCGACGAATGGAATCTTGAGCTTCATGGCGAAATACACTGCCACGTTTCGCTGACAGAAGACGCAACCGATGGTAGCTCGCCGCTCAGAATCAGAATGCCCCGGTCCGCGGTCGAATGTTCCTCAGCACCAAGTCCCACACCTCGAGCGCTTCGTCATCAGACAGGAAGACCCGCTTGTCCTTTGAATCGGGCGGAGCGAGGCGGTTGGCTTCCATTTCCACTTTCAACGTTGGCACTTTGTAGGTGCCGTCGCCGTAGAGCTCGAGCCGCGCGTCGAACGAAACCACGTGCTCACCGGGGAACAAAGCGACGTGCTCTTGTCCCTTGCGGCCATCGAGCATGATTTCCCGCTTGCGCAGCACCTTGATACCAGAGGCGAATCCACCGGCCATGCCGATCGAATCGGCCATGCGCGTGAGCATTTGCTCGCTCTGCTTGTAGGGCTTGGAGGTTTCGGAGCGAAGGCTGAGGCTCCATGACAACTCCTCGACTTTCGCGCCGCCGGCGAACTCCTCCACCTCGTGGGGCGAGCGCATGAGAAAGCTGTCTCGAATACAGACACCCGGATCTACCGGGATGTCCGTCATGGCGCGGACCGAGAGCGACGCAGCGACTTCTTCCATATCCCGCTTCACATCGGAAACATCCCTGTCGGAAGCCTGAAATCTGAGAAGCCATTCGGCAGAATCGTGGCGAACCAGCGCCTCAACTATTGTCATTCTGCGGTCGCCGGCATCCTCGCGGTAGAGAAACATCCTTCCTCTGTTGCCAGGCAACTCAGATACGCCACGCAATCTGGTTCCCTCGGTATCATGCCTGAGCGCGCGTAACTCGATCTCTCGAGCGGCGAGCTTCTCTCGAAACTCCGCATCGGTCGACCTCGGCGCCACGGACTCTATCCTGATCGCATCCGATTTTGCGAAGCCCAACGCGAACTCAGCCTTTCGCGGCACGTCGAGAAGGTAGCGCCCAAAGCAAACAGTCTTCATCGTAGTAAGGCCCGGCATCATGGGCTCGAATCTCAAGGCGCGTCGCTGGCCGAGCTCGGCCCGCTGGGCTGAGAGCGGGGTGTGGCACCCGAGGCACCACTCTGAAGGCTCTACCTCGAACGAGGTGCGAAAGAGCCGGTTGGTCCAGGCCGCGGAGTGCCGACTCTCGGCCCAGCGGTCGTACGCCTTCGCGTGACACTCGCCGCACTCGCGAGCCGACCACGACTGGACTCCCCGGGGGAGCGGGCCCTCGTCGACTCGTCTGAGTCCTTGAGCGAAGAGGGGGTGCGTGCACGACGCGAGCAGCAGCAGCACACCGCACGCGGACGCGAGGCACTTCGCATCGACGCGCCTCCGCTTGGCCCTCGTCTCACGAATCACGCCACCTCGTCCCGGCGACGCTGGTACTCAGCCTCGAACACCTTGGGAAGCTCCTCACTCCTTCGCGCCCTACCGGCTTACGTTGATGCGCAGCGCTGCCCTCGGTGGCGCCGGGCCGTGGCCGTGGCGGAGCGCCCAGCGCGGACACCCGCGGTCAGCTATCGAAGAACCTGTTGATGGCCTGCTCCATGTCGTTCAGCGCGGTGGCGGTGCGGCCACCACCCGCGGGCCCCAGCTGGCTGCCGAGGACAGACTGGTGCTCCACTCGAGCAGCGGAGATGGTGTCGAGCATGTCTTGTTTTGTCTTGCCTTGCATCAGCTCACCCATCGTCGCTTCGAGGAGGTTGGCCTTCTGTCCCGCCAGCTGTGGCCTGGGGTTGAGCAGCGAATCGGCACCCGCGAGCTGGTTGGTGATGCCCGACCCAAAGGATTGCTGCAGCGACACCTTGAGGTCGCCCATCCGGCGCTCCTCGGCGGCGCGGCGGCCGACGTCAGAGAGCCGGTCGAGCGGCGCCATATTCGGTGGAGCCCCGGCCCTCTTCCTGAGTTGCTCGAGCTGGGCGGCGGTCTCCGGGGCCAGCTCGGCGTGCTGGGTCTTCGACCGCTCGCCCGGACGCGCACCTGTCAGTTGCAGGTCCGGCGAGGCGCCGACGGCCATCTGGGTGCCGGTCTTCACCACGTTCAGCCCAAGTCCGTGGCTCTTCTTCGCGAGCCCGCCATCGAGGGCGCCGAGGAAGTCCTCGGTGCCCAACGCGCCCTTGGCGTTCGGGTTGGGCGTGACGTCGAAGTCCTTCTTCCCCTGTGGGCTGGCGTGAACGAGGTCGCCGTAGGCCAGGTTCACCTTGCTGGCCAACTTCTCGTTGGGCCTCCGGGTGTCGAGGCCCAAGGTCTCGGTCATCTTCGGCCCGAGCATGCTGCCGATCTGGTGCTTCACCTGGGGCTTACTCCCGGCCTCTGCCTGGCCGACCCCGGTCAATGCCGCCCCGAGTGTGTCGAGGACCCGCCCCTGCATCGCTGCCTCCCCCGAGGCCAACTTGACGTCGTTCTTCATGCCTCCCGAGGAAGCTTTCAGGTTGTCGAGGAACTCCATTCGACCGGGGACGGTTTCGATGGGAAGGCGATTGACGGCGTTCAGCTGGTCCTGCGCCATCTTTGCCACCATGCTCTCGGAAACAGCCTGCCGCTGATCGAACCGGCCGATCTTGGACAGCACCGCCGGGTTGGAAAGTGACATGTCAGCCACGCTCTGCCGCATTCGATCAGACACGCGCTGCATTTCGATGGTGTCCTGAGCGCCACCGAAGAACCTCTGGGGGCCCCCCGCTTGCGGCCCCTGGAGGAGCCGAGAGAACTGCCCGAAATCCGATTTGATCCCGGCGAGCGCCGCGGCGTCCCGATCCCGCGCGGCCCCGGGGGGCATCTGTGCAACCTGCTGCTCGAGGGCGCCGACAACCGAGGAGTAGTGCTGGTGTCGCGCCGTCAATTGCTCGGTGGCCGCCGGCGTGAGGTCCGTGCGAGGCTTGAACGGGGCCTGACCCCCTGGTGGGGCGGCCGCCGGCTGGCGATTCGCCGCGAGGCTCGTCGAGGCTTCATTCGGCTTCGGCGAGCCCGCGGGCGCGCGGCTGGTGGAAGGCTGGGACGCGGGAGCACCAGGGGGCGCGGATCCACCGGCGGGCCGGCGAGGTTTCCAGCCGGTCGCCTGCGGGGCCGACTGTTTGGTCGCGGGCGGGCTCGCACCAGGATTCCGGGGGCGGTCGACGCTGACCTGCGGTTTGGTTGACGGCTGCTTGCTGATTCGAGACCTCATCGATGCTCCTATTCGCCTCTCGTGGCTGTAGGACAGAGTCGGAGGAGGGCGCATGTGGGTCAGGGAATCGAGGCCTGCCTGAAGGGCTGGAGCAGCCGATGACCCCCTTTCGCTCCGTCGCGCTCTATGCGACCGGCAGCCGTCGCTGCTCCCCGGCCGGAGAAGGAAATGACTCCATACCGCCTCCGCTGTCTTGTACTCACCTCGACGGGCACCGACGCCTCCGCGCCCTCGGCCGCGCTGGCGCACCGGCGCTGCTGGCTCCTGGGGCTCCTCGTGCTGGCGGTTTCCGGCTGCGAGGGGTTCGCGGCGTCACTCGATGCGGAAGGCGGCTGGACCAACGACGCTGGGGCCCCCGGTGGGGCCGGAGGAGGAGGCAGTGCTGGGACCGGAGGCGGGATGGCAGACGGGACGGGAGGGGGAGGCAGCGCGAACACGATCGACAGCGGTGTCCACATCCCGGACGCGGGAGGCACGACACACACCGACGCGGGCGTCGCCGAAGACGGCGGGCACGCGGACGCGGGGAGCCCAGACGCCGGCGCAGTGGACGCCGGGCCGAATTCAGCGACAGACGCGGGCCCTCCGTCGCGGCCCTCGTGGGTGCCAGCCAGCTACCAGCTGGTATGGGCCGATGAGTTCGACGGGGCGGGGCCACTGCCCGACTCGAGCAAGTGGGACTACGACACCGCAGCCAACAAGACCGGCTGGTACAACAACGAGCTCGAGTACTACTCGGCCGCTCGCGCCGAGAATTCACGAGTCGCGGGAGGACGACTCACCATCACCGGTCGCAAGGAGCGCGCCACCTGGGCGTCGGACTACGGCGCTCAGAGTTACACCTCGGCCCGACTCATCACGCGCGGCAAGGCCAGCTGGACCTACGGCTTCATCGACGTTCGCGCGAAGATGCCGGGCGGCAACGGGAGCTGGCCGGCCATCTGGATGCTCGGCACCGGCGGTGCGTGGCCCGGCGACGGAGAGATCGACATCATGGAGCAAGTGGGCATGCGAGCGACCACCATCTACGGAACGGTGCACTGCCAGGCCACTGCAGGGACCTCTGGCAACGGCAGCAACACCCAGGTCGGCGACGCCTGCTCCGCGTTCCACGACTACACACTGGAGTGGACCAAGGACTTCCTCTCCTTTGGAGTCGATGGCCACGAGTACCACCGGTACACGAATCCGCACACCGGCCACGACGCTTGGCCCTTCGACGCGCCCCAGTACCTCCTCCTCAACCTGGCCATCGGCGGTGACATGGCCGGTGGGGTAGACGACTCGATCTTCCCCATCGAGTTCCAGGTGGAGTACGCGCGGGTGTACCAGAAGCCCTAAGCCAGACAGCCGTCGCTGGGTTCCAGTCGGGTCTTCATGCAGACCCTTGTCCACTCCCCGTGGCGGATGGGGCGTTCGCTCGATGAGAGCTTCCCGAGCGCCCTCACCCAGGCGAGATGATTGGCGTCGAACGCTCCTCGAATACCGGCCTGCGATGCATAGACTGTTGTCGACAGTCGCGGCCATCAGACGACCCTAAGTTGCCGGCCGGAAGGCCCCTACGGGACCTCGTGAGCACGGAAAGACTGCACCCCGTGACTCGACTCCAGGCGGCTCTGAACATACCTCGCTTCATGAGGTGAGACGGCGATGAGGCGGACCTCAAGCCCCTGCGCGTGTGGCTCCCCGTGTGAGAGCCCAACCGCGCGGGCCTGCTCGATCGTCATAATCTGCGCCTTGGTCTCCTCGAGTACTTCTCTCGAAAGAAGGCCATCGGCATTTCCACCCTCGGACAATACCACCTCGTACACGATCAACATTGTGTTCATCCCCCCCGCCCCATCGAGCGCGAGCCAGAGTCCTCGATACCGTGTACTTCAGCCTCGAGACGATTTCCACGAGCGGCGGAGCTCCGACCCCCAAGACGAAAGCAGGCAATATCCCTCGTTCTACCGGCGCCCTGACCGCGCTATGTCTCGCTCGGGGTCCACTGATGCCAGTTCGTCCTGGAGTCTTGCTCTGCATGGCAGTCATGATGACGGCAGCCAGCTGTCGCTCATCGTGCCTTCGAGGAAATGCCACCTTGCTGACCGACACACCCGACAAACCCCGCGGCGCGGTCTTCGGCCTGCGCTCCTATGGCGGCAGCCGCACCGCCTTCTTGCTCACGGCCGAGACCCTCTTCAAGCAGGCTCCCGGCGTCAAGCTGACCGGCGACTCGACCATCGAAATCTACGCCCCCGAAGGGTCGACGCCCGGCTACATGGCGGCCTCAATCCTCTGCGAGTCGCAGCTCTCGATCGACGACCTCGTGAAGCTCGCCCACGGCGTCGAGGAGCGCCTGGCCGACCCCGAGCACCCCGGCGCGAGGCAGACCCTCCGGGTGGACCTGATGTGGGTAGCGGGCGTCGACCTCAAGACCTCTCAGCTTGAGCTGCCCAGCCCGGAGCTCTTCACCAAGTCCTGGGCCATCGGCACGTTCATGCGAGCTGCCGAGCAGGCGGTCCCAACGAGGGCCGAGTCCGCGCGGCTCCTCAATGCCTTCGAGAAGGTCTCCGGTCCGCACGAGGTCGGCGGGGTCCCGCTCCTGCCACCCGAGCTCTCACTCGATCGGCCGCTCCCATCGCAGCCACCGCAAGACCTCTGGAAGGTCCAGGGCAACGACTGGCCCGACGGCCTTGCCGCGGCCGCCTACGCGCTGGGGGTGATTGCGCTCGACCGTGCCCAGGGAAAGCCGGAGAACCCCTATGCCCTCCTCGATGCGAAGAACGCCGCCAAGGGTATCCGCTCCGAGAGGATCGTTCCTGTCGAAGCGAGCGCAGCAGGGGCAGCCACGGACTCCGAGCTCGCCCGCGCCTGGCTCCTCGCCGTCGATGAGGCCCTTCGCGCCAACGAGCTCCGCCTCGCCACGGCCGTCATCTTCCAAGCCTCCGACGGTCGCATGCGTGGCGCACTCATCGGCGCCCCCGCCGGCAAGCTCCCAGAGCTCCCACTGCCCGGAGTCCGCGCCGATCGAGATCCCCCCGATTCACGAGAGTGGGCGAAGTTCCACGACCTCCCCAACCTCACCCGAGTGACGCTCGAGGTCGACCGGTCACTCGGCGACCCCCATTCTCCGCATGGTCCACGAGCCAGGTGAAGACCAGGCCCACCCGGCCTTCGTCGCCTTGGAGACGTTCGACTCCGGGCTGTCAGGCAGGAGGTCGCCCGAGCCCTCCGGCCCAGCCGCCACCGTCAGGAGCATCAACTGGTTGGCGCTCGACAACGCAAAGGGCAACCCACAGAGCGCGCCCTCGTGGGCCTTTCGCGACGTGCTTCGCAGCGCTGTGTAATTGGCCAGGGCCAGCGCCTGCACCCGGCCGGAGCAACCAGGCATCTCCGGGTGGTCCCATTGAGCGAGGAGCGCTGGGTCCTGGCCGAGGTGCTCTCCCCAGAGCCGCTGGCGAAACGCACGGAGCTTCTTGATGGCGTCTCGCTCGCGGCCCAGCGTCGGCCAGAATGTACAGACTATCTCGGTGTCTCGATCCCCCGCCACCGAACGCTCGTTGAGGTTGGCGCTCCCGAAGATGGCGAAGCGGTCATCCACCAACATCAGCTTCGAGTGGACATAAATCATATATCGTTTGTGTGCGTTTACCCGCTCCCGTCGCGCTCCGTTCTTGTTCCACTCGGTCGCGGGCACGTCGTGCCAGTTCGCGGGAAAATAGAATGACAGGTTCTTCGACCAATCATCGCCGAGCTCTCGAATCATCCACTCCATGGTCCGCCACTCGAGCCACCGCTGCTCCTGAATGGCCCAGCTCACCGGGTCGCCCTCCGGGTACATGGGGATGATGATGTACGCATGGAAGGGGACTCCGTCGGCGCGCCGCTCCTTGATGCGCTCGACGATGCGCACCGGAATGTCGTTCTTGACGCTGTCGACGCCCCACTTCTTGCCGCCGCCGATGAAGTACTGGGTCTCGATGTAGATGAACTTCTCGGCCTGGCGGATGCCCGTGCGGTACGCGCGGAGAATGCTCTCCTCGTGGCTCGATTTGAGGTCCTCCTGGTGCCAGAAGAGCTCCTTTTCGCGGCCGGTGACGCGGCCGTTGCGGTCCTTCTCTTCGACCTCGAGCTCGTCGTTCCAGTGTGACTTGATGATCGACCGGCAGACCTGGCTCGTAAACGGCCCGCCATGGGGCTCCCACTGCTGGCGGTAGGTCTTCGAGTCGAACAGGCCCCGGAACAGGGCGTGCACTTGCTCCATCTGGGCCTTGCTGTTGTCGCCCCACGTTGGATCCCACGTGGGGTCGCAGCCCCAGCGACCGACGAACTCTCGCACGAAGTCCCACGCCGCTGGCCCCCAGGCGTTCCCGTAGATGTCGTGCCAGGGCTGGCGCGGCATGCTGGTGTCGCCACCAAACTCGGCGTTGTACCACTCGTTGGTCTGGTACCCGACCTGGGGCACGGTGACGGTCATTTCCCCATCTCCTCCGTCGCGAGTCTCGGTGTGCTCCGCGACGAAGTCTGGGGTGTGCCACGCCTGCACCAAGGGCCAGCTCGACACCACGCCGCGAGCCGGAGGCAAGATGGGGTGCGCCGGCCAATCGTAGCGGCCCTGGGTGAGATCGAGCCCCCCGAAGAAAACCCGAAGCGCCCGACGGTCGTCCGAAGCGCCCGGAGGCGCCGGAGCGTCCATCACCACGAACTTCTGGTGATGCGACATNNGGGCCCGCCACAGCAGGTTCTTCGGCCGGCTCCCGCCAATCATGCTGACGAACACCTCTTGACCGTTGTCGTTCTGACTGTCTGGGGCAGCCACGTTGGTGTGATTCCACGCGTGGATCGCCACCAGCACCCCGGCCTTCGCCTTGGCGTGGAGGAGCGCGCCAATGGAGTTCTCCCAGGTCGCGACCGCCGCCGGGCCGACTCGCGACGGCCGGAACAACGGGTGAAACGACCAGTCTGCGATGAACACGAAGCTCTTGGCCTGCTCGAGCGCGGCGAGCATGTCATGGAAGGCGCCGCCCGACCCGTGCTCGTCAGTACACCCGTCATTGTAGAGCTCGAGCTGGTCGCCGTCGTGCGGCCGGTAGGTGGCGTCGGCCGTGCCCAACCCGCGGCGGACTCGCGCGATGGTGTAGACGGGTGACTCGAGCTCGAGGTCTTTGACCCTCGCGACCAACTCCCACGCGTCACCTTCGTCGACGTCTGCCTTCGCGTCGGCGAGCGTGAAGCGGTAGAGCGGAGGGTCTGCCTTGTCTTTGCTGTCCACGGCCGCGAGCAAGCGGAAGCCAACCACCGGCGGCACCGGCTTCTCCATCTCTGACTTCGGAACCTCGGGTGGCGGTGCGTCGGGCACGATGGTCACGCGGCCGGGGTACTTGGCCGATACGGCGGCCTTCCCCGCCACGCTCCCGAGCTGGCGCTCAGGCCGGCGCTGCTCCTCGTCGGTGCCGTCGGTCTCCCAAAACGTCACCTCGACGTGTTCGCCGGGAGCGACCCCTTGAAGGTAGACATCATAGACTCCGAGCGGCGCCAGACGGTCGCTCGCGCCAGGCTGCATCGTCAACGCCACGCCGGGCGGTGGAGCCATTACCCCTCCTCCGAATCATGAGCCTCGGCGTCGAGCCCGCCCTCGTCCTCGACGAGGTGACGGCCGATCGGCAGCGCGAGCGGCAGGGCGCTGGCCAGCTCGGGGACCGTCGTGACCACCACTGGCTCCTGGTGCTCGAGCTCGCAGACGTAGTGGCCGATGGCCAGAAGTCGCGGGAGTCGCGCGACACCATCGCTGTCCGTCAGCATGGGCTCTCCGACGGGGTCACCCTTGGTGCCGTCAGGGTTGGCGCGAAAGAAGCGGGTCTCGAGCCCCCCCACTGGCCGGCCATGAAAACGAGCCGACACCGCGAGGAAGGCCATCGTCTTGGGAAACAACGTGGCGCTGGCACGGCCACTGGCAGGGTCTGGAGTCCTCGCGACGTCGGACTCGTACACCACGGGAGCGTTCGGGGGAGTTTGCATGGTCGCGGACGTTTCGATTAGACGGGTCACCTCTGCGCGAGTCAATGGTTCAGGCCATACCCACGTTGGCCTCGAATCGATGAATCGACTAACATCACTTGTCTGACGGAGCAGTCATGCCAAAGCGTCACACGGTCAAGCTCGGAGACTGTTCGCTCAGCGTCGCGGCTGAGAATGGAGCCCAGAAGTGGAAAGCGGTCTGGGACGCTCCCGAGAACAAGGCCCTTCGTGCCAAGCGTGACGACCCGTTCACCTTGTCACCGGGCGACGAGCTGGTCATCCCAGACGTGACACCCAAGAAGGTGGCGGTCGCGACGGGCCAAACTCACACGTTCGTCGTCACCAGACCCAAAGCGCGGGTGCGCGTGCGTCTGATGAGCCGCGCGCTCGACGGGGCGGAGAAGGCCACGAGCGGCGCGTCGTGCTCCATCAAGGTGGGCGACACCAACACCAAGGTCACGACCGATGGTGAGGGTTGGTGCGAGGCGGTGGTGCCGGCGCAGGCGACCCAGGCGCTCCTGACGGTCGAGGGTGCGAAGGATCGCCCGGCCGCGAGGTGGACGCTCGCCTTGGGAGCGTTGCGCCCTGCGAAGGAGCGGGAGGGCGCCGCGGCGCGCCTGGCAAACCTGGGGTACGGGGTGGCTGGGGAGGATCCACTCGCCTGTCTGCCCTACGCGCTGCGGGCTTTTCAGGAGGACGCGAAGCTCACCGTCACCGGCGAGCTCGATGACGCGACAATGGACGCGCTTCGCCAGCGCCACGGCGTCTGACGTCTCGTCACCAACCCGCCGGCAGTGAGGGGAGCGCCTCACACGCCCCTGCCGACGACTCCCACACCTCAGCCGAAACCTCTGGAAGACCTCCCGAGGTCCCGCCCACCACCAGCACCCGACCATCGGGCAAGAGGGTGGCGGTGTGGCCCTTGCGCGAGGCCCGCAGCTCACCTGCCAGGCACCACTGCTCGAGCTCGTGCCGCCAGCGCTGAATCCGTTGGGTATCCACCGAGCTCGGCAGCTCCCCGCCGATGACGACGACGTCTCCCGAGGGCAGCGCGGAGGCAGTGTGCCCCGCGAGCCCCATCGACAGGCTCGGCCGCGCGGTCCACGAGGTGGCCGGTGGCCTCCAGCCCTCGACGAGGTTGGTGCTCGAATTCGGCGTCTGTCCCCCGATGACGAGGAGCTCGTCGCCCAGCGCCACGGCGGCGCTCCGCTGGCGAGCCTCGGCCAGCGGGGGCACGAGCTGCCACGTCAGCGTCGTCGGCACCAGCCGCTCGACGGCGTCCAGCACGACCGGGGCTCCTGACGCGGCGCCATGGCTCCGCCCTCCGAGCACCACGACGCTGCCATCGGCGAGCCGCACGGCGAGGTGCTGGGCCCGCGGAATGATGAGGGGCGTGAGCCGTTGGAAGCGCCCGCTCTTCGGGTCGAAGCGCTCCACGGCCCCGAGGTCGACCCGCTGCTCACGGGCTCCTCCGACGACGAGGACCGAGCCGTCGGCCAGGAGCGTCGCGGTATGCCCATTGCGCGCCTCGGCCATCGGCGCCGTGGGTACCCAGCGGTTCGTCTTGGGCTCATAGAGCTCGGCCGACTCGAGGGCGACGAAGCGCGCCGCGTCGGGGCTCGAGACCTGGGTGAGGCCACCGGTCACCAGCACGCGGCCGTCGTCGAGGAGCGTGGCGGTGTGCTGCGAGCGACCCGTCGACATCGGCGCCGCCTTGCTCCACCGCCCAGACCGTGGGTCGAACAGCTCGACCGAGGTCAACGCGGTGAGCCCGTCGAGGCCCCGCCCACCGACGACCAGCACCCGGCCGTCCTTCAGCGCCGTCGCCGTGTGGTGCACCCTCGCGACCGCCAGTTGGCCAGCCGAGAACACCCGGCCCTGAGCAAGGCCGAGGCTCGCCGCCACGAGCACTCCGAGGAGCCCCAGAGCGCCGAACGACTCCCTCCGGCGGCGGAGCCAGGGCGCCACGTTCGGGCTACACCTTCGGCTTCGACGGCAAGGGTGTCCTGGGCTCGTTGCTGGGCCCTTTGACGCGGGGCCCAGCGGTCACCAGAGACGGCTCCTCCACCACGAGCGGAGGCAGCAGCGCCGAGCGGGTGCGTGTCTGGGAGACGGGCGCCAGCGGTGGCCCCAGCACTCCGCCGCGCACATCTTCGCGAGCCTCGCTGTCGTCGGTCGCGAGGACGATGACCCGGTCACCTTCGGCGAACGTCACCACGGAGGCCTTGGGAGGGTTGAGCACGGGCGCGGCGCCCTCCAGGAAGTAGCCAATCGCCACCTCTTTTCGCTGCCGGGCGACCTTCTGAATGACTGGCCACGGCGTTGGCTGGCCGGCGGTGGCGAAGCACGCGCTGCGCTTCAAATACAACTCATTGCCTCCGGAGTCGAAGAGGCTCTTGAAGACGAGGTTCAATTCACGGCGCTGAGAAATCTGGGCCAGGAGCATCGACGTCAGCTCATGAGACACCACGAAATCGGCCCCCCGCTCCTGCTCGAGGAGCTCCTTGGTTCTGGGGTCGAGGACCTCCGAGATGATGCGCGGTGGGGGGCTCTCGAGCTGCCCGAACAGGTCGCGGAGGAGGAGCACGGTGATGACGGTGCGCGCATCGGCCTCCTCCTGGTCGCGCGAGGTGTCGGCCATCGCCATCACGACTCCGAAGCCTGGGGCGACGACCTTGGCGAGGTCCTCGGCCAACGTCGGGTCGCCTTCGACGTGGCTGAACCGCAGGTTCTTCTGAGTGCCGAGCTCGCCGCGGAGGAACTCGCTGTACGCCTCCTTGGTCCACCCCAGCATCAGCCACGCCTCGGAGCCGGGGAGGACAGCCTGGTCGAGCGCCCTCAAGACCTCGGCCAGCTTGGGAGAGCGCCCACAGACGAGGAACCGCTCGGGGCGGCGAGCCACGGCGGAGGCGCCGCTGAACCCAGCGGGCACGGGGGGCTTCTTGGCCGGCACGAGGGTGGTCGAGTCGCCGTTCTCGGCCACCACCAACAGCTCATCACCGCGCTCGAGCACCAGCTCGTCGGGCGGGTTGAGCAGGAGTTTCCCCGCCTTCTTCCTCACACCGCACACCACCGCGCCATCGACGTGCCACTGGGCCTTGCCGAAGGGCCGCCCGATGAGCTGAGGGATGTCCTTGAAATGGAATTCGCTGCCCTTGAAGCTGAGGAGCGCTCGATACACCTGGGCGAGGCCCCTCTGCCGAGACATCTTCACCATCAACCGAGACAAGGTGTCGCTGACGGTGACGAGCTCGATGCCGCCGCCCCCCAACCGCTCCACCACGGCTCGGCGGCTGTCGTCGGGCAGCTCCACCACCGCGTAGTTGTCGGCCAAGGCGCCGGGCACTCGTCGAAGGGCCAGGAGCGTCTTGATGGCGGCGAGCTCGTCGGCTCCGGCGCGCCGACGCTCCGGGTCCTCGGGAGACAGGACGATGATGCTCCTTGCACGCCCGGCGCCGACCTTCTGGAGGTCAGACACCAGAAATGGGCTGCCCTGGCGCACTTCGAGCCGGGTGGGCTTGAGGTCACCCAGCCGCTCGCGGATGCTGGTCTCGACCTCTTCCTTGTGCTGCGCAGCCAGCACCACCACCACCGCGCCGGGCACGGTCGCGTTGGCCTCCTTGAGCTCCTCGAGAATGGCGTAGAGCTTCTCGCCCGAGCCGAGGATGAGGGTGTGCCCGTGAGCGAGGACGCGGCTCTTGCCCTTTCGAACGTCGTGGAGCTTCTCGGCGAGCGTGGTGTTCACCAGGCCGATGAGCAGGACCACCACCCCGAGGCCGGACAGCGTGGCGAGGGTCGCGACCAGGGGCACCCAGAGGGCGAAGAGGGCCCAGAGCACGACCAGGGCGGACGAGAAGGCGAAGAGCCCGAGGAAGCGAGCCGCCGGTGACCAGGAAAGAAACCGACCCAACTGAAGGCGGATTCGGTCTGCGAACCCGGGCGTGTCCGACGTCATCGCGTGAAGGTTTACCACGCCGCGTCCCTTTCGAGGGAGCGACGGTCACAGGCTCCGCAGCGTGTCCGGGGGCAGGCGCCGGGCTTGGTCGGCGATCCACTCGGCGCGCTCCTGCACCGACGGCGAAGGTGCGCTGACGCGCCGCGCCCTGGGGTTGGGGAGCACGGCCGCGAGGGCAGCGGCCTCCTGAGGACCCACGGTGGCGGCCGACTTTCCGTAGAAGGCGCGGGTCGCGGCCTCGACCCCGTAGACGCCATTGCCCAGCTCGGCGAGGTTGAGGTGGAGCTCGAGGATGCGGCGCTTGGGCAGGAGGAGCTCGAGGAGTACGGTGAAGTAGGCCTCCAGGGCCTTTCGGACCCAGCTGTGCCCGTTCCACAGGAAGAGGTTCTTGGCGACCTGCTGGGTGAGGGTGCTGGCGCCGCGAGAGGAGCGGCCCTCGAGGTGGTCCTCCATGGCGTCCTCGATGGCTTGCACGTCGAAGCCCCAGTGGTTGGCGAACTTTTGATCTTCCCCGGCAATGAAGGCGAGCTGCAGGTGCGGTGAGATGCGCGAGAGTGGCAGCCAGGTCTGCTTGAGGGTGAAGCCCCGGTCATTGGCGCGGCGGGCCTCGAGGCGCCTGGCGACCATGAAGGCCGAAGTAGGCGGGTCGATGAACCGCACGAGGGCCACGGCGCCGACCGACACCACGAGCCACGAGGCAACCAGCCGCGCCGACCAGCGGAGCCACCAGGGGCGGCGGAGGGGTGTCTTCTTCGGTCGGGGGGGAGCCATGGTTGTGCCGGCTGCTACATACCTCCCTGGGCGATGGAGCAGGAAAGACAAGTCGACAGGAGGGCTCCGAGCGCTAAGGTGCCGTGGCATGTCTGAATCGAAAGCCATTTCGATGCCCGCCCACCTCTGGGAGGCGCTGGAATCGATGTCCGCGGAGATGGGCGTGGACACCAACGGTCTCGTGGCGCAGGCGGTCTTCACACTGGCTCGGCTCAACGGATACGTCGTGCCGGGCAGAGCGCCGGGGGGCGACCCCCAGAAGGCGGTCGTCGGGGGGTCCGTGGGGAAGACGGCGCCGCCCAAGTCTTCTGGATCCGCGGCGCGCCGTGCACCCGAGCCGGAGCCTGAACCTGAGCCCGAGCCGGAGCCCGAGCCGATGCCGCACCACGACCTCGACCTGGAGCCCGAGGGCAACCCGTTCGACCATGTGGATGCCGGTGACGACTTCGGAATGGGGGCCGAGCCGCAACCGGAACCCGAGCCGGAGCCCGAGGCGCCCCCGACTCGCGGCGCCGGTGGCGGTGGCCGCCCGTCGCTGGTGCTCTTCGTCACGGGTCGCGACCCCTACAAGATGGGGGGTGATTCGTTCACCATCGGCCGGGGGAAAACCTGCGACTTCGTCATCGAGTCGAACCGGGTGTCGCGTGAGCACTGCCGTATCACCCGCGAGGGGAGCGAGTTCGCGTTGGAGGATCTGAACTCGTCCAATGGGACGTTCTTCGGCCCAGCGAAGGACAAGGTGACTCGGAGGAAGATCAAGGATGGGGACGAGTTCACCTTGGGGACGGAGAAGGTGCGGTTTCAGGTGAAGAAGTAAGGGGCGCTGAGGGAGGCGCCCCAGCCCCTCCCACTTCAGCCCGCTGAGCCTTGTCTCCCCTTGGCCTCCAGCCGCTCGAGCACCACCTCGAGGTGCCGGTACACCTGAACCTCGTGATGAATGACATCTTCCACCACGCCGTTCTCGTCGATGAGGAACGTCGCCCGGCGATCGATCTTCAGCACCGGCCACACCACCCCATACAACTCCGAGATGGTCCGCGACGCGTCGCCGATCAACGGAAACTGCAGGCCCTCGGCTCGCGCAAACTCACAGTTCCGCTCCGCCCGGTCGACCGACACCCCGATGAGCTCCGCGTTCAGAGACGTGATGCGCTCGTAGTTGTCTCGAAAGTTCCGCACCTCCACCGTGCACGCCGGCGTGAAGGCCTTGGGGAAGAAGAACAGCACCACCTTCCGCTTGCCCCGATGGTCCGCCAGACGCACCGGTTCCCCGGAACAATTGACGGCCTCGAAGTCTGGGGCTCGGTCTCCCACTTGGAGCATCACGTCCTTCATCACTCCTCCTGCTCCCCCGGGCAAGCAGCCCTTTGGCCCACCACTCGGGGAGGACCGCCTTCTACACAAGCCAAACTTATTTACAAGTGTAGCCACTGTAGGGCGTCGGCGTGCCCCGTGACTTCGCCACTGGTTCTGGCAACTTCCATCAGTCAGCAGCCCGGCCGCGGTCGCGTCTGGAGAGGTGCGCATGGGGAAGAAACGCGGAACCGGAGGGGTCGACAGCATCACGACGCTCATCGAGCGTGATTTGTCAGCGCTCGTGAAGGCTGGGCGGCTCGCCAGCGGGCATGGCCTTGATCAACCCGCCGCCGAACTGGCGACCCTCGTCACCCGGGGCGAGAAGGCACCGCTGTTGGCCGGCGAAGGGGGCGTGGGAAAGACCGCGGTGGTGCAGGAGCTCGCCCGCCGCATCGAGCAAGGCAACGTCCCCGAGGTGCTCAAGGGCGCTCGCATCGTCGAGGTCACGGCGGCCGGCATCTTCGCTCGCACCAACACCCCCAAGGGCGCCTCCGAGCTCTTCGAGGAGCTCCTCGAGCACCTGGGCCAAGTTCCCAACACCATCGTCTTCGTGCGTGACGTGGGCGCGGTCCAGGGCAGCTCACTGGTGCCCGTGCTCATCCGCGCACTGCGCACCGGACACCTCCGCTTCATCTTCGAAACCCAGGCCCGGCAAGCCTCCGAGCTCCTCAAGAGCGATGACGCCTTGGCTGAGCGGCTCCACTTGGTAGTGGTGAACGAGCCCACCATGGAGCGCGCGCGGTGGGTGCTGTCCCGTGTCGCCGAGGAGCTCGAGGTAGAGCAAGGCCTGCCCATCGACCCGTCGGCCTGCGACCTGGCCCTGCGCTTGTCGGTGAAGTTCCTCCTCGCCCAGCGGCTGCCTCGCAAGGCCATCGAGCTGTTGCGCGAGACGGTGACCGAGGCCGCCAGCGCCTCGAGAGAACGCGTCACCGGCCATGACGTGCTGACCCGCTTCTGCAGCACCACTCGCCTCCCTCGCTTCATCGCCGACGACGCCGTCCCCCTCGACTTCGAAGAGGTGGGGCGCTTCTTCGGCACCCGGCTGCTCGGCCAGTCGGACGCCTTGTCGGCGGTGCTCCAGTCGGTGGCGCTCCTCAAGGCCGGGCTCAACAACCCGCGCCGGCCCCTGGGCGTCTTCCTCTTCGCCGGGCCCACCGGCGTCGGCAAGACCCACCTGGCGAAGCTCTTGGCCGAGTACCTCTTCGGCAGCGCCGATCGCCTCGTGCGGCTCAACATGGCTGACTACCCCGCGCCAGGAGACGAGCACGTGCTGTTCGGCAGCCCCTGGGC